>CAZYMD010000171.1:0-11272 GCA_964649005.1 uncultured Pirellulales bacterium
TCGATCTTGGCAAGGTGGAGCATTACGCTGAGGTATATATCAACGGCAAGCTCGTGGACACTATACTTTGGCCGCCCTATGAGATTGAGATAACGGATTTTGTAAAAAAAGGGACCAATGAAATTGCTCTTGTCGTATCCAATTCCCTGGCTAATCGATTCGCCTGGGATGTTTGGGGTACGCGGGGCAGTGCTACGGCTGAGCCATCGGGGCTTCTGGGCCCTGTTTCTCTATCGGTGGAGAAATAGAATGCAAAAAAGGAGAATTCCGTGCGGCATATAGTGACATCTGCTCGAACAGGTCTTTGGTGTTTATTGATGGCGGGATTTTTTAGTTATGCTTGCGTGGCTCAGGATGTAGTTCAAATTCAAGCATCGGCTCAGAGCGTAGCCATGTATGGCAAAATAGAGTTCACGATCTTTGTGGAAAATGAATACGAGAATCCCTTCGATCCAGAGCAGATCGATCTGTGTGTGGAGATAGATACACCGGGAGCCGGGAAAGTGACGTTGCCTGCTTTCTTCTGCCAGGACTACCAGCGCCGCAAGCTAAGTGGCGGCCGCAGCGGAACCAACTGGTACTATCCAATCGGGCAAGGCGGTTGGAAGGCGAGATTCTCACCGATGCAGGTGGGTGCATATTCTGTAACTGCGATTCTCAAGGACAGCAACGGAACTGTCCGATCGAACACGATTCGCTTTTCGTGCAATCCTTCGCAGAGCAAAGGGTATATCAGGGTCTGCGAGAAGGATCCTCGTTTTTTTGAATTAAGCGAAGGCGATCCCTTCTTTGCCATCGGACAAAATCTGGCCTTTGTTGGCGAGGGCCAATATGTGAACTTGACCAAAGCCGAGGAGATATTCGCCAGCCTGTCTCAAAATGGGGCCAACTTCACTCGAATCTGGACCTGTTGCGAAGATTGGGCCATGGCGATTGAGGCTCGCAAGAGCGCGTGGGGACGGTCTTGGAGTCGTAAAGCTCAGATTGTTCCTATGCCTGATACTGGCGATGGTTCGGCGCAGCGCAAGTGTGTTAAAATCGAAAGCTCAGATAGCAAGTCGTTTGATGTGTCACCATCCCATCGAGTGGCATTGAAGCCAAATACGAAGTATGTATTTTCAGGGCGTTTCATGGCTGATGACGCCAGAGCATTACAGATTGAGATCGGAGGCGACAAAGAGCAGTTCACATCTGGTTCAAAAGGCCAATGGAAGCAGTTTAAGGGTGAATTCACAACCAGCAGTGGGCAGATGTGGCTTGGCAGGATGAATATTGGATTGGTTGGATCTGGCACTCTCTGGATTGATGCCTTATCTCTCAAAGAAGCCAAGGGTGGTGCGGAATTGCTCTGGGAAGCCGATGTGAACAGACCATTGCGAGGTGTATACAACCAGCTCGACTGTTTTATACTCGATGGACTTGTCGAGTCGGCCCGGGACAATGGCGTCTATTTGATGCTGTGCATCATCACACGCGACAATTATATGAAGTATCTCTCGAACCCGCAGAGTGCCGAATACCAGCAGGCGATAGACGATGCAAAGAAGCTGGTGCGTTACGCCGTGGCCCGATGGGGATATTCTACGAGTGTTGCGTCCTGGGAGTATTTCAATGAAATCGACCCAGGCAAACCGATCGACCGCTTCTATAACGAGGTGGGTGGGTATCTTAAAGAGATCGATATCTATAAGCACCTGCGAACCACAAGCACCTGGCATCCCTCGGCCAGAGATTGCCAACTCGCAAGTCTCGATATAGGCCAACTGCACCACTACATGAGGCCCGGGACAAACGAGGATATGAAAGATGAGGTGGCGACAATCATCGAAAAGGCTGCATTCCTCAGAGAGCACGCACCCCACAAACCTGTACTAATCGGCGAGTTTGGTCTGGCTGATGAAAAGTGGGGCCTGAGCGACTACATGAAACAGGATTCAGAGGGCGTCCACTTCCGAAAATCGCTCTGGGCCTCGGCCTTCTCAGGCGTTTCAGGAACCGCCATGTTTTGGTGGTGGGAGCGCTTGGATGAGCAGGATGTATACAAACACTATAAACCTCTGTCGGGATTCCTTTCGGGGATTTCATTAGCCGGCCTGAAAACTACGACCGCAAAAACGTCGAATGATCGGCTCCGCGTCCTCGGCTACCAGGACAAAGATCGTGCATACTTCTGGCTCTCCGACAAGCAGGCAACGTGGTGGAGCCAGGTCGTTGATAAGAAGAAGCCCGACAGCATTGAAGGAGCGACCATCGAAATCACAGGCCTCAAGCCAGGTCGATACTCTGTAGAATGGTGGGATACAATAGAGAGCAAGACCGTTGGCAGGATGAGCATTTCTCTATCTGGCAATACTGTTTCTGTCTCAGTGCCCACCTTCAGAAGTGATGTTGCCTGCAAGGTTGTGAGAACGGATGAGCAGTGATGGCGATTGTTGCTAGTTTGCAGGCATAACGAAGGCTACCATTGGCGGCTGGTTAAAAGAGTTCTACATCGATTGGTTCTTTTGCCGGAGATAGTGTGTCAGAAGCCAATTCGGAGCCGAGGCGGAAGACTTCGTCCATTGCGGAAGTGTGGCTCTTGATGTCTTCAAGGGCATCGACACGGCTGACAAAGAGGTTGAAGGCGTAGTCGAAACCGAGGGCGTCGAAGTAGTACTTCATTGTTAGCTTGACGCTGCCAAACTGCTTTTTACTCTTAGAACCGCCGACCACGATCACCATTGCATGCTGCGTTTGGCGATCAGCCGGAGGGGGCTGCTTCAGGACGTATTTGCGAGCCCAGAGGCATTGTGCGCGGTCGATAAGCATTTTTGCCTGGGCGCAGACGCCTGAGAAAAATATGGGAGTGGCGAAGATCAGGCGGTCGGCTTCGAGTATTTCTGACATCAACTTCTGGTAGTCGTCCTGGACGGCGCATTTGCCTGTAGTGTAGCAGGCGTTGCACTCGGTGCATGGGCCAATGGTCAAATCGGCAAGGTGGACGTATTCGACGTTTGCCCCGTTGGATGCGGCGCCCTCCAGCGCGCGGCGCAGAAGCAGGTCGCTGTTACCATTCTTCCTCGGGCTGGTTGAGATTCCCAAGACGCGCACTTTATGCCCTCTGCACCATATTCTATATAGCTTCAGTGTTCCAGGCGAATGCCTACTCGACAGTCGGCATTATGCTCTTGCGAACGGATTGGCGCTGCCAGGGCGTGCCATAGTCGTAAGTCTCGGTTCTTCCGACTCTCCAGACCTGGCCGGTCTGTGTGTCGAGGACGAACACGGAAAGATCGCCGGCCATGCAGACCTGGAACGGTCCCGGGCCATCTGGCTCTGTCTTTGTGAGGCTGTCGGTGCCAAGGGTCAGTACGAGACAAATTGCGAGCAGAAAGCCAATAACCAGGCTGCTTAGGTTAATATTCCACATGCATTTGATCTTCTGTTGCTCCATAGTTATCTATCCTTTTTGTGCAGAACCAATGGTAGTTTCTATTTGTCGGCGCGCTGACACCCAACCAGCCGAGACAGGATTAGAGCAGTTTTTTCAACGGGATGCAAGGTCTACTTTTGAAATCATGATGAAGAGCCTCCCGAGAGCGGGGTATATTGTGCAGTTACCCCCGAGATGAGATACCCTGACCCGATATCAGTTGTTCAACAATGGATGTGTTCGGGGAGGTTCTTTGCACATATGTTTCTTTCGCTACGGCTGACGTGTTTGAGTTCCACCCAGATGCAGTTCGTGCCTTCGAGTACCTCTGCGACTTTTTCGGCCCATTCGATTAGTACAACCGAATCAGGATGGCAGAAATCGTCGAAACCTAACAATTCGAACTCTCTAACCGATTCAGTGCGATATGCGTCGATATGGTATATGTCGAGGCGGCCTGAATACTCGTTGACCATGACGAAGGTTGGGCTGTTGACGGCGGAACAATCATCCGCCCCTGCACCAGCCGCGATACCCTTAATCAGGTGGGTTTTGCCAGTTCCCAGAGTTCCACAGATGGCGAGGATCTCGCCCCCGGCTAACTGGCTTCCTATCTTTCGCCCCAAATCGATCGTTTCCTCGGGCGATGAAGTTGTTATATCCATATCCATGTTTTCGATATCTGCTCGTTCTGAATTTCTGAAGAACTCTAACGAAACACCTTGGATTCCCGCCTTCGCGGGAATGACAAAAAGCTCAAGACAGGTTTTGTTAGAGTTTCTTGGTTAAAGACCAAGGTTAGCGGGATAGTAGTACCCCATAGTCTGGGCGACTATACCCATACGATACTGATGATCCTGCATTAGGCAGGGGCGTTTCTCCTCGGTTGGGATTGTTGTTGTATATATTCTGAGTTCTCCCTTCAAGGCCGTAATAACTTCCTCGCGGTGGTCGCCAAGGCAATCAACCACTGCAATGACTCGCCCCTGAACCCGTTGGATCGGGTCTTGGCCCCAATCACGTATGGCGCCCGAGATGATAACTTCCTTCTGGGCATCGGCGTCCCACCAAACTGGGCGAGGTGATAGCGTTCCTTTCTCCATGAACTCTATGAGTTTGCCCTGCGAGCTGTAGAGCCAGCGTTTGTCGTAATCGCGCTCACCAGCCAAAACTTCCATCCCAGGATACTCAGCCAGGATATCTCCAGCCATTCCCTGACCATGCAAATGATACGTTGGTTCTTTGTGCGTCCAGAGTTTCTTGCCCGTTGCTGCATCTACGACGCACATGCCGTCCGTTTTCTGGCGTGTTTCCATGCCGTAGTAGACCTCAAGGCCTGGATTGGCCGGATCGATATCGCCCACATAGCATATATCAGGATGCCCCATCTCCGTAGTCCAGAGCCCTTTGCCATCGTCATCAAGCACCGCCGAACCAATCACCAATTCGTCGCGGCCATCTCCGTCAACGTCCGCGCTGATCAGGCCATGCGAGCCCTGCCCTCTATATTTCTTCTTCTCGCTGTCGGCCTCCCAGTACCATATCTCTTCGAAATCCTTGTCCAGGGCCTTGGTCTTGATCACGTTGTAAGTCCCTCGCTGCATAATCAGCGCGGGGGTCTTGCCGTTGAGATATGCCACAGTCAGAAAGTTCCGGCAATAGTAATTGTAATCCGGGTATCCTTCCCTGCTGAGCCAGTCTGTTTTTGCGACGACTTTGCCCGTCTGACCGTCGATTTTCACTAAGTACTCAGGCCCGCTCTGAACCAGGCCCTTCTCATCGCGCGGATCGCCCTCGCCTGCTTTGCAGTAGACCTCAGCCTTACCATCGCCATCGACGTCATAAACAATCCAGGGCGAATACCAGATGCCCGCTTCAATTGACCAACCCAGATCGTAGCGCCAGAGCATCGTGCCATCCAGCTTGTAGGCTTCGAGCTTGTACGTTGTCGTGCTCTTTTTCCAATAGCCTGGCTTTTGGTATGGATCGGTGTTGAAGTTTGGCTGTTTGATGATGTACTCGTACTGGCCATCGCCATCGAGATCGGCTATACCGACCTTCTGGAAATCGTGATCGCCATCCAGCGGGATAGTCAGATATTGCTTTGGCTTGACGCTCACTACGCCAAGTTGCTCAGGCTTACTGTTCGTTTCGCTGCTGTATCTGCACAGGGCATAGATTGCTCCAGGCACAGCCTTTACGTCGGTGTCTGTGAAATTGGTCTTTCGATAAGGCTTGCCTTCTGTTAGCCACGTCCACTGGCTCGTCGCAGATAGATCAGTGGGAACTCGCGCGACAGCAAACGCCATATCCGGCGAATCGCCAGTGAGCGAACGCCAGCTCAGAAATACCGAGCCATCTTCTTTCTCTACAGCCACCAGGCCGCGGTCGATGTTCTCGACACCTAATGCAAGTGTTGCTATCCCAAATGTGATCAGCAAATGAAGGGCTATTCGAGGATTCATTTTGTGAGTCTCCATGAAAAGTTCAATCTAATTGCTCAGATGATCGTAGCCTGCTAACTTGATATCGCAGAGATTGCCATCAGACATTTGCATCTGCATTTTTTTGCTGTCTGTGACGATGCCGATTCGTGTAATAAGAACGGGCCCTGTCCATTGCCTGGCCAATCGTTCATATTCTGAATCCGGGAGGGTAAAGAGCAACTCAAAATCTTCCCCATCGTGCAGTGCTGCGGCCAAAGGATCGTTACGTTTGAGAGTTTCTTTAGAAACCGGGATATGCTCAGCCTCTATTAATGCACCAACATTGCTTTGCTTGCATATCCGATTAAGGTCTGTGCTTAATCCATCGCTGATATCCATCATCGAATTTATTTTGGCCAGTTCAGTTATGTGCAGGGCTTCGTTGACTCTCGGCACAAACTCAAGATGTTTGCCTGCAAGGGAGCCACCGAGCGTTCCTGTTACGCAAATAATGTCTCCGACTTGAGCGCCGGATCTGGTGACAGGATCGCAATTGCCTCTTTTGCTGAGCATTGCTACGCTTATGGCAAACGTATTGTTATCTTTCCAGGAGGTTATATCTCCGCCTACGAGTGCGCAATTAAAAGCATCACCTGCACGTCGAATTCCTGCATGGAGCTGTTTGAGCTGCTCGGAGCCAAAGCCTTTGGGTAGCGCCACCGACACCACCGCGGCCACCGGAACGGTAGCCATCGCCGCGCAATCGCTGAGGCTGACAGCCATTGCCTTGTAGCCCGCCTGCTCGATGCTTGTCTCCCTGAGGTCGAAGTGCACCCCGTCGAGCAGCATGTCGGTGGTTATCAGGACCGACTCATCGCCAATCTTGATCTCCGCCATATCGTCGCCTATGCCGATGGGAAAACTCGATGCGGGCAGATTGCTCTGCTGGGCGAACCACGCCGTGATCTCGTTTTCGCTCTCACTCATCGCTGCCTCAGGCGTTCGGTCCAATATTCGATCTGTGCCTTTGCCTGCTTAGGGCCGGCTGCACCCGCTGTTTCATAGCTCCTCGCAACGTTAGCTGCTCCGAGGTTCTCATAGACATCCGATTCGATGGAGGGGCAGTGTTCTTTCAGTTCCTCCAGGGCCAACTGGGCTAACTGCTTGTCCTGTTTCTCACACTCGGCTACTAATGCTCCGACGATGCCATGCGCCTGTCTGAAGGGTACGCCTTTTCGCACGAGATACTCAGCCATCGCCGTGGCGTCGGAGAATCCAGAGTCAAGTCCCTGGGCAATGTGTTTTGTGTTGAATCGTGTATGGGAAACAATCGCACAAGTCATATCGACACACGCCTTTGTTGTGTCGGCGGCCTCGAACAGGTGGATCTTGTCTTCCTGCAGGTCGCGATTGTATCCTGTCGGCAGACCCTTAAGCAAAGTGAGCAGCCCCATGAGCGAGCCGTAAAGACGACCGGTCTTGCCACGAATGAGTTCCAGCATATCAGGATTTCGCTTCTGGGGCATCATGCTCGAAGAGGTGCAATATGCATCATCAATCTGAACGAATGCGAACTCGGTTGAACTGAAGATGATCCAATCTTCGGCAAGGCGGGACAGGTGCGTCATTACCATCGAGCAATCGAAAACGAACTCGGCGCAGAAGTCTCTGTCACTGACTGAATCGATACTGTTGAATGTAATATCTGCGAAGCCCAATTGCTCAGCGGTGTTTCTTCTGTCCAGTGGCAAAGTTGATCCGGCTATAGCGCCGCTGCCAAGAGGGCAGATATTTGAGAGTTCGCGACAATTCTTGAGCCTGACAAAGTCCCGTTCGAGTTGTTCTGCGAAATTGAGCAGGTAAGCTGCTATCGATATCGGTTGGGCGCGTTGAAGATGGGTATAGCTTGGCATGACATCATTGATGTATTTACCAGCCAGCTTGATGAAGGCTCTTTGAAGTAGCGTAATGTTGGCCTGGAGAAGCTCGATTTCGTCTCGCATCCACAGCCTGATGTCGGTTGCGACCTGATCGTTCCGGCTTCTGCCTGTGTGCAACTTCTTGCCCGGCTCGCCGATTTTCCCGATTAAAGCGGCCTCGATGGCCATGTGTATGTCTTCGTATTCTTTCTTGAACTTGAAACGTCCGCTCGCGATTTCTTCACCGATTTCGATCAGGCCCGTTTTGATGGCCTTCAACTCGGTTCTGCTGATGAGCTTCTGCTCGGCCAGCATCTGCGCATGAGCGATTGAACCGACGATATCGTACTTGTACAGCCTTCTATCCACAGAAAGCGACTGTACGAAATCGACAGCTAACTCATCGGGTTGGCCCTTTAAGCGTTTTTCCCAGCTCTTCTCGGTCTTATCCATCACGTGTACTCCAAAATTCAAGCGATTGTGCACGCAATCATACGATTGGCGGTGATGCATGTCAACTGCCGGACTTGCGTTGGCGATTGGAGAGTCTTTAGTGGATACAGCATACCAGCGTGAGGTGTTTGTTGTCTCAGGTCCATCGGCGAGCAGCTTGATGAATCCTGCTCGTGTGAAGCTTGCGGCGAAGGTGAGATTATGATAACAAGGAATTTATAGTTGCTACTGATAGTTCATAGATAGCATACACGAGAGGACGCAAAGATATGGCAGATAGATTTTTAATCAGCAATTGCAGGTTGTATGATGCCCCGGCCGGCTCACCCGATATCAGTGTTCTGGTTGAAGGTGCGAAGATCGTATGTATTGGAGAGGTCGCCCCGGGGACGGCGTCGGATGTTACGCTTGACGCCGGAGGCAGGGTGGTAGCTCCCGGTTTTATTGACGTGCACATACAGGGGGCCGGCGGCGCCGATGTATTGGATGCGACTCCTGAAGCACTAAGCGAGATATCGAAGACCTGTGCGAGGTTTGGAGTGACCGGATTTCTTGCAACGACGGTTTTCAAGCCTGGAAAGGACAATCGTCATATCGAAGTGGCGGCCGAGCACGTTGGGGCCAATCTTGGCGGCGCCAGACTGCTGGGTATTCATCTTGAAGGGCCATTCATCTCTGAGAAAAAGAGGGGGATGATACAGCCTGATTGTATTTGTGAACCGTCGGATGAGATGTTTAACGAGATAGAGCGAGTTGCGAAGGGTAAGCTTTCGATGATGACTATTGCACCTGAGCTGCCTGGGAGCCTGTCGCTTGTGCGACGTTATGTCGAATCAGGGATTATTGCCTCGCTTGGGCATACGAGTGCGACCTACGAGCAGGCGCTGGAGGGCATCGCTGCTGGTATTAAGCACGTTACGCATACGTTCAATGCGATGCCATCGATTTATCATCGAGCGCCCGGGCCTTTGATCGCTGTTTTGAATTCGGATGATGTAACGGTCCAACTGATTACGGATGGGGTCCACGTACACCCTGCGGTGGTGAAGCTTGTGTACGAATTGCTTGGCCCTGAGCGTATTTTTCCTATTACAGACGGGATGCAGGCGATGGGTTTGCCCGATGGATGGTATATGTACAATGGGCTGGAATACGAATCAAAAGAAGGAGCCACACGCTACAAGGACGGAACGCTCATCGGTACGGCCCTGGGATTAAGCCAGATGCTTGGTCGCTATATGGATTTTACGGGGTGTCCTTTCGATAAGGCGATAGAATCCGTTACTGCGAGTCCCGCCAGGTTGCTACGGATTGATGACAAGAGGGGCAGTATTACTGTCGGCAAGGATGCGGATTTGGTTGTCCTTGATGAGGATTGTTCGGTTTATACGACGATAGTGGCTGGTAAGATTGCTTTTAAGAAATGAAAAGGGAGAGCCAACGAGGCTCTCCCGATTTTCAACGTGGCTCTTTCCTTTTTTCCTGTTTAGCCTTCCCAGGCAACACCCTCGGTACTATTCAGACTTGTTTACAAGGATCAAAGACGGGCGCCACAAGTTCAAGCTAACATGGCCGGATTGGTCATTTCCCAGAGCCACCTTATGTCAAAGTACATTAGTCAAATCGGTCCCGGCTTCAATAAATCTTTAGGGGTTTTTCCTATTGTGCATAAGCCTTTATATAGGCAATTGTTAGCCCGTGAAAATAATTTGACCGGTGTATTCGGGCCCTACTTGGCCGGATTTTAGCTGGTTGGCGAATGCCGTTAAATGCTTGCCAAATCCAACATAGGACGGTACTTACAGCCTAATCTACGCTGCCCAGATTGCCTGTGATCACTGATTTGACCAGCTTACCATTATCGCTTTCTGAATCGACGATAATGTTGCTGGACAGCAGTATCCGTTCGCTTGGTGGGCCTTCGGCTGCTACGGCCTTGGGACGCACACTTGAGAACAGATTTCCTACTATAGCTACGTCTGAGGTTCCTTCGAGTAAGAGACCTCCGGCAGACAAATCGTCGGTGCCGCGTTTGATCTTGTTATCGCCGATATTGCTGTTCGAGAAGTTGTTGGCGCTTACGGTTATTCGTCCGCTGTCGGGACCGATTCGCAGAGCGTGGTTTCCCATTATTGTGAATGTGTTGGCGCTGACTGCGCAGCCGTGGGCGTCTCGCAGATCGATTCCGCCTGAGGAGTCGTGCGCGATTACGTTGGCGCTTAGGGTGATTCCATAGCAATCTCTGTCGAGCACAATTGCTGTGCCGTTGCATTCTTCTATCATGTTACCCGATACGACGGAGCCGTATGTGTTTTCGATTACAACGCCATCGCCGAGATGGTCGTCGAGATTGTTGCCTGTCATGCAGAGATTGAATCCATCGATGCACCTGAGGGCGTCATTGTTCTCCTCGAACTGGTTTGATGAGACTACGATGTCGTGACATCCGATCAGGTTCAGGCCTGTCTGCTTGTTGTAGGTTATGAGGGAATCGCATATTCGCGGGTCCTCATAGCAGTAGTAGAGTTGGATACCGTCACCACCATGATAGCTGGTCGTGACGCCATCGATAAAGATTTCGTTTATTCGGCGAGCCTCGATGCCATGTCCGCTTTTTTCGTTGCCTGTGATTCTGAGGTTGGCGATTCGAACGCGCCATAGTTCGGCGTTGCGGTTATCGGCGCCGTTGGGGTGCTGTATGATGAGGGCGGCTTTTCCTTCGGTGTTGACGTTCTTGATGTGTGTGGCTGTGCCTGAGCCTTCGATACACGTGTCACCGGTTTTTACGATCAGGGGCGAATTGATTTCGAATGTCCCTGGTGGGATACGGACGAGGCCGCCATTTTCGCCAACAGCGTTGAGAGCATCCTGCAGGCTCGGATATTCTGCTGCATCTATGATTGCCATTGCGCCGGGCAATTTTGGTCCGCTTACAGTATTCCTCTGTGCGTTGCCTGTTGCGGCTACAATTACACAGATTGCTGCTATAGTAATAAGTCCCACTATTAGTCGTTTCATTTTTCCGCCCTTCAAATATTGATTGAACTTTTCATGATATGTAA
>CAZYMD010000172.1:0-11073 GCA_964649005.1 uncultured Pirellulales bacterium
GAGCTTTCGACTATTGCTGCTGCGGCGTCGTAGCCCTGGCAGGCGTCAACGTCGATAGCCGGGCAGGCCAGAAAGCCCTTCGAACCTGTGACGATAAGTATGTTGAATCCTTCCCACTTTGTCTGAACTCCCTCGACAGGCCCGTTTTTCGTCTGAAATGTCATTGTATTGATCTGCATGAGCGAGCCACTTTCTTACATCGTGTGTGTCTATTCTACAATTCAGCCGGCTGTCAGTGATCTACGCGCTTGCCCAGATGGGACTCTATCTCAGAGAGTTTTTCGTCGAGCATTTCTTTGGATTTCGCCTCAATGTTAAGCCGCAGCAGCGGTTCGGTGTTGCTCGGTCGGCAGTTGAACCACCAGTCCTTGTATCCGACGGTTACGCCATCGAGATAGTCGATTTGTCCATCTCCATATCTTCTGGCCAGCTCCTCCATTCTGGTCTGCTTGTCCTCGACTTCAAAATTGATCTCACCGCTGGCGTGGTACCTGCGCAGGGGCTTGATCATCTCACTCACAGGCGTTGATGCCTGGCCGACAAGGTTTATCATGTTCACTAGCGTTATAAGGCCCGAGTCCGTACAGAAGCTGTCTCTGTAGTAGAAGTGCCCCGACAGCTCGCCTCCGAAAACCGCGTGCGAATCGCGCATAGCCTTTTTCATGTATGCATGTCCGACACGCTCGCGTCTGGGAGTGCCGCCATGTTTTATAATTTCTTCCGCGACGACTCGGCTGCTGCGCAGGTCGTAGACTATAGTTGAGTTGGGCTTTCTATCAAGGAAGTAGGGAACCATCAGAGCCGTCATCAGGTCGCATCCGATCGTGGCGCCTTTCTCGTCAACCATCATGAGCCTGTCGGCATCGCCGTCGAAGCATACTCCGAAATCGCAATTTTGTTCCTGGACGGCCTTTTTTACTTCCGACAGATTCTTCTCAACGAGTGGATCGGGAGGATGTTTGAACTTGCCATCGTGCTTAAAATTCATCTCCACGATTTCGACGCCCGCATCGCTGAATATCACCGGGACCATCTTTCCCGCCATGCCGTTTGATGCATCCACCGCCATCTTTAGCTTCTTCTTCATTGGTTGGAGGAATTTCATGACGTGAGTTTTATATTCCTTGGTCAGATCCCGCTGTTCGACCGTGCCGATGGCTTTGCCCTTTGTATGCAGCAGCGCCAGAGCGATATGCTTTACATCGTTGAGTCCGGTGTCCGCCCCGACGGGTTTTGCACCGAGGCCCGAAATCTTGAAGCCGTTGTACTTAGCGGGATTGTGCGAAGCGGTTACCTGTACGCCGCCACATGTCCCGAGGTGGTTTATCGCGAAGTACATCTGCGGCGTGTCGATCATGCCTATATCGATGACGTTGGCTCCCGTTGAGTTCATTCCCTCGATGAGCGCCTTGGCGATCGATTCGCTGTGGGTCCGCATGTCGCGGCCGACACACACCGACTGTGCGTTGGCTTGTCCCCGATCATAGCCTGTCAGCAGCGACCGGAGGAACTGAGCGGCCGCACTGCCTATCTTCCATGCGTCCTCTTCGTTGATTTGGTCCGGGTAAATGCCTCTGATGTCGTATGCTTTGAAAACTGCAGGGTCCATATATTTGGCTCCTATACCTTGGCCGTAACTTGCTCCTTCCGGCCTATGGGCCAAACTGTAACCGCAACGCCTCGCCGTGTCAATGCTCAACTTGGGTTCTCATCGAGCCTGGAAAAATCCCGAAAATAAGAAAGGAGGGTACATTAGCATTAATATTCGGCTTTTCGAAATAGAGCCCGTAACATCGACTGGGGCCATTTCGTCATAATATGGTCAACGCCTTTCCACTGAGGGGTGCGAATTGCGACACCCCATTAAAAAAAAGGTTTGATGAATCGACTTGTAGCATATACACTCTTCCTGATGTAAATGTCTTCAGAGAAGCCGGATGACCGGCTTTTCATGTTCTGGTATAGTCAATTATTATTGGCGGCATATTGTGACATGTACACTCTTCTTAACATCTGTTATTCTGATTATAATACGGATGTCCTCGCCACTCTCATGCGTCCGAGTATTGTCGGTGATTTGTGAGTATTTTGGTGCTGATAGCTATGCTTATCAGCAGGCCAACGACAAGTGCCATTGGGCTATTCAGGTGTCACTATAATCTCACGATAGCGTTCTGGTGTTCTGTTTGGTGTGACTTTTCTGGATGGATTGATAATGAATAGCAACTATGATTTCAGTGTAATGCGCGTTTTACGCCGACGTCTTGGCATGACTCTCGAAGCTTTAGCGGAGGTTGCGGGCCGTACGTATACTACGGTGGAGTCGGTGGAGACAAACAAAACCCTACCGTCGTTGAAGACGCTGGACTCAATTGCCGGTGCGCTCCAGATGCGTACGAGCACTCTGGTTAGCCTTGCCGAACGCAAGCTCGTTCAGAAAAGGGAAGCCAGGCTGGAGGAAATCGCCCGACAGGACAGCCACGATACCGGCATGGACAAGTGCAAGGTCGCTCAATATGACAAGGGCAAGCTCATTCGCGTGTCGGCGAAGGCCGGTGATCTCGTCCACGTCATGGCGCTCCACGAGGATGTCAATGAGTTCTGCTATGTCCTGAGTGGTTGTGTTGACTTAAGCGTACAGGGCACTATCCATCGTTTGAAAGAAGATGACACCATTCTCTTCGACGGCGTTCTCGACCATTCCTACACGCAGGTCGAAACGGGGGAGTATATCACTGTACATGTCCCCAAAGACATCAGCGTTATCAGAAAGCTGCTTGAGAGCACATAGCCGCAGTCGCGACACGTGGATTCTCGTGCTCTTTTAAGATACCAATGCTTATTTGTCAGACAAGAGTTATTTGTAGTACATTTGAGTTGTTAGTCGTTTTTCTGTGTCCCTGGACGGCTGTGCGACTCATCCACTGTTGACGAGTTTGTCCAACTCATTAGGTAGCTTTTCCACAAAGGTCTTTATTTGGTCTCGCACTCTGCGGTAGCAGTCCATAGCTTCCTGATCCGTGGCGGTGTTCTGAGCGAGTTTGGGCGGATCGTCGAAACCGACGTGGACGATTTTTGTCTTGCCTGGGAATACAGGGCAATTCTCATTGGCGTGACCGCAGACGGTTACTACATAGTCGAACTTCATATCGGTAAGCTCGTTAACGTGTTTCGAGCGATGTTCTGAAATATCCACCCCAGTCTCAGCCATGACCTTGACTGCGTTCGGATTCAGTCCGTGAGTTTCTATCCCAGCCGAATAAGCTTCGATGGCCTCGCCTTTCAAGTGTCGCGCCCATCCCTCGGCCATCTGGCTCCGGCAGGAGTTGCCTGTGCAGAGAAAAAGCACTTTCAGCTTCTGCTGTTTTTGTTCCATGATTATCCTGTAATTATGAAAATATCCTCGGTATGTTTTTATGCAAGACGCAGCGCCGCCTCGGCGACGCGGATGCCAAGCTGCTTTGCGCTATTGATTCCGAACTCATCTTTCATAATATCGTCCTTGTATGCATTCCAAAGTGTTGCGCCCTGGTGTGCTTTGGGTTTGCCGCCGACGACCATTACTTCGTGGCAGAGCATGGCTGTTTGTATCTGGTCGATTACGAGTTCCTGGCCTCCATTGCGGTAAGCCCCCACAGCCAGGGCGCCCAGAGCCTTGTCTGCGAGTAGCAGATTTGGTGATCGCAGCACCGCCAGACGTTCGAGGAAAACCTTGCAAAGCGAACTCATACTCCGAAAGTAGCTCGGCGAGCCGATAATCAAACCGCCAATATCAGGCTCACCCAGCCTGGAGATGATACTATCGAGGTCGTCCTTGGTTTTGGATTCACCGCCGGGCCAGCCTGCGATGTTCAGGCCGCCGAGGTCGATCATCTCTGTTTTTATATTCTTATCGACTCCTGCCGCTGCGTCTAATGCGACCTTGACACTCGTGGCGGTTGTTTTGCCTTTTCGTGGGCTGCACGAAATGCCTATGATTCGGATCGCTTTCGTTTCCTGTCCGCCGGCGCTTGTTGCTGCTACAGACAAAGCAGTCCCTGCCGTTATTGCGCTTGCCATGAATTTCCTTCGATCCATTTCATTCTCCTTCATATTTCATTATTTCATTTGCTGAATTGTGAACGTCCCGGCTTTACCGCACCTCTATGGTGCAATATAGAGAAGATAGAGCCCGCCGAGTATTACCAGCACGCCGCAGATCTTCTTGAGTACAATCGCCCCTTTGGATTTCTCGTTCCAGTTTAGATATTTCTGAACTAATTGCGTTGAAGTCCCTGCTAAAACAATAACCGAGCAGTGCCCCACGCCGTAAGCAAGCAGCAGGGCGATCCCGTACAATAATTTCGTTGAAGCTACCTTGAATGTCACTGCGAGCATCGGCGCCATATACGCGAAAGTGCATGGCCCTAACGCGATTCCGAAAACGAGTCCCAATATTAAGGCTGCCAATAGCCCCTTGCGCTTCATTCCAATCTGCCCCGGCCCGGAGAAGGGCATTGGTATAATATCGAGTAGCACCAGCCCAACCAAAAAGAAGATGGCCGCTACGAAGTAGTTGGCGTAGGGGCCAAGGTTGCCCATCATGCGTCCGGCCGCGGCGGTGATTGCGCCGATTGCGCCGATAGTGACTAAGATGCCCACTGCGAAAAGCGTCGAAACGAAAAAGGCCCGTCTTGTGGACATTTTGCCCTGCTGGTCTATGAAACCAACGATCAGCGGTATGCTCGATAAGTGGCAAGGACTTAGCAGCACGCTGAGTATTCCCCAGACGAACGCCGCCGACAGAGCAATCGCCGCCGAGCCTTCCACCGCATGTGTCAAGTCCGTAAACAGTCTTTCCATATGCTATCCGACTTCCGTTTCAGATTAGATCAGTCTAAGTGATTTTCATTTCGGTATACACTGGCCTATCTTACACGCCTTGCTTATTTGTTCGGGCGAGAGTTTCATCTTCGATGCGAGCGCCTCTCTGATGCTAATCAGTTTGCCCGTCTCGAATGGATTCTGCTCTACCCATTTTTTAAGATTGTCGGCGTTCACAAAGAAGCCCTGATGAAAGCATCCCGCTGAGCCCCAGGTCCCATCTGGCTTTTGCCTCTGGCCGAACCAGGCCACCGCTGAGGCAGGCTCCAATGAGGCCAACTGTCCACCCAGGGTCTTGACGACAATTGCATCGCCCGTCAGACGGTCCTTTTCGTGCACCTCTATGTCGTTGCCCGTCCTTGCTGCCACGCCCAGCGCACAGTGGGAACAGCAGCCCCACGTTTGAACGCCGCTGACCTTTACTGATGCAGCATCCTCCGGATACACGGCCCGTTCGCAAAAGCCACAACGATGCGACAGTTCCTTTTCCTGCAACGCGCCGAGACCAAGGATATTTCCGCCATTGGCTGTGCGCTCCTTCAGAGCTTCATCCTTATTAGCAAATGCCTTGATCCAGGGCCTGCCCGTTGTCTCATCCTGCCCATAGACAAACACCGCCTCAGTTGCAGCAACAGCCTTGCCCGTGGCCCAATCCGTAACCGAAACCTTCTTCTCGAAATCGGTCTTGTCTTCGGTCAGGCACGAGTACATGATGAAGTAGCAGTGCGGCCCGCATAGTTGCACCTCGCCCTTGTCCGTCTGAACCGTTACCAGCGTCTTTGTTTCAATGTCACCATCGCACATATAGCAGATGCTCTCTTTGGATCTGGTGTCCTCCTGGGCTGCCGCCAGCCTCTCAAACTTTGGAATTTCAACCAAGTCGGCCGCGAGATCGATCCCAAGCTCCTTCCATTTTGCTAAAATATCTTCCTTTGCATAGAATCCTGTATGCCTGAACAATTCCTTGCCCGATGTATCATAAAATATCTGCGTCGGGATCAAATCAATCTTGTAGGCGGGCGACAAACTCTTGTCCTCGCCAACATCCAGAACAATAACATTTAGTTTACCAGCATGTTCACTCTTCAACTCTTCTAATACAGGGGCCATCATCTTGCAGGGGATGCACTTACCCGCCCCGAGGTCGACCAGCGTTGGCAATCCCGACGTACCCATAGCCAAGTGCGGCAGGGGGCCAGTACCGGCCAAATTCGCTTTGGATCCTGATTCGCCCTTATCTTTGATGACAAATATCACGGCCACCGCTGCGATCAACGCCACCACAACTCCGATTTTCGCTGTCTTGTTCATAGGACGTTTACCTTTCTTTGCAAAGAACGAACTCATCCGGCTGATGACCAGCCAGGTTACTGCAAGTAACGCAAGCAGCAGCAGGGGATTGCTCTTGCCCCCGCTGCACGGACACGGAGGCTCGGCCATCAGTAATATGGAGATATCCATAACGCATACTCGACTGTTCTGTTATTAACCGAGCAAACCTGTGCCCGTCTGCACAACGACATCGATACTCTGATCGGTAATCGGAGTATTGCCTTTCTCGAAACCAAGATCGGTTACCCGTACGTGCTCGAACTTCTTGAAACCGCCCAGCTCCAGGCACTTTTTCGCACAATCCAGGCCACATCCATCGATGGTGAGTATCCGAGAGGCTACTTGTGTTTTCTGCATAATACCTTCCACCCTGCCTCCGATTCCCACCAGGCAGAACATTTTGCCCGCCCCGTCTTTCATCAGCTTTCGTGCCGCGCGATCGGAAAGCTCTCCGACGTCCGCGGCGCCTGAGCACGAAAAAATCAGCTTCGGTCCGCCGGTGCACTCATTTGTTTTCTCCGTTGTCATGGTTCACTCCTATAAGCTTTCAGGGAATCTTAGTAAATGGAACATGTCAACTCAATAGCGCCTTGATCTCATCTGACGCGAGTACCTTGCCAACAATTTTGACCTGACCATCGATAGCCAGAGCGGGTGTCATCATGACGCCGAACTTCATGATTTCATTTATGTCGGTCACCTTCTCAAGCTCATATTCAATACCGGTTTCTTTGGCAGCCGCTTCAGCATTTTCCGCCAACTTCTTGCATTTGGGGCAGCCTGTTCCAAGTATTTGTATCTTTGTCATTTTTATATTCCTTCTTCCTGATCTGTGTAGAATCGAGTATCCGATTCCGCTGTTTTCTTGTTGGTTGTGTCCAGCCAACCGTTGCGTTTGACATCATAGCAATCGAATTTCCGGGCGTATGGTTTAATGTCGAGCAGGGGAGTGTTGTCCAGAATGTCTATCTCGCCAACGTGCAGCGTATTTCCATCAATAGAAAGCAGCTTTACCGAAGAAAAACCTATCGGATTGGGCCGAGATGGGGCGCGTGTTGCGAACAGGCCATGCGGTTTGTCATCCATAAAGGGCTTCACTATGGTCTTGAAATCAGATGCTCGGTCGAACCAATACAGAAGCCAAATTCTCTCGAATCCCTCCAGATCGGCCAACGCCTCGACATATTGCTCGAATACCTCCACTTTACCCTCGCCTCCCTTACTGAACACGGGCTGGATAGGCGCACCTTTGGCCTCTTTGAATGCTGAATGGATCACACCAATTGGCCTGACCTGCATTGATAAAGGTTGCTTCGTATTCATTATGCTACTCTCTCGTGTACAAACCAGTTCTGTGTTTTAAGACAAATTCTAACCAGCATCAGCATTACTGGCACTTCGATCAAAACGCCCACGACAGTGGCCAGAGCGGCGCCCGATGATATCCCGAACAACGTGGTTGCTGTTGCGATTGCAACCTCGAAGTGATTGGATGCGCCTATCATGGCCGATGGGGCGGCGTCTTCATACCGAAGTTTCAGCAGCTTTGCCATGCCGTAGCCGAGCCAGAAGATTATATTGGTTTGGATGAACAGCGGAATTGCAATCCATAGAATAGTAAGCGGATTCGAGACTAGCACGTCTCCCTTGAATGAGAACAATAGCACCAGCGTCACCAGCAGCGCAATGATCGTAACAGGTGTCAAGAAGTGTAGAAACTTTTCCTTGAGCCACTCCTGACCCTTTGTTGCGATTATCAATTTCCGCGAGAAATACCCCGCCACCAGCGGTAGGGCGACGTAGATGGAAATAGACAACAGCAGCGCCTGCCAGGGTACAGGCAGACGGCCCACTCGCAATAGCAGCCCACCAAGCGGGCCATACAGAAAGAGCATCGTCAGCGAATTGATCGCCACCATGACCAGGGTGTGCCCATCATTGCCTTTTGCTAAATAGCCCCAGACCAGAACCATTGCAGTGCACGGCGCGATGCCGAGCAGTATGCAGCCTGCGAAGTAGCTTCTCCAAAGCGGAATTTGCCACATCTGCACGCCATTCACTTCGATGATCTTGCCCACGCCGTATGTGGCTCCCACAGGTAGATCGACTCCGAATGGGACCTTCACGATATCCACGGCCTCAGGGCCAATGAACGCATAAAACAGCGTGCCGAGAAAGAGCGTGGAGATTGCGAACATGGTAAAGGGCTTGATCGCCCAGTTGACAATCAGCGTCAGACCCACGGGCTTGATGCTCTTACCCGCTTTCAACACCTCGCCGAAATCGATCTTCACCATAATCGGGTACATCATGAAGAACAGGCAAATCGCAATGGGTATCGATACGATTGGCGCCTTGCCAACGTAGATTGACAGCCCATCGAGGTATCGGGCGACGCCCGGGGCGAACCTGCCCAGGAGTATCCCTCCGACAATGCAGAGAACGATCCAAAGGGTCAGGTACTTCTCGAAGATACTGAGTCCCTTGCCTTTTGAATTACTGTTACCTATTTTATTTTGGCCGATGGAGTATTCCATTTCTATTCATTCATTCATTCTCAGAAGAAGGTCCCAAAGACCATTCCTGAAATCGTGGCCATAATTATAACCAGCACAACGAACGTAATCGTTTTGCCTGTCCCCATCACCGAACGAATAACAATCATATTAGGCAGCGACAGGGCAGGCCCCGCCAGCAGCAGCGACAGTGCAGGTCCTTTGCCCATTCCCGCCCCCATCAGGCCCTGAAGTATCGGCACTTCCGTCAGAGTCGCAAAGTACATAAACGCTCCGGCTACCGACGCAAAAAGATTCGCCCAGATGGAATTGCCCCCAACCGCGGCGTTCACCCATGCCGTGGGTATAATGCCTTCATGCCCAGGTCTGCCCAAAAGAAATCCCGCCACCAGCACGCCGGCCAGCAGCAAAGGCAGTATCTGTTTGCCAAATCCCCACGAAGCCCCCACCCAGTCGCCAAGCTCCGCTTTGCTGAACCACGATGTCGCCATCAAGATGAAGCCCGCTAACAATAACGCGACAATCGCCCAGCGGAATCGATGGATCAGCTCATATATGTTGTTCTTGCGGACATCCTGCACCTCCTGCACCAGGTCCGCCTGGATCTCGTATGTCTTACCTGTAGTGTCGAGAACCTTAATGCCTTCTTCGCTCTTGCTCAGTAACGTTCCCTCGACTTTGTAAGCCGTAAGCCCGCCGGGGCAGCATAAAAACACCGCGCGAACGTCCCCGCTTCGCGCCCAGTTCGCAAAGACCAGAATCCCAACCATCGACGCGAAGTATAAAGCATTCTTCCAGAGTGGTCGCGTCACCTCCGGTTCGGGCATAGCCATCTGGGCCTGCACCTTCTCGGCCTCTTCCTTGCGATAAATAAAATGCATCGCCAGCCCGATCACAACGCTAAAAACAACCGCACCAACCGCGCGGGCGATACCGATTTCCAGTCCAAGCACGCGCGCAGTCAAAATGATAGCTAATACGTTAATCGCAGGTCCCGAATATAAAAAGGCCGTCGCTGGCCCTATCCCCGCCCCCATTTTGTAGATGCCCGCAAACAATGGCAGCACCGTACATGAGCAAACCGCTAAAATCGTCCCTGAAACCGAGGCAACGCCATAAGCGAGAACCTTGTTCGCCTTCGCCCCCAAATACTTCATCACAGAAGCCTGGCTCACAAATACCGAAATGGCCCCGGCGATAAAAAATGCAGGCACAAGGCACAGCAGCACGTGCTCCCGCGCGTACCACTTGACCAAGTGAAGCGATTCGACGATAGCGCTATTGAATCGGCTGTTGCCAACAGGCAAATAAAAACAAGTTGCAAACAAACCCACAATAACAGCCAGCTTCTTCCATTCAGTCCTGAATCCCATCTAAATCCCCCGTATTACATAGCTGAAAGCAGCTTTTGATGTTCCTTTGCCTGCTCTCGCAATACGTTCCCAACGCATGCGAAGAACTCTAAAATGCAGGGGCACTTCAATCTGTATATAACGTTAAGACCCTCTTTGCGACAATCCAGAATCCCCGCGTTCACCATCACCGCCAGATGCCGCGAAACGTTAGAACGCTCCGAGCCAATCTTCTCGGCAATATCACAAACGCATTGTTCCCCGTCTTTCAGAAAGTGGATTATAGCCAGGCGAATAGGGTGGGCCATCGCCTTTGCGATATCCGCCTGTTTCTCGAATAACAGCAATTGTTTTTTATTAGTCATTCCAAAGCTCCAATTATATAACTATGTGATAATATACTCATATAGTAACGCAGTGTTCAAGTCAAAATTCTCACTTTTTTCAAAAATTTCATTCTGACGCTACGGCTCCCCTCCTAATTGCCCGTTAAAGCACCATAAGAAGCAAATTTGATGATCCATGCGCCGACATTTCACCTTGCTGAAGTTTGCCTCCAACACTAACATGAAGCCTGAGCTGCAAAACAATTATGAATATCATCTTGGAGTTGCCTGAATGATAACAATGTTTCTAAGACTGACTACTATGTATTGCCTTGTACTTGCCTTTCTTTGCTCTGCAACGCTGGGAACAGCAATCGCTCAAACTTCCGATTGGGATCTGTGCAGCGATACATGGGTGGCCACAGACGCCCTCGCCAGAGAATTGCCTGGCTCTGAAACCTGCGGGCCTGTACGAAAAAACAAGTACGTGGGAATATTCTACTGGACCTGGCATACCCATCACGCGGGTCAGGGGCCATACGACAACGCGCGCATCATCGCTGAAAATCCCGATGATCCCCAGTGGGGCCCAATCGCCGCCGCACACCATTGGGGCGAGCCTGAACTTGGTTACTATATCTCGACCGATCCCTACGTCATTCGCAGGCATGCCTCAATGCTCAC
>CAZYMD010000173.1:0-1737 GCA_964649005.1 uncultured Pirellulales bacterium
GACTTCGATCTGATGTTAGCCGACGAGGTTGGCAGGTATCGGATCAACATAGGCTATTTCAACGGCACCGTCGGCGCAACGATTCGGATTCTGCCCACCAGGCCGATGACCATCGAGGAGTTGCAGTTACCTGCTACAGTCAAAGAGCTTGCGGGAAGGACCAAGGGCCTTGTGCTCGTGACAGGCAGCACGAGCCAGGGCAAAACCACGACGATGTCCGCCATGATCGACTATGTCAACAGCACGTGCAAAAAACACATAATAACTATAGAAGACCCGATCGAATACGTGCATACCAACAAAGCGGGGGTGGTAAGGCAGAGGGAAATTGGGCGCGATACGAAGAGCTTCTACAGTGGGCTGCGAGCCGCCTTGCGACAGGACCCAGACGTAATCGCAATCGGGGAAATGCGCGACTATGAAACAATCAAGATCGCGCTGGCCGCGGCGGAAACCGGGGTGCTGGTCCTCTCCACCCTGCACGTAATCTCTATCGACAAGGTCATAGAGAGACTGCTTAGCTACGCGCCTGCGACGGACGAGACGCAGCTTCGTTATCTTCTGGCCGAATCGCTGCAAGGCGCGATTCATCAGGAGCTTCTGCCTACGCTCGACGATCAGCGCAGGGTGGCCTCCGAAATACTCGTCGTGACAAACGCGGCCAAGAACATTATTCGAAGGAAAGGCGGATTCTTCCTGCGCAGCGTGATCGAGACTGGCAAGAAGCACGGGATGAACACTATGATCGAATCCATAAATGAATTGCTCGCTGCGAACATTATAAGCGAAGGTGTTGCAAAGAGCGTTCTTGTGAATTATGAATAAGGTGTATTACCGAGGCCGACGAAGACGAATTCAGGTCGGGCGTCACAGAGTGGCACTGTAACACAGCAAGGAGATGAACTGATGTCTGCACAGAGATTGAACCGTCGTGGTTTTTTGAAGGTTTTGGGGATTGGAGCAGCATCCCTGGCATTTAGTAGTGATGCGACTGCACAAAGCCGGCGTAGTGGCAGACGGGCGCCCGGCACGCCTAACTTCATTATTATCTTCACCGATGACCAGGGTTATCAGGACGTTGGTTGCTTTGGCTCGCCAAACATAGAAACGCCCAATCTCGACAGGATGGCGGAGGAGGGAATGAAGTTTACTGATTTCTATTCGGCAGCATCGGTCTGCTCTCCCTCTCGTGCGGCGCTGTTGACTGGCTGTTATCCGCCGAGAGTTGGCATCACGAATGTACTTTTCCCAAAAGACAAAATCGGCCTGAGCGCCGAAGAGATAACCATTGCGGATATGCTTAAGAGACAAGGTTACGCGACCGCCTGTATCGGCAAGTGGCACCTCGGCCATCTACCTGAGTTCCTACCCACGAGAAACGGTTTCGATTCCTACTTTGGCATTCCTTATTCCAACGACATGGATGGCGTGGATGGCAAGAACAAGAACCTCGATCGGGCGTGGAAAGAGAGGGATTATTCGCCCTGGAACGTTCCTTTAATGCGAAATGAAGAGATCATCGAGCGTCCCGCCGACCAGACCAGACTGATCGAACGCTATACCGAGGAGGCGGTCGGTTTTATCCGAAAGAACAGGAGCAAGCCTTTCTTCCTCTATCTGCCTCACACTATGCCTCATATTCCGCTTTTCGTCTCGGATAAGTTTCATGTGGAGGATGTGAAAAAGGCATACAAAGCGACTATCGAGCAGATCGATTGGTCCGTCGGGCAGGTGCTC
>CAZYMD010000173.1:1837-3921 GCA_964649005.1 uncultured Pirellulales bacterium
ACGCCGTCGGATCGTGTCATCGATGGCGAGAACATCTGGCCCTTAATGTCGGGTGTCGAGGGCGCCAAGTCACCGCATAAGGCATACTATTATTACAGGGGTGATAAACTCGAAGCCGTGCGCGAGGGTCGATGGAAGTTGCGGCGCACCAAGAAAGTGGAGCTTTACGATCTGAAGACAGATGCCGGTGAGAAGTTCAATCTGGCGGACAAGTACCCAGCCATCATCGAGCGCATGACGAAGCTGATGAATGAATTCGACGCCTCTCTGAAAGCCAACTCGCGCCCGGCGGGCAAGGTCGAGAAATGATATAGGCGCCGACACCGATCACTATATAGAAAGAAGTGAAAGAATGAATAGACGGGAATTTATCAGAAGAACAGGAATTAGCACGCTCGGTTTGTTCGGCGCGACAACATTGGGCAGTTGCGCGATCCAGAACTCTGAAGCCGGATTGAAAAACAGGCCGAATATCTTGTTCTGCCTTGCCGATGACTGGTCCTGGCCTCATGCGAGTATTGCTGGGGACAAGGTAGTCAAGACCCCAACCTTTGACCGAATCGCATGCGAGGGCGTACTGTTCGAGAACGCTTTCGTTTCCGCGCCATCGTGCACACCGTCGCGTGGGGCGATTCTAACAGGACAGTGGCATTGGCGTTTGGAAGAAGGGGGCAACCTCTGGAGCACTCTGCCCGCTAAATTCGCTGTTTACCCAGACATTCTCGAAAAGGCGGGCTATCACACAGGCTTCACACGCAAAGGCTGGGGGCCTGGGCGAGATGAGCCGGGCGGTCGAACACGCAATCCCGCAGGGCGCCGCTACAAAGATTTCACGGAATTCCTGAAGGCCCAACCAGAAGGCGCACCTTTCTGTTTTTGGTTTGGCAGCACGGATCCACATCGCTCTTACAAATGGCGTTCTGGCATCGAAAGCGGCATGAAACTCGAAGATGTGCAGGTCCCTGCGTGTCTGCCCGACACTACAACTGTGCGCATCGATATCTGTGATTATTACTGGGAGGTCCAGCGCTTCGACTCAGAAGTCGGGCAGTTGCTCAAGATGCTCGAAGAGGCAGGCGAGCTGGACAATACCGTGGTCGTTATATCCGGCGACAATGGCCTGCCCTTCCCGCGATGCAAGAGCAATCTGTACGACACCGGCACGAACGTTCCGCTGGCGGTTCGCTGGCCGGGGCGTATCAAAGGCGAAAGGGTCGTGAAGGATTTTGTGAGCCTCGCCGATTTGGCGCCGACATTCCTCGAAGCAGCAGGACTGAGACCGGCAAAAGACATGACGGCAAAGAGCTTCATGAATGTTTTGCGGTCGAGTAAATCCGGTCAAGTGGATCGCAAACGCGACAAGATCTTCACGGGCAAGGAACGCCACGCTTACGTGCGCCAGGATGGGTTGGGTTATCCCAGCCGCGCCGTGCGGACGCACGATTTCCTATATATTCGCAACTTCGAGCCAGATCGCTGGCCCGCTGGCGATTCGGATACTGGCGAGTATCGCGATCCGCCAGGCAAGTTCGGCGATATCGATGGTTCGCCCACCAAAACTTACATGATGGACCACAGGGACGATCCCGAAGCCAGGAAGCTGTTCGAGCTTGGCTTCGGCAAGCGACCCGCTGAAGAGCTGTACGATCTTCGCAAAGATCCCGACCAGTTGGATAACGTTGCTGAGAAACCTCAATATGCAAAAACGAAAGCCAGCCTCGCTAAAATGCTGACCTCGGAACTGAAAGCAACCAAAGATCCCCGAATTCTCGGCAATGGCGACATCTTCGATAAATATCCCTACTACGGCGGTAAAATCGGACAGAAGATACCTCGCAAACCTGCAAGCAAATAACAATAGCGTATAGGGAACGAAAGGAATGTTGATCCGCCACACAGACATTGGCGTTATCATCTGTATAACTAACAGCAAACTGCTGGCATGTTCTATCTCATTAGAGGAATCTCTACCGGGGGAATATTTATACTCCCATGCCAGTATTCTTTAGCGTTCGCATTCTCACTGCTACAGGCCCTCAAGATTACACGCAAATAGCACTTTTGATCATCATTTCGATCAATAA
>CAZYMD010000173.1:4021-11027 GCA_964649005.1 uncultured Pirellulales bacterium
GGATATGCACCTTCTGAGTCGTTTCTGTAAAGTTCTATCACCTTGAAAGTATTTCTCAAATAGTTTGCACACGTCATCCGTCTCCCGAAATCGTTGACTCTTGCCAGGGCAGGTATCAGAATGAAAAAAGCAGCCAGGCAAAACAGAACGAATAATCCTATGAAGATTTTTCTGCATACAGACATATGAAATCTCCCACGAGCAAACGAATCATCACTGCGGGATATAAAAATAACCTGAGAACTACTAACAGAACCTTCTCTTCTGCATTACAACGATAAACAAGGCGTTTTCATATCATATAAGCAAGGGCGAGACGCCCTCGCTACGTTAGATATCGAGGTTCTGTACTTCGAGGGCGTGCTCCTGGATGAAGTTACGGCGTTGTTCGACGTCGCCGCCCATCAATATGCTGAAGAGCCTGTCGGCCTCGCCTGCGTCTTCGACTTTAACGCTAAGCAGCGTGCGCGTCTGGGGGTTCATGGTTGTGTCCCATAGCTGGTCGGCGTTCATCTCGCCCAGACCTTTGAACCGCTTGATCTCGATACCTTTGCCGCCGATCTGCCGAACCGCTGAACATATCTCACCAAGCGAGGCAACCTCAAAAGCATCCTCGCTGTGCGATAATTGAAACTTCGTTGGGACGGCCTCTCCCGAGACGGTCTTTTCGGCCTTGAGAAGAAAGTCGCTCAGGTCCAGGCCGTATTGCTTCTTCAGTTGCGCGTTTATCTCGTTGATACGCTCGACTTCGTGAAGCTCCTCGGCTACAATTGCCTCTTCTTCCTCGTCATCCCGTTCTGGCGCGTCTTCGTCTTTGACTTCGTCCTCGGCTTTGATATGTCCTTTTAGCTCGTCGGCCTTCTTCTCGTACTTCTCCCTGTCATAGAAGTACTCATCCTTATCTTCGACACAAATTCTAAACGCCGGCAGTTCATCGTTCAGATAGTACTCGCGTATGAACTCCTCGAATATTATGCCGCGCCTGGCCAAAACGGATATAACACGCTCGGCCTCTGAGAGAAGCTTTACGAGTTCCGTCAGCTCTTTGTCCTGAATTCGTTTTTGGTCCGCCTTTGGTTCGCCTTTAGCGGTTCCCGCCGACTTCATGTCTTTTGCGCCATTGCCGTTTCTGACGAGAAGCTTAGTGTCTTCAAGCCCGCGCGTAACCATACGCTTTCGCATCTCGTTCTCGCTCAGGACGTACTCACTGTTTTTTCTGCCCTTGATCTTGACCTCGTAAAGCGGAGGCTGGGCGATGTAGATCATGCCACTCGTAAACAACTGCTGCATCTGCCTGAAGAAAAAGGTTAGCAGAAGCGTTCGAATATGCGCTCCGTCAACGTCGGCGTCGGTCATAAGAATAATCTTGCCGTACCTGCACCTGGACAGGTCGAACTCGTCGGTTCCTATTCCTGTGCCCAGCGAACTGATGATCGTACGAATTTCATCATGGGCGAGCATCTTCTCCAGCCTGGCCTTTTCGACGTTCAGGATTTTTCCCTTCAAGGGCAGAATCGCCTGGATGTTCCTGTCCCGGCCGGCCTTTGCCGAGCCGCCTGCTGAGTCGCCCTCAACGATGAATATCTCAGTTGTGGACTTTTCCTTGCTCGCACAGTCCCAGAGCTTGCCCGGGAGATTCGACGAGCTTAGAGCGCCTTTACGCCTAGTCAGCTCACGGGCTTTTCTGGCAGCTTCTCTTGCAGCCGCGGCCTGGATCGCCTTGTTCAATATGCGCTTCGCCTCGGCGGGATGCTCCTCGAGATAGTGACCAAGCTGCTCATTGACGGTAGTCTCAACGAAGCTGCCCACCTCCGGGTTCGTCAGTCGAACCTTCGTCTGCGCTTCGAAATGCGGATCGGAAAGCTTTACCGCCACAATCGCAGTTAGTCCTTCCCGCAAATCATCCCCCGTCGTAGGCTGGCTGTTTTTCAGAAGGTTGTTGTTCTTGGCATAGTAATTCATCGTGCGGGTCAGCGCGGTTCTGAATCCGGACATGTGCGTGCCGCCGTCGATGTTCTTGATATTGTTGGCGAATACGAGCACGTTCTCTGTGTACCCGTCATTGTATTGCAGGGCCACCTCACAACTCAGCTTGGCGTCAGAGTCTTCTCTGGCTAAGTAGATCACGTCTTTGTGCAGCGTTTCCTTGCCCTCATTGAGATGCTTGACGAACGCCTTTATTCCCTCCTCGAACTTGAAAACTTCCTTCTTCTTGTTCCGGTCGTCCTTAAAGCTAATCTGCAGTCCCGCATTGAGATAAGCCAGCTCACGAATACGTTTGAGCAGCGTGTCATACTGAAACTCATTATCTTCGAAGATCTCCTCGTCGGCCTTGAAGCTTATTTTAGTCCCCTGCTTGGTCGTGGCGCCGATTTCCTTAACAGGCCCTCTTGGAGTGCCCCGCGCACACTCGAAATGAAAGTGCTTGCCGTCCCTGTAGACATCGGCCTCCAGCCACTCGCTCAGAGCATTGACAACACTGACGCCTACACCATGCAATCCACCGGAGACCTTGTAGCTGTCGGTATCGAATTTGCCGCCGGCATGGAGTTTTGTCAGCACCACTTCCAGAGCGCTGACCTTCGCATCCTTGTGCATCTCAACCGGAATGCCTCGACCGTTGTCCTCCACTGTGCAACTGCCGTCGGCGTGAATTCTTACGCTTATACTATCGCACGACCCGGCCATCGCCTCATCTATCGAGTTATCCATCACTTCATATACAAGATGGTGCAGGCCTCCGGTGCCGCGATCACCGATATACATGTCCGGCCGCTTGCGTACCGCTTCGAGCCCCTCAAGCACCTTTATCTTACTTGCATCGTATTTCTGTTCTGCCATACCTGTTCTCTGTCGGCCTCCACCGTCACTCTTAGCTAATAACAAATTTTATCTTCTTGATCCCCGCCCGCGGGCAACGCTGCTGGACTTCGTTTAGAAGTTCCGAACTGCACAGCCGCAACTCATACATATAAGCGGGTGAATCAACACTTACTTTCAATTGCCCCCTGGAGACCCCCGCTATCTCACAATGCTGGGCCAGCTCATCAGGAAGCAACTGTCCCCAAACCTCATCCAACGAACCTAATCTACGCTGTTGAGGCTCGATCTGCTCGTCCATGAGCTTTTTGACTACATCGCCCAACTGCGCAGTCTTGTCGGGCTGCTTCTGCCGAAAATTCGCCAATCCGATGTGAAACTGTTCCTTCGCATCCATACAACACCTCGGTCCCCATCATAGGGAACGATTCATCAAGCCCCTTTATCCAAGACTGATCGGCATCAGGACGCACAGAAAGTCCGCACCGCATCTGATAAGGCCGGGCCGATCCGACTGCCCCAGTTCCAGGTCGAATTCCGACTCCTGGATCACGCGAAGGAGATCTACCAGGTACTGTGGATTGAAGCCAATCTCTATCGGCTCACCTGAATACTCGACCGGCATCTCGATCTCCGCATCGCCCGCCTCAGGAGCGCGACCAGAGAAGATAACCTTGTTGCCGGTTATCGACAGCTTGATTCCACGCGATTCTTCACTGGTCAGCAGCGACGAACGACGCACCGCGCTTAGCGCCGCATCCTTGGACAGCTTGATCTTCTTGTCGTAATCAGACGGGATAATGTCTTCGTACTTCGGAAAGTTACCCTCGACAAGGTTCGAGCTGATAACCACATTAGCACAGCTCAGCAGAATCTGATTGTCCACCAGTCTTACCGCTACCGAGTCTTTCTCAGTGCTTCCGATCTTTTCGAGAAGCCCCATAGTCTTGGCGGGCACAATGATATCATCCGGCGTCTTGTCTTTTGCAGGGACCGTGGCGAGCTTCACCCTGCAACGAGCCAGTCTTCGTCCATCGGTGGCGACCAGCACGAGTTTCTTGTCCTTGATCTGCCAAAGCACTCCATTGATGGCATATCGGCTGCTCTCGCGAGCGGTCGCAAACAGAACTTTCTCGATCCCTGCCTGCAAAACATTCAAGCCAATTTCCAGGTCGGCCTGCCCATCGAACACAGGCACGGTCGGGTACTGACCTGGCTCATGGCCATATATAGTGAAGTGGCTGTCGGCTCCCTTCACCTCGCAGGTCCCTTCTTTAGCCTCCAGAACCAGCACGTCATCCGCACTTTCGCGTACAATCGCTATCAAACGATCCGCCGGGACGATAACTTCGCCCTTCTCGCGAACCTGAACCTCGGAAATCACACAGCTTATCCCAACTTCATGGTCCGTCGCACAAATACGTACTTCTTTGTCTTCGGCGGTTATTTGAACGCATTTCAAGATGGGCTTCGGCGTCCTGCTGGGTACCACACTGCCTACAAGCCCCAATGCTTCCGAAAGAGCCGACCTGTTAAAATCCACCTTCATAATAGACCTCTGTGTCAAAATGGCAAATCACGGATATTGCGCTATTATACAACCCTACGCTGTCGGAGCAGTGTACACCAAAATCCTGCTTCAGGCAATGATTTTTCCCGCAAAAAGCCCGCTCAATACCGTCCCTGGCTATGGTTCCGATTTGAAACTCAGATTACCCCAGAGCTGGATTCATAAACTTCTCATGAACAAGCAGGCCGCCCCCCAGGCAGTGCTGGTCATGAAACATGTCATGCCTGGCGAATCCTTTGCATTCCAGGACTACGTGATTCTGAATTTCGCCTTATGTGGCCAGATTTCAGACTCAGGCCGATCAAACTGGAGAAACTCAATTGGGGCGCCATTGTCAACGATGAATGCCACTGTTACGCCTTCAACAGGGCTATTGGGTTCGATCAGCACTTCCCTGCCTGCAATAGCCGCCTTAACATCCTCGACAACGAAGGCAACATGAGGGACCGTCTTGACCAGTTCAGGCAGCGGGCAGTCGGGATCGAATTTCATCCACTCAACGCCATAGGGGCTTTGAAAATATCCCGACGCATACATCCTGTATTCTGGATTGTAGTCCTCCTGGGCAAGAGGGGCATCAGTTGGAATTCCGATGTGATGGTACTTGAGTTCAGGCATATATTTACTCCCATCTCTTTGAGGACAACGTCATAATGGCGCATGAACCAGCTATGTCGGACGAGAACTTACAAAATATTTTTGCGCAGGCGGCATTTTGCCCGCCAGGTGAAGAGCAAACCGATGAAGACGTGAAATACCATGACGCTGAACATGAAGAATGTGGATTCTAAGAAGCCCATTCTGAACTCACACCAGTGGTACGGGTGCAGACTCCAGCCGCCGTGTGCGGTGGCGTCCATAACGACGGCTGCCTGAAACACAGGATTGCCGTTCATGTATGTTTCCACGAGGTTATCGCCTGAGCGGGTAACTTCGCCGAGCATCGCAAGGAATAACGGCAGTAAAAGCCAGAGTGTCAAAGCCAGGGCGAAGTTCACAATAACCGCAGTTGTAGTGTGCTTGAATAGCGTGCTAAAGTAGAGCCCTGTCCCACACAGAAAGACAGTGACCCACATAACGATCATCCCGATCTGTGGGATCGCAATGGGATGTATAATACCGAACATACAAAACAATACCACATGGCCCATCAATAAAAAGTAGGCCGGCACGATTCGTCTTAGCGCACCAACGAACTTGCCCAATAGAACTTCATTTTCGCTGAGAGTCGTCAACATCAACAGGGGCCATGCGCGCGATTCCTTCTCCGAGGTTATGCACGTCGCTGGAAGTATGATCGCAAAGAGCATTCCCAGTCCCAACATTATTCCGGCGTAGACCATGTGGGTTTCGTTGTCGTCCAGTGCATTTTCTGCAGCAGCAATAGCATAAGTAATAAATAGCAGCAACACTGCCAAGACCATTACAATAATAAACCATTTCCTATGCCTGCCAAACACAGGACGCACCATTTCCCTCCAGAGAACCGGCGGCCCCACAACACGCTTTATTGGAGTCGTTGCGGTTGTCTGCATGACTTTTGCGCCTGGCTTGCCTTTCGATTCGAACTTAACAAATCGCTTTCCTAATTGTCCCGTAGCCTGCAGCAGCGCAACTTTGCGCACCATAACCACTGAAAGCAGGAACAGGACGCCACAGCCGGTCAACATCGTGACAAGGCAGCCCGGTAGAAACGACGGAGGTATTCCCGAGCCATAAGAAGACATCATCCGATCGGTTTCCAAAGCCAGCAATATGTAGGGATTGAAAACGCTCAGCCATTTGAAGAATACATTCTCTGAAACATCGAAACCCTCCATAACTACATAGCCTATTATCAAAGGTAGAAGCCCAAACATGACGCCCAAACCAAGCAGATTAATGAGCATGACGACATAGGACCTTTTGCAAAAGATAGATAAGAAAAGGCTGAACAGGCCAATGAATAAAACGCAAAGAAGGGTAACACACAGACTCAAGACGACGAATCGCCAGGGCACACCGCCAAATACACGAACAGTCGCCAGCAAGGGAAGACTGATCCCCATCAGCAGGATGATCTGCAACAGCTTGCTCATGAGCTTTCCCGTTACGATCTGGAAGCTGCTGATGGGTGTAGTCATAAGAGCAGGCAGGGTGCGATTATGAATTTCGTCGCTGATGGCGGTGCTCAGGGCGACCAGGGCCACGAGCTGCACCGCGCAGAATTGAAACCACACAATGAATACGACTATGTTCTGGCCCGCTCTACCCATCCGCGAGGCGATGTACAAAGAAGAGCCGGAACGCACTTCCTCGACCCATACCAGCGCAAGAAAAATAGTCATAAGGCTTAGGTATACGAAGCGCAGCACATAGTTCCGCCGCCTGCGGCTCGAAACGCGAAGCTCCTTGTCGAAGATAGCGCCTGTCAGCCATGAAAGGCCTGGAATATCCAACACTCGATCCTGCATATTCAGAGTCACCGTACTCTTAGACGAACAGCCCCCGCATTTGTTACTGATATTACAGTGGAAATCCGCTAAATCAATAGAAGATTATACTTGATGATGTCTTTGTCGGATTATTGGCCCTGTTCGAGCCAATGGCGTGCGAGAATGATGTAGTCCTGGAAAT
>CAZYMD010000174.1:0-10801 GCA_964649005.1 uncultured Pirellulales bacterium
CTCTCAGGGCGTCTATCAAGGCAGAGCAGACGGTTACGTTCGTTGCAGTTAAGAAGGGCTTTGTCGTTTCGAAGAGGGCCAGCGAATATACTGGTGATGTTATTGTTGCGTCTATTGGGGTCGAGCCAGGCGGATTTTCCAAGAAGGGCTGAACTGAGGGATGTTTTAACGCGTTGAATGAGGTTATCGCATGGATTTTCCACGGATTGAGATTTGTCTGCCTGATTGGGTGGGTGGGGTTGCAGTTCCATTCGGTGGGATTTTCCGCGGCGTTGAAGAGCGGATGAGATTGGCAATCGAGCTGGCTCGGCTCAATATCGTGCATAAAACGGGCGGGCCTTTCGGGGCGGCGATATTCGAGCAGGAATCGGGACGGTTGGTTGGTGTTGGAGTGAATCTGGTTGAAACGCAGAACTGCTCGATCGCGCATGCGGAAATGGTGGCGATTGCTACAGCACAAAAGGCCCTGCAACGCTACGACCTTGGAGCTGCGGGACTGGCAAAGCATGAATTGGTTACGAGCACTGAGCCATGCGCGATGTGTTTGGGGGCTATTCCCTGGTCGGGGGTTCGGCGGGTTGTTTGTGGAGCGCGAGACTCCGATGCACGAGAAATCGGATTCGATGAGGGAAGCAAGCCTGCGGACTGGATTGGCTGTCTTGAAGCTCGGGGGATAGCGGTTGTGCGTGATGTTCTTCGGGAGCAGGCGAGAGATGTGCTGCTGAAATACGGCGAGGCGGGCGGGCAGATATACAACGCCCGACAAGGCGATAGTCAGTAAGTTATAGCCACGAGTTCGGTTCCTCCCTATGTGCGGGAGCGATGCCGCCAGTTCAGGTAATCCGAAAGGACTATCCAGTTTAGAATCTGTAAGTTGTCTGGGATCAGAATGCGTCTGCGCGAGTTATCTGTCCTTTGTAACCGATTAAGTAGAGGAACCTGTCGTATCTGAGGATCGGTATCCAGAGCGCTTCGGCGTTCGCCATTAGCTGGTTGTAGCGTTCGAGCATACGCTGTGCATTCTCGTACTTCGCTGTGGCCTGGGGATCCATTTCCAGGTCCTTGGGCGTCGGTTTCTTGAGTAATCTGGGCTTGTCCCCAAGCACGAGATAGTCGGTGTCGGCGGTGATGGTGTCAGCGACCTTGCCTCCCCATTTCTCAACCAGGGAAGTTATTTTGCTGTCTGCATTGCGATCCATTGAGCCGTTTTTGTCGAGGTCGAACTGGCCTGCGATAACGAACACGTTGCTTCTGCTACCGTCCCAGATTACATTCGCGATGGTGTCACCCAACAGGATCGGACGCGTTTTGTCTGGCTTAACGATACGTGCGGCGGCGAAAGACTTGGCAACGTCGAATACCTCGATCTCGGCCTTTGCTTTGCCGTCCTTGGGAATTCCCTGGCCTTTATCATAGACTGAGAATGTCAGGCCTCTGTAGACGCGGTCATCGCTTCCGATGCTGATGTGAACTACATTGTTGGCCTGGTCGATCAGAATGATCCTGCCGTCCGGAATATATGCAGGTACGTTCGGATCTGGCGGTCCCTTGACGATTGCGATTTCCTTCTCGGCGCGTCTGAGGGATGCTAATGCAACCTTAAGCTCTTCTTGAGTCCTGCCCAAATCCTGATCCAATTGATCCGCCCTTGCTTCTAACGCTTTCAATTCAACATTCAGGTTTTGCTCTCGCTGGCTTGCAGTCTGGTTAAGCCGCACCTCCAGATCGTTGTAGTCCTGCTTGGTCTGGTTGACTTCCTCCTGGAGCCTGTCCTTTATGGAGATCAGTTGCTCCTCCTTTTCGAATGTGGTCGCCTGCATGGCGTCAAAATTCGCCTGGAGCTTTTGGAGGTCCTTTTTTAGGGCAATTTCCGAGTCAACGCTGTTGTCGAGCTTATTCTTGAGATCGACGATGATCCTGATCAGTCCGACTGAGTTCGGGTCTTCGTTGGCGAGGCTGGCGTATTTAGAAGTCAGCTCAATAGCCTTAACGACTTCGTCGAAAACCTTGGCGACTTTATTCTCCGCTGTCGTATCCTGGGGAACCGAGCCCGTAGCCAGCATAACGACACGATCCAGGTGTTCGAGCATAGCACCAAGGAAGGTCTGTCGAGATTGTTTGGCGCCTATGAGAGAACCCACGTTGGCAATTTCCGTCGACGAAGCGTATACGTCGAGGTCCCTCTGTGCGATGACCTCCCTATTTTTGAAATCCTCAGCTTTCACATAATAGACAATCGCAAAAGTTATTGCGATTATGGAAAGCCCCACAAAGGCTATGAGTATATAGAGCATAGCATTGCTTTGCTGTCTCTTGCGTGGTGGCATATTGAAATACTCCTAAGAAATCGCTGGACATCACCCATCAAGCTGTTTTGATACCCTATTATCGCTTTTGAGGGGGTCTGAGTCAACAAAAAAACAGTCTTGGGGCTCTGTTTGGTTGCTTTTGGCCGGTCTTTTTTAGTGGAGGGCGGGAGTTGTTTTAGTGGATCGGGCTGGGTGTTCCCGATCAGAGCCTGTGCAGCAGGGCTGGTAATTCGGAGATTTTCAGGATTACATGCTGTGGATTGGCTTCGGGATCGGTTGATTTATCGGTATGGATGCGGGTCGGCCGGAGCAATTGGATTGTCGAAAAGCCCAGTTTATTGGGTGCTATGAAGTCCTTAAGCTGATTATCTGCTATATAAACCGCATTTTGGCCGCTTGAATGCAGGTCTGCCAGTATCTTCTCGAAGCCTGTCGGCGAAGGCTTCCAGCAGTCCCTGCCAAGCTCTTCGGTATAGACGATACATTTGAAGTACTGGGCGATTCGAAGGGCCTGCACCTTGTATTGCTGGGCGGGCAGAAAGCCATCGGTGAGCAACGCCAGGTTGTAGTTTGTGTGTAACTGTTCGAGGACTTCTCGGCTGTCCTGTGGCAGAATTATTTGGGGCATATGATTGCGATAGACAGCTATCATCCGGCGAATTAGCTGCTCGTCATAATCCATACCGAGCTTGTCGAGGGCCGCGTTGAACGTCGTTTTGTGATTGCCGCTGGTGAAAATATCCCAAAGTACTTGCGATATGTGGTCGGCGGATGGGGTGGATGGTATGTCCGCAATGGACTCGGCTACCGCGTCAAAACCGCTCCTGCAGTAGTCAAGCTCATCGTAGAGCGTGTCATCCAGGTCGAAAACGACTGTGGTTATCATGGTGCTCCTCGCCAATAGCAAGAATTCGATGTTTTCGAAAGAATCACAATACGCTGTTCAGTTAGCGTCCATCAGAGTATAATTCTACGGAATCCTGGCAGGATGTCGATATTTTATCTGGTGACCATCATCCGGCATGCGGCATTGGGTGGATCGACTGAGAGGTTCGCTGAGAACGGTTGCTCAGGCAACCGGCCGTGTTGTGATGCAGAAAGGTGAGGTAATGAAGTTTCTCCAAATGATGCGTCCGATGCATTGGACGAAAAATGTTTTCGTCTTTGCGGCTCTCATATTCGGACGTAAGCTGTTTGGGCCGATTAACGAAGTTCTGATCTCCGTTGGCAGTGCTTTCGGTGCGTTCTTCTGTTTCTGTCTTGCTGCTTCAGCCATATATATTTTCAACGATATTGTCGATCGCGAGACAGACCGGCTGCATCCCGAGAATCGCAGAAGACCTATTGCCGCGGGCATTGTTAGTGTGGGACCGGCCGCCTTGCTGGCTGTTGTTTGTGCGGCAGTGGCGCTGGTCGGCAGTTTTATGCTGGGTAGAGTCCTTGGGATCATCATACTTGTGTACCTGCTTCTGATGGTCCTGTATACACTTGTTTTCAAGCGTGCTATGATACTTGACTGTATCATTATCTCCGTCGGCTTCTGCCTTCGGGCGGTGGCCGGGGCTGTTGTTGTGGGGGTTTTCATCTCACCGTGGTTGATAATATGCACCTTTGCTCTTTGCCTGTTCCTGGCTTTCAGCAAACGACAGGGTGAGGTGCTTCAACTCCAGGAGAACGGGGAATTGTTCCGGCGAACACTGGCTGCTTATACGCCTGAGCTGCTCGTTCATATGATTGATGTTACGAGCGGCCTGGCTGTTGTTTCGTTTCTCCTGTACGCCATGGATGAGAGGACTCTGGATACTTTCGGAACGAATAACCTGGTTTATACGACGCCTCTGGTGTTGTATTGTGTCTTTCGTTTCAGCGGTATGATTCAAAAGGGCAGTTATCCGGGGCCTGTCGAGCTTATTTCGAAAGACATCCCGTTTCAGGCTGGCTTTGTGCTCTGGGTGTTGTGTTGTATCGGCATTATCTACGCGAACCAGTGTGGTATTACTTTTGGGAACGTCTGGGCCTACTGACAATCGCTCACATTGAGTATTTGTGTTGGCCATTAGGGGATTAGTGCTCTGTCAAGGTTGAAATTTTAGGCATTATTGTGATGTGTTTTATTGGTGCGGTAGCATCTCTCCTTCAAGGAATATGAGATTGCCACGCCATGAACCATATGATTCATGGCTCGCAATGACGATTTTTACACAATTAGGGTATTGGTAAGTGCTGGTGAATAGTTTATGGCTAAACAGAGACTCCATAAGGTGCTGGCGGCGGCAGGCGTTGACTCGCGCAGGAATTGCGAAGAACTGATTCTCGAAGGCGCGGTATGTGTGAATCGTAAAGTCGTGGATTCCTTACCCGCCTTTGTTGATCCCGATGTTGACATGATAACTGTTAGCGGTCGAAGGATTCATGCCGCACAGAAAGTGTACTTCCTGCTGAATAAGCCCAAGGGTGTGATCTGCAGCAACAGGGACCCTCAGGGCAGGAAGATGGCAATCGAGCTGATTCCGACAGATCTTCGCATTTTTTGCGTTGGCCGGCTTGATATCGATACAACAGGCATAATTATCCTTACCAACGACACTGAGCTGTCGAACAAGCTGACGCATCCGCGATACGGACTGTCGAAGACCTACGTTGTTTGTGTCAAAGGGCGGATCGAGGCCGAAGAGATCCAGAAGCTCAAGAGTGGTATATGGCTGGCGGAAGGTAAAACGGCGAGAACATCCGTAAAGATACTCAAACGCAATTTCAAGGAGTCTCTGGTTGAGATTACTATCGGGCAGGGATTGAACAGGCAGATTCGCCGGATGTTTGCCAAGGTGGGCTTTCCTGTTAAGTCCCTAAAGCGCACCGGCATCGGGAAGCTTACCTCGCGTGGGCTGGGAGTCGGCAGGTACAGACGCTTGAGCGAAGCGGAATTAGGATATCTAAAGAAGGCCAGGAAAGCACGTAAGGCCAAAGGTGATGCCTGACGGGACAATTTAGGACTTCGTTTTGAGCGAGCCCAAATCTCTGTGATGTAGGGGAATGGGATCGATGGCTCAAGTGGCGAAAGGTGAAAAACGCTTCAGGGAGGCGGATGCTGCGTTTTTTTTGCTGTTTTAAGCCAGATTGGGCTTCCATAGAGGTAGTCTCTCGGCTATAATACCGGGCTCGAAACTCGATGCTTCAGTTATATCGGTTGATATAGATTCTGGAAGCGATGAGTATGAAAGGTTGTTCATAGACACGCAAGAGCGGGTCGGCTCAATTTTGGGCTGGATGGCTTCGTGAGTTTGGGTATTTGAAATAACGAGACGATAACAAGAGACGACATTAGGATATAGCAGGAGTTTAGAGAATGTCGAGATTATGCCATTTTACAGGTAAGAAGACAGTTAGCGGCAGGAGCATCTGCAAACGCGGCAAGGCAAAGCACCTTGGCGGCGTCGGCACCAAGGTGACCGGTATAACCAAGCGCAAGTTCAAACCGAACATACAGAAGGTTCGGGCGCTTATTGACGGCAAGGTGTGCAGGATAAAAGTTTCCGCGAAGGCAATTCGGATGGGGCTGGTCGTGAAGCCGCCCAAGCGCAACTACAAGCCTGCTGAGAAGATCGCTTAGGACTTTGGCGAGAGAAGGAAAACAAGCCGAATCGGCTTGTTTTCAATAGCTGTTTGGTATGGGCGAGGTGGACTGGTACCTCGCTCTTTTTTACACGGGGACGGGCAATGGCTGGCACAATTGACGAAGCCCAGGTGAGGAAGGTGGCGAAACTGGCTCGTTTGGAACTGTCTGATGCGGAAATAGGGGAATTTACAGGGCAGTTGAGTGCAATTCTGGGCTATGTGGAGAAGATGAACGAGTTGGACACCGAATCGGTCGAGCCTCTGGCGCACAGCCTGCCTGTTAGCAACGTCTTTCGTGAGGATTGCGTCAAGGAATCTTTGGGGCTCCAGGCTGCCTTGGCCAATGCCCCGGAAGCGGATGATGAGTTCTTCTTAGTTCCCAAGATACTGGATGATAATTCAGGTGCGTAGAGACTATGTCAACAGTACAACTGGAGGCGCCTCGTAATGAAAAAGCAATATGTGTTGTGGCTTGCTATTTTTTTGATCTTCACGGCAGGTCCGGTCAAGGCGGAGAACGAAGATATGAAGTCAGATAAGGCTGTGCCGACCGGCCAGAGTCCGAAGCAATTCGAGAAGACTGTAACAAAGACGATAGGGTGCAAGTACCTGTTGTTTTTGCCTGAAGAGTACGGTAAGTCAGACAAGAAGTGGCCATTGATTCTGTTTCTGCACGGGGCGGGTGAGCGAGGGAGCAACCTGGATGTTGTCAAGAAGCATGGGCCTCCGAAGATCGTCGAGACGAAGAAGGATTTCGGATTTATTGTAGTTTCGCCTCAATGCCCTAAGGACGATTGGTGGCCGGACAAGGTTGATGTGCTTATGGGGCTGCTGGATGAGATCGTGAAGAAATACAATGTGGATGAGGAGCGTGTCTACCTGACGGGTTTAAGCATGGGTGGCTATGGGACATGGACTCTTGGTTGTGCACATCCGGAGAGGTTTGCGGCTATTGTTCCTATATGCGGCGGGGGAAGGCGATTTTTCGCGGGACGGCTTAAAGATACGCCTGTCTGGGCGTTCCACGGCGCGAAGGATCGAACTGTGAATCCCGATGAATCAGAGGTAATGGTTAAGGCGGTTAACGGCACCGGCGGCAACGCCAAGCTTACCGTCTACCCGGATGCGTATCACGACTCGTGGACTCGGACGTATGAGAATCCGGAACTGTACGAGTGGCTGCTTAAACATCGGAAAGTCCAGGAGAAGAAGTAGCGTTCGAGCTGTAGCGATGGAAAGACTCAGTGCAAAGGAACTACGTGACCGTATTGCGGCAGGGCGGATAAGCAGCGTTGAGGCGACCAGTGGTATTTTTGGCCGCATAGAGCAATTCGATCCGGTCATCGGTGCATTCATTAGCACTTTTCGCGTGCAAGCCCTTGAGAGGGCGGCCGAGATTGACCGGCGCATCGCGGCTGGTGAATCGGTGGGGGCTCTTGCGGGTGTGCCTGTTGTTATCAAGGACAATATGTGCACGAAGTTCGGAGCCACAACATGCGCTTCGAAGATACTCAAGAATTTTCATAGTCCATACAACGCTACAGTAGTGGACAAGCTGCTCGCTGCCGACGCGGTCATTGTCGGCAAAACCAACATGGACGAGTTTGCGATGGGCTCGAGCACTGAGAATTCGGGTCTGAAGCAAACTGTTAATCCGTGGGACAGGAGCAGGGTTCCGGGTGGCAGCAGCGGCGGTTCTGCAGCGGCTGTAGCAAGCGGATTGGCTGTTGCGGCGCTTGGCTCGGATACGGGGGGCTCAATAAGGCAGCCTGCCAGCTTCTGTGGTGTGGTGGGGCTCAAGCCTACCTATGGGAGAGTGTCGAGATATGGGCTCGTGGCGTACGGCTCAAGTCTCGATCAGATCGGGCCGCTTACGCAGACGGTTGAAGATTGTGCGCTGATGTTGAACGTGATAGCAGGTCATGATCCCGCCGACAGTACGAGCGTGAGTGAGTCTATTGCGCCGGTCTGCGATTATCTTGAGAAATTGAATGAGCCGATTGAGGCTCTGAAGATAGGTGTGGCGCCGAATCTGAATGCGGGCGCCGATGAATCGGTGTTGCAGGCCTTGAATGAAGCGGTTGGCGTGTACAGGGAACTTGGCGCGGAGATCGTGGAAGTGGAAATGCCTCACCTCGACTATGCTATTGCTGCATACTATGTAATAGCTACTGCCGAGGCGTCCAGCAATCTGTCTCGCTACGACGGTGTTCACTATGGGCATCGAAGCGATAAGGCGGAGAATTACGTCGATATTTACGCCAAGTCGCGGGAGGAAGCTTTCGGTCAAGAGGTCAAGCGGAGGATTATGCTTGGCACATATGCACTGTCGAGCGGTTACTACGATGCATACTACCTGAAGGCTTTGAAGGTCAGGAATTTGATTAGAAGCGACTTCACCAGGGCTTTTGAGGCGTGTGACTGTATAGTAATGCCTGTTTCACCGACCACGGCCTTCAAGGTTGGAGAGAAGGTCAACGATCCGCTCCAGATGTATTTATCCGATATTTATACTATATCAGCAAATCTGGCGGGCATACCGGGCATAAGCGTTCCGTGTGGCTTCGATCAGGGGCTGCTGCCGATCGGATTGCAGATACTCTCTCCGGCGTTCAGCGAAGAGAAGCTGCTGCGGATTGCGCGGATGTATGAGAAAAGTACGGACTGGCATATGGAAACGCCTCCTTTGGGCGGGTGAAGGTGACAATGAGCGGCGAATTGCAGTACAAGGTGCTGATCGGACTTGAAATCCACGTGCAACTGTGCACGAAGAGCAAGATGTTTTGCGGCTGCGCGGTGGAGTTCGGGCAGGGGCCCAATAGCAGGGTCTGTCCGGTGTGCCTTGGGATGCCAGGGGTCCTGCCTGTGATGAACAAGCAGGCCTTCGAGTACTCCGTTCTTGTCGGACTTGCCTTGAACTGCGAAATCGCTCGCTTTACCAAGTGGGATCGCAAGAGCTACTACTATCCCGATCTTCCAAAGAATTACCAGATAAGCCAATACGATCTTCCTTTGAGCAGTGATGGTTTTATTGAGATTCCCGTTGGCGGAGACGACAGTTCGGCCGAGCCCAGGCAGACCAAGAGAATAGGGATCATCAGGGCTCACCTGGAGGAGGATGCCGGCAAGAACATACACTCCGCGAATTTCTCACAGGTTGATCTGAACCGAACGGGGACGCCGCTGCTGGAGATAGTGACCGAGCCTGATATGAACAACGGCGCCGAAGCGCGAGCGCTTGCAGTGGAATTGCAACGGATCGTTCGATACCTGGGCGTCTCGGAAGGTGATATGCAGAAGGGTCACATGCGGTTCGAGCCCAATATCAACCTAATCATAAACAAGGACGGCAAGGAATACAGGACGCCCATCGTCGAGGTTAAGAATCTCAACAGCTTTCGGGCGCTCGAGCGAAGCATCGATTACGAAGAGCAAAGGCAGTTGGAGGAGTTTCTCGATGCAGGCGTTGTTATGAAGATGGGCAATAAAACGACGCGAGGCTGGGATGATGCGCGGGACGTCACCGTGCTGCAGCGGGAGAAGGAAGAGGCGCACGATTACAGGTATTTTCCCGATCCAGATTTAGTGCCTGTGAAAGTTGACGATGCATGGCTGGAACGGATCAGGTCGCAACTGTGCGAATTGCCCATCGGCAGGCAGATGCGTTATGTCCAGCAATATCAATTGAGTGACTATGACGCAGGTGTATTGACAGCCGAGCGTTCGACTGCTGAGCTGTTCGACGAAGCGGTCGAGGCCGGCGGCGATCCGAAGCGGATTTGCAATCTTCTTACGCAGAGCGGATTAAAGTTAGCTCACGATAAAGGCTGTACTATTGGCGAGCTGGGTATTGATGCGACGAGAATTGCACAGTTGGCGGGGATGGTTGAAAGCGGGATAGTCAGTGCGAGCGCTTCTTCGTCAGTATTCGAAGCGATGGCGGGTACGGATAAGACACCTGAAGTTCTGTCGCAAGAGCTTGATCTTGTGCAGAAAAGCGACGCCGGCGAGTTGGAGCTGATAGTTGACGAGGTGCTCAAGAGCAACGAGGGGGCGGTGCAGGACGTGAAAGAAGGCGGTAAGAAAAGCAAGAAGGCGCGAGGTTTTCTGCTCGGGCAGGTTATGCAGAAGACCGGCGGGCAGGCGAATCCGAAGGTAGTGTCGGAGATTCTTGCCAGGAAGCTTGGCTGACTGCGGTGTTTAGTGTGAACGCGGCTGAAAAGTGACAGGAGCGGCAAATGAAGATCGAAGCGAGCAGAAACATCCCGAAGAATCCGGTCGAGATCGACGACGCCGAAGGCGTTGAAATACAGTGGCTGATTTCCAGGGATGACGGAGCCGAAAACTTTGCGATGCGAATGTTCGAGCTGCAACCAGGGGGACATACGCCTTTGCATACGCATCCCCACGAGCATGAAGTGTTTGTTGTTGAGGGTGAGGGAATTTGTGTCTGTGAAGGGCGAGAATATAGAATCGAGCGAGAGCACGTGGCGTTTGTCCCCGGGGGGGCGGAACACAGATTCAAGAATACCGGTAGTTCTGTCCTGCGGTTTCTTTGTCTGATACCTATGGAAGCCGTCTGAGTTCGGCGCATGTGAGGATAGCAAATATAGATCATCTCGGTAGTTTTTTTTACAGTTCAATCCCGGGCGATGCGCCGTGCCATCTGTCATTGTCACGATTGGCGATGAGTCACTCGTAATGCGGCATAGTAAGAATGTGTCACTTCTCGCCTTTTTTCTCAAAATTTGGTTGACTGTTTCAGGAGATCGGATAAAAAGTAATATCGTAGGTATTGTTTTTTACCAGAGAGAAATTCGGGCTTGGCGCAGGCAGATGTGTTCTCGTGTGCACAGTGGGGGTAAGGAGTCTAGCCC
>CAZYMD010000175.1:0-10765 GCA_964649005.1 uncultured Pirellulales bacterium
ACATGCAAAGGCTCCATCAAGCTGATTCAAGTGTTCCAGCCGCTCGGCGAGAATCCCCAATGACACAAAGGTTTGCTCATTAACATCCCTTTGGCTATTAAGGCTCTCGGTCACTATTCGGCAATGGTTCGACTCCATTTCGATCATTCTACCTCCTTTATCCGGCTCAAATCTCCTCGTTTTGCTTATGTAGCACAACCTGTCTTGCCTGCGACATTTGCCTCTGATACTGCGTCATATTGTCCCAGACATATTGTTCCCAGTTTTCGGTATTCCACAATTCGATGTGGTCTCTGACTCCGATAAGGGTGACCTGATCCTTCAGTCCCGCCCTTTTACGAAGCTTTTCGCTGAGCAATAAACGGCCCTGCCCGTCCAACTCCACCTTATTGGATAACGCAAAGCTCATCCTCTCGAAAGAAACAGCCTCATCCGGGGCTACAGTTCCAGGAGCAACCGATAGAGCAATCTGTTCAAAGTATTTCTCAGGGTAGAGACAGAGAATACCGTTGGCACCAAGCACCAGGTAGAAATGACTGCCATGCTCCTCGGCATCTATCTGACTTCTGAGCCTGTTTGAAACGAGGACTCTGCTTTTGTCATCGACAACGTGTTGATATTCTCCTGTTAGCAATAACATGGCGTTAGCCCCACTCAATTAACTTTTACTGGGATATCGTACCACTTTCCACCACAACGTCAATACTAATGCACACTTTTTCCTGTATTTTCCACAAATTCTATTATAGGACCGCCCCACTATATTCCGTAATCAATTATTACATAAGCACTTAAGCCATGTGGGAAGAAGTGGCGAGTACTTAACAAGAGCCGGATGCAAAAGGCGACGAAAGTATCAGAAAAAGTGATAACAAGTATGAGTGAAAGCGGGTGATGGGAATCGAACCCACATGGCCAGCTTGGAAGGCTGGAGCTTTACCATTAAGCTACACCCGCAGGCGAATGATCGTTGCTTATCGAGCCCGATCAAATTATCATTAAGGCTCCGAATCTAAATGATCGATACGAAATAGTCAATGATAAACAGTCTATGGTAGAGAGAAATGAGTATTGCTAAAGTAGCTGAAAGAGCCAAGAGAGCATCTATTACGCTGGCAGCGACCAAGACAGATGCCAGGAATGCAGCACTGGCAGATATTAGCGAGGCCTTGGTTTCCAATGCAGAGAAGATAATTGGCGCCAATAGAGAGGATCTGGCACAGGCAGAGAAGGACAACCTGGCAGGGCCTCTTCTGAAACGTCTGAAATTCGACGAGAAGAAGATAGCTGACGTATGCGCGGGTATCCAGAGCCTGATCAAGCTGGATGATCCCGTGGGCAGGACGATCTCCGTAACTGAACTGGACGAGGGTCTTGTTCTCTATAAGGTAAGCTGCCCTATAGGGGTAGTGGGCGTTGTCTTCGAATCCAGGCCGGACGCATTGGTGCAGATTTCGACGCTCTGCCTCAAAAGTGGCAACGCAGTGTTGCTGAAAGGTGGCAGCGAAGCAGCTAAAACCAACCGCGTTTTGGCTGATGTTATCGGAAGAGCTACCGAAAAGGCCGGTTTGCCTGTCGGGTGGATTCAACTGCTGGAGAGTCGCCAGGACGTGGCGGAGATGCTGGGGCAGGACGAGCATATAGACCTTATCATCCCACGAGGCTCCAATGAATTCGTGCGATATATAATGAACAATACGAATATTCCCGTTCTGGGCCATGCCGATGGAATATGCCATGTTTACGTGGACTCAGAGGCCGATCTGGAGATGGCGGCCGGGATCACTGTTGACTCAAAATGCCAATATGTTGCCGTATGCAATGCCGCAGAGACCTTATTGGTGCATGAGGAAATTGCTGGGCAATTCCTGCCAAAAGCACAGACAGCCCTCGAAGAGAAGGGTGTCAGACTTGTAGGATGCTCAAAAACTGCTTCGATCATTAGCGTCAAGGCTGCTACCGAAGAGGACTGGGGCACTGAGTACTTGGACTATATTCTGTCGATCAAGGTTGTGGCGGATATGGACGAGGCAATCGAACATATCAACTACTACGGCTCCGGACATACAGATGCAATCGTCACTGCCAATAGAGACAAGGCGGAAAGATTCATGGAACTCGTTGATTCGGGAAACGTTCTCTGGAATTGCAGTACGCGTTTCAGCGACGGTTTTCGCTATGGTCTCGGCGCCGAAGTGGGCATCAGCACTAACAAGATCCACGCTCGCGGGCCGGTAGGACTCGAAGGACTCGTTATATACAAATGGAAACTGCTGGGTAACGGCCAGGTTGTTGCCGACTACTCAAGCGGTAGTAAGACATTCACGCACAAGAAACTGAAATAGGCTCAAGGGGGAGTCTTGAGAGTAGAACCTCTCAAGGAAAACCGGACGGCACAAGCCAGATTCAATATGCGGGATTTCAGCAAGACAAAACGAATCGTCGTTAAGATCGGAACCAACGTTCTAAGCAAAAACGATGGGATTGATGCTGCATACGTACGGCAAATAGCCAGGCAAATCACTTCTCTGCTCCAAACCGACAGGCAGACCGTTGTCGTTACATCGGGTGCCATCGGAATGGGAGCGGGTCAGGTTGAGTATGATGGCAAAGTCAAAGGTATGAAGATGCGTCAAGCCTGCGCCGCCATTGGCCAGCCGCTTCTAATGGCTGAGTACCGCAAATCCTTTGCGAAGTATAATGTCAAGGTCGCACAAGTGCTCTTAACAGCGGAAGTTCTGAACAATCGCAGGACATATCTCAACCTGCGTAAATCGATTGACACACTGCTCACACTCGGCGTGGTACCGATATTGAACGAAAACGACAGCGTCAGCACAGATGAGATCGGTACGGCCTTTGGCGACAATGACAGATTAAGTGCATTGGTAGCGAGCAAAATCGATGCGGATCTGCTAATTATCCTCAGCGACATCGATGCGCTTTACGACAGAGACCCGCACAAACATAGCGACGCCAAGCGAATACCTACAGTCTTCGAGATAACTGATGAAATCGTCAAGAGCGCCGGACGGGCAGGCAGCAAACACGCCACCGGCGGAATGAAGACAAAAATCGAGGCGGCGCGAATCGCCTCGGATGCAGGATGCCGTATTGTGCTGGCGGACGGCAGGCAGAAAAATGTGATCGACAGGATTGTCGCCGGGGAGCAGATCGGAACCGTCTTCATGCCCAGACGAAAACTTAGCAACCGGTCAAGGTGGATACTCAACAGCCAAGCAGCAGGCACGATTCATATCGATACCGGTGCAATGCGAGCAGTAAAAAACCACAAGAGCCTATTGCCGAGCGGCATTACTTCTGTGGATGGCTCGTTCGAGGCCGGGGATGTGGTTATGCTCAACGATAGCGCCAAGGCGGTCACAAGCGTTGGCAGCACCCAGTTGAAGGCTTTGGCGGGCAAGCACAGCACAGAGATCAAGAAACTACTGGGGCCCAAGCATAGAGATGTAGTAGCCATACCTGAAGACATCGTCTTCATCGACTACTGATTACCTGATGCCGACAAATCGACTGCCGCGGTGTCATTCCATCTCAAACAGGCATATCTCGGAGTTCAAAGACCGTCGCAGGCAGGCAGTTCTCATCATCGGTCAAGTCATATGACCAATTTTGGCATTGACAACCACCGCCTTGGAGTTCATAATCACCGCTCGTTTCGGCCGAAGTGGCGGAACTGGCAGACGCGCGGGATTCAAAATCCCGTCCTGGCAACAGGGTGAGGGTTCGACTCCCTCCTTCGGCATTATTTCGCAGAGCGGGTCTTATTGCGAGAGGCGCCAATTGAAACTGCATTTTATGTAATCACACGTTCCAGCTACCTGGCCACAAATGGCGAGAGCTTCCGAAGCTGCTCGATGATTGGTGGGATTTTTTCTGTGGCGTAGTCTATTTCCTCCTCGGTGTTGTATCTGCTAAGGCTAAAACGGATTGAGCCGTGGGCGGCGGTGAATGGGACACCCATGGCTCGAAGGACGTGGCTGGGTTCGAGCGAGCCCGACGTGCAGGCCGAACCGCTGCTGGCGCATATGCCGAAGCGGTCGAGCATAAGAAGGATTGCCTCGCCCTCGATGTACTCGAAGCTGATGTTGCTCGTATTGGGGAGGCGATTTTTAACATCGCCATTTATCTGGCAGTCAGGGCATTGCTTTAAGATCGCTTTTTCAAGCTTGTCTCGCAGTTTCTTGACCTTGTTGTTCTCTTGCTCGATGCTCTTGCCCGCCAGCTCACAGGCTTTGCCAAGAGCAACAATGCCTGCAACGTTCTCTGTACCGGCGCGACGCCCCCCTTCCTGATGGCCTCCCAGCATAAAGGGCAGAAGTCTCGTTCCTTTGCGCACGAAAAGGACTCCAATGCCTTTTGGGGCGTGGAGTTTGTGGCCTGAGAGACTTAGCAGGTCGATGTGGCTTTGAAAGAGATTCAGCGGTATCTTTCCTACGGCCTGGACAGCGTCTGTATGGAATACAGCCCCCCTGCTGGTAACCATTTCTGCAATCCTGTCTATCGGGAAAACTGTCCCTGTCTCGTTGTTGGCATACATGACAGAGACCAGAGCGGTGTCATTGTCGAGCTGATCTTCAAGCTCATCGAGGTCCAGCCGGCCGAATTTGTCCACCGATATTTCTGCAACAGTATAACCGTAGTTATCGAGGTCACGGCAGACGCCAAGAACCGCAGGGTGTTCAACTCTTGTGGTGATTACTTTTCGCCTGTTAGGAATGGCAGCGAGAGTGCCTTTTATGGCCGTGTTGTCACTTTCGGTGCCACAACTGGTGAACATGATCTCGCTCGGATCACAGCCCAAGAGTCCAGCCACCTGCTCCCTGGCATTGCGAACATACCGGCCAACTTGACCACCAAATGTATGCATGCTGGAAGGATTGCCATACAAGTCACACAAGAAGGGCTTCATCTCTTCGAATACTTCTTCGGCTACTTTCGTTGTAGCGTTGTTGTCAAAATACACGGTATTCATGTGCTATCCCTCACGTGCGTCGGTCTGCTGTGGGTCTTTCATTTCTTCAACAAAGATGTCGTCCGAGACAAACTCCTTTAGCTTTGCCTCTACAACATCCCTCATAGTGAACTCGGCGAGGCGACACTGTGCACACATTCCTCTGAACGCCACTATGACTTTGTCGCCCATGACATCTATCAGCTCGATGTTTCCGCCATCTGCTCTCAGGGCGGGCCGTATATGTTTGTTTATGGTCTGCTGGATCAATTGAATCTTTTGGATGTTCGTGAGTTTCTCAGGCTTTCGCGGAATCGATCCGCCTTCGGCGGACTCTTCGTGCTTCTCCGGCTGGAGCTTGTCTATGATTTTCTGGATTTCAGGTACGCAGCCGCCACAGCCACCGCCTGCTTTGCAATAGTTGGTGACTTCCTTGACGGTTTTGAGGTTGTTTTCCAGAACGACCCGCTCGATCTCTTTTTCGGTCACTCCAAAACACGTACAGACAACCTTACCTTCAAGCTCGTGCTTCTTCGCGCTGTCGCCACGGTAGTTTTCTATAGCAGCTTCCAGAGCTTCCTGGCCCATGACCGAGCAGTGCATTTTCTGTTCAGGCAGGCCGCCAAGATAATCAGCAATATCCTTGTTCGTCACGTGCATCGCCTCATCCAACATCTTGCCTTTTATCAATTCGGTCAGAACCGATGAAGTCGCGATTGCGCTGGCGCATCCGAAGGTTTTGAACTTTGCATCAGCTATCCTGCCTTCTTTGTCGAGCTTGAAGGTAAGCTTCAAAGCGTCGCCACAAGCCAGCGAGCCTACTTCACCTACGCCATCGGCATCCTCAATTTCACCAACATTTCTGGGATTGAAGAAATGATCTCTTACCTTATCAGTGTATTCCCACATTCTGTTCACCTTTGACTGGCATTTAGTGCCTGTTCGAAATCCGCGATAATATCATCAATGTGTTCGGTACCTACTGAAACACGAATATAATCTTCTGTTACGCCGGCTGCAAGCTGTTCCTTCCCGTTCAACTGCTGGTGCGTCGTACTGGCAGGATGAATCACGAGGGTTTTGCTGTCAAGGATATTCGCCAAATGGCTTGCGAGCTTAACGTTGTTAATGAACTTTACACCTGCATCTTTTCCACCCTTAATACCAAAACCAAGCACCGCACCCTGCCCTTTTGACAAGTATTTTTGCGCAAGTGCGAAATCGGGATGGGAAGGCAATCCCGGGTAATTGACCCATGTAACAGATTCATTCCTTTCAAGCCATTGCGCCAGTTTCAGGGCATTTTCGCAATGCCTTGGTACGCGCAGATGTATCGTTTCGAGCCCCTGGATCAGCAGGAACGCGTTGAACGGGGAAAGGCACGCCCCCATATCCCTTAGAAACTGGGTTCGCGCCTTGATGATGTACGCCAGCTCGCCAACGGCCTCGACATACTTGATGCCGTGGTAGCTCGGATCAGGCTCCGTCAGCTCTGGGTATCTACCATTGGCCCAGTTGAACTTGCCTGAATCGATGATAGCGCCGCCAATGCTGGTGCCGTGCCCACCGATGATTTTCGTGCAGCTATGAACTACGATGTCTACGCCATGCTCGATAGGCCTGAATAATACAGGCGAAGCAACCGTGTTATCACATACCAGGGGCATGCCGTTATCATGTGCGACTTTTGCAATAGCCTCATAATCGAGCACATCGTTCTTCGGATTGCCGATCGTTTCGATGTACAACAGCCTGGTGTTGTCTTTGATCGCGGCTGCGAAATTCCGCGGATTCTTCGCATCAACAAAATCGACCTCAATGCCAAGCTTGGGCAGGGTCTGACTGAACAGAGTCACTGTCCCGCCATAGAGCGTACTGGAGGCAACGATGTGCTGGCCAGCCTGGCAGATATTGAGAACGGCAGCAGTAATAGCGGCCATGCCTGAAGCGAAGCATAATCCACCAACGCCGCCTTCGAGGGCGGCCAAGCGTTTCTCCAGGACATCGGTTGTCGGATTCATCAATCGCGTGTAAATATTGCCGAACTCCTTCAGCGCAAAAAGATTGGCGGCGTGATCCGTATCCTTAAACAAATAGCTCGTGGTCTGGTAAATCGGCACGGCCCTGCTGAGTGTGTCCGAGTCGACCTGATGACCTGCGTGCAGCGCCAGAGTGTCCAGGTGATATTCATTTTTCTGTACCATTTTTTTAATGCTCCTGTTGTTATACAGGTAAGATTTCTATCATTCTATCGAGCGATCTCTTGGCTTTCGTTCTGACCGGCTCCGGGACCGTTACCTGATATTGCATCTGCTCAAGTGAGGTTATCACTTTATCGATGCTTATCTTTTTCATATTGGGACAGATCGCTCTTTCGCTGGCAGGGAAGAACTCGGCCTTTGGATTCTGCTTCTTCAGAGTGTGTATTATACCATTCTCCGTGGCCACTATGAATTGGCTGGCCGAAGATTGCGCAACGAATTTAAGCATCTGGCCCGTGCTTAGCAGCTCATCGGCCAAGTCCTTTACAGGCTCGCTGCACTCAGGGTGCGCCATAACTATCGCATCCGGATGTTTCTCTTTAGCCTCTTTGATATCTTCTTCCGTTATAAACACGTGCGTAGTGCAATAACCGGGCCAGAGCACCATATCCCGCCCAGTCTTGTCAGCAACAAAACGGCCTAAATGCTGGTCGGGCACGAAGATAACCTTTTTGTGGAAAGGCAGCGATTCGACAACTTCAACCGCATTGGCGCTCGTACAGCAGTAGTCGCTCTCAGCCTTCACTTCAGCAGTACTGTTCACATAGCATACGACGAGTGCATCCGGGTGCTCTTCTTTGAGCCCGCGAAGCTGATCGGCCGTTATCATATCGGCCATAGGACAACCTGCATGTTTATCAGGCAGTAGGACTGTCTTCTGAGGCGAAAGAATTGCAGCCGTTTCGGCCATGAACCTTACCCCACAGAAGACTATCACCTCGGCATCCGTCTTCGAGGCCTGTACGCTTAGACCCAGTGAATCACCACAGAAATCGGCCAGATCCTGTATCTCCGCCGGTTGATAGTTATGTGCGAGTATTACCGCATTCCGATCAGCCTTTAGTGTTTTGATCTTGTCAAGAAGTCGCTCGCTCAAGAATTCTTCTCCTAATATGAACATTCTGAGCCAACGCCAAACAAAGACGCCCTGCTCAGTTTCCCCTACATCATTTAGCCCGTTTGTGTTTGGTATAGATCAAATCAGGATTAGCCGTTGTAACTGTAACACCCGGCGGCACGGATTCCTTGATCCAAACGTTACCACCTATTACAGCCCCCCTGCCAATCGTAATATCCCCCAGTATCGTGGCTTCGGCATATATAGTGACATCGTCCTCAATCGTCGGATGTCGCTTGCCCCCCTTTATGATTCTGCCTTTCTCATCTCTGCGAAAGCTCATCGCCCCCAATGTGGTTCCCTGATATATTTTCACATTGTTGCCTATAATAGTGGTTTCGCCGATTACTACGCCGGTGCCATGGTCGATGAAGAAGTTACTTCCAATCGTGGCGCCTGGATGTATATCAATCCCCGTCCTGGCGTGCGCACATTCACTCATAATGCGCGGGATCAAGGGCACCTCTTTCAGGCACAGCTCGTGGGCAATACGATACGTCGCAATAGCCGTAATACAGGGATAGCTGATCACGATCTCCTCGTAGGACTTGGCGGCTGGATCTCCATCGAATGCCGCAGCGACATCCCCCTTGAGCAGTTCTCGTATCGCAGGAAGCCGAGTCAGCAAATCCACAGTCACATTCCCGGCCATTGTCGCACAATCACAACCCTCGCATTTCTTCATGCGGCATTGGTATCTGTAGGCCCTTTCAATCTGCTTGGAAAGCTCAGCCTGGACCTGGCAGAGGATATCACCGACGACAAAACCAATGTTCGATTTTGTAACCACCCTGCCACCCGTATGGCCCGGAAAAAGAACCTCGAAAAGCAAGTCGAGAATCCCCTGGATTTCTCCACGAACAGGTAGATTGGCGGCATCAATGAAGTTAATCCCTGAATCACCTCGATAGGTATCAACGATATGATCGACCAATTGACTGATTTTTTTATTGGTCAACGTCTTTTTTTTCATGTCCGATTCCAATTTTAATCCGGGTACTATGAATTAATCAAACAACTCAGTCGAAATATACCGTTCTCCTGTATCACATAGCACCGTGACAATAGTCTTGCCTTCACTCTCCGGCCGTTCGGAAATTCGCACTGCAGCCCACAAGGCGGCTCCGGCACTAATTCCAACCAAAATGCCTTCTCTTGAAGCTAATTGTCGAGCGGTCTCTATCGCATCGTTGTTGGAGACCTGCATAATCTCATCAATCACACTCTTGTCGAGGATGTCAGGCACAAATCCAGCTCCGATACCTTGTATCTTATGCGGGCCAGGTTGACCACCAGAAAGAACGGCCGAGTCTTCTGGCTCCACTCCCACAACCTTGATATCCCTGTTCTTTTCTTTGAGCGCCAGGCCACAGCCCGTAATGGTACCACCTGTTCCTATGCCGGCAACAAAGATATCTACGTCTCCGTCTGTATCGTTCCATATTTCTATAGCGGTCGTTTCCCTGTGGGCTTTAACATTGGCGGGATTTATGAATTGCTGTGGCATGAACGAGTCCGGATACTGGGCAACAAGCTCTTCGGCCTTTTCAACAGCGCCAGACATGCCCTTCTCGGCAGGAGTCAAAACCAATTCAGCGCCGAACTGTTTCAAGACCTTCCGCCTTTCGATGCTCATAGATTCAGGCATGGCCAGTATCAGCTTGTACCCGCGGCAAGCACATACGCATGCAAGCCCGATGCCTGTGTTGCCGCTCGTAGGCTCGATTATCACCGTATTGGGTTTGATCATTCCCGCTTTCTCGCCAGCCGCTATCATTGACTTGGCGATTCGATCTTTCACACTGCCGCAGGGATTGGCGGACTCAAGCTTGCCAAGGATAGTAGCCTTGCTAGTACCCAGCTTATTGATTTTCACGAGCGGGGTATAACCCACAGCCTCAACAATATCTTTGAATATAGCGCTCATTTTCGCACCTCTGTCATCATAAAAGTAAGAGCCTGTAATAAAATAATTATGTTTGCCAATCAAGGCTTCTTTATCCCCGCTCATTCGGTTTCACTCAGAGCATACGCAGCGAGGGAATGGCAAAGAGGAGCCTTCTTTTTGTTTTTCTTGCTAAATCTGATAGTCCGGGGCATTCTTCTGCTTCGCCTGGTCAGCCAACTGTTTAAGGGTCGTAGTTCCAAGAACATCATTGATAGCGTTTTCAACACGCATCCAAAGCCCCCTGATCACACAATCAGAAACCCGGCTACAGTATTTCTCGTTCGACACACACCCAGCGGTAGTAACAGGCCCTTCCAAAACATTGAATACCTCATTCAGCATTATTCGTTCCGGCGGTTTGGCAAGAACATACCCGCCTTTGGCGCCTCTGATGCTCTGAACTAACCCGGCCGACTTCAATACCACCATCAGTTGCTCAAGATACTTCACCGATATGTCCTGTCGATCACCAATGACTTTTAACTGCAGGGGATTTGTCCCCGGATTCCCGGCGAGTTCCAGCAAAGCTCTGACCCCATATCTTGTTCTGGTTGAAAGTTTCATCATTTATCTCCTATTATACCCACTGGCATAGTGGCCTATTATACGGGTGCCGATGGACTTTGTGCATGGGAAAAAGCATTTTTTCAGGATTTTCATCAAAAATGAGTTCATTGGGACTG
>CAZYMD010000176.1:0-2711 GCA_964649005.1 uncultured Pirellulales bacterium
TGCGGTCCCAGCGAACAACTGTGTTGACCTCGAATTGTGTGGGACCTACCTTGATCTTGCCAGTGGCTGTGCCCTGCGCCTTCTCGTATGCGGAGGCGTTCGGCTCGGTAGACAGTGGTTCTATGACTCTACGTTCGAGTCTGGTGGTGCGACTGTTTTCTGCATGTCGCATTGTGGGGGTGGACCACATTCTGAGGATCAATATCGGTGTCAAGACGAGCAGGGCCAGGATCATAAGGACCAGCATAATCGACCAGAGAGGGAAGCCTTTTCTTCTGGGGGCGTCTGACTTTGCGACGATGGTGAATGCCTTCTGTACGTCTGAGCGAGTCAAGACGATAAGGGCCCAGATTCCCATCGGCAGGCCGAGCAGGAAGCCTGCGTGGATCGGCAGGAGGGCGAGAATGGCGGCGGCTACGGCCAGCCCGTGCGATCTGAGCCGGAGCATCCTGCGTGCGCCTGTGAGTATCAGCAGGCCGGGCAGGAATACTACGGAGATCACAGCCAGTTCCAGCATGCCAGGCAAGAAGCCAGGCAAACCGACACGTATGCCCACAAGTGTGAAAACCAGCACCATACCGAGCAAATCAATGCAGCCGGTGACAATCAGACCGATTGCCGGTATTCGCACGCGTTGGTGTGCATTCTCGATATCATTCTCGGATGTTGAGGAGTCTTTCTTCCGGCCTGGTGCTTCCGGCGGAAACTTCTTGGCAGGTTTCTCCACCAATGGGGCCATGCCGATTGCTTCGACGTCAGTCTTGACTTCGCTGACCTGCTGATAACGGCGGGCGGGTTCTTTTTCGAGGGTGTGGAGGACGACTTCGTCGAGCCGGACGTCAACGTGCACTTTCCGCGAAGGCGGATCGAACCTGCCAAGTGGTAATTCGCCTGTAAGCATTTCGTAGAAGACGACGCCGAGTGAGTAGATGTCGGCGCGGTGGTCGACTTCGTGGGGGTGTTCGATCTGCTCGGGAGCCATGTAGTGGGGCGTGCCCATACGCTGGCCAGCCTGAGTCAGAGTCAATGATGCGGCCGGGCGATCCAGCAATCTTGCCAGACCGAAGTCGGCAATCTTAACCCGGCCCTTTTTGTCGAGGAGGATGTTTTCAGGCTTTATGTCCCTGTGAACGATGCCTTCTTCGTGTGCGTATTGCAGGGCGTCGCAGATTTGAGGGACGATGGCCAGAGCCTGTCGAGCGGCGAGTTCCTTGCCTAAAATAACGTGGCGCAGGTCTGTTCCTTCGACGAACTCCATAATGAAGTAGTACAGGGCCTGTTCGGTGTGGCCGAAGTCGTAAACTGTGACGATGTTGGGGTGATTGAGCCTGGCCAGCGAGCGGGCCTCACGGGTGAAACGCTCTGCAAAAGCCGGGTCTCGGCCAACCTCCGGCGGCAGGATCTTGAGTGCGACGAGGCGGTCGAGCTGCTTCTGGCGGGCCTTGTATACGGCTCCCATGCCACCCTGGCCCAATAATTCGATTATCTCAAGCTGGGGAAACTGCTCGGATAGCTCTTGAGGCTTCGGGGGGACAAAGCCACCTAGCGGCGTGGCTCCTGTAGGAACGGAGCCCTGTTCAGGAGAACGTGTATTCTGTGCCTTGCCCCCATCGGTTGGAAAGCCAAGCTTCATGAGGCATTGCGGGCAGACGCCCCCTGGAGCATTGGGCGGCATCTTTGAACCACATTGCGGGCATTTTTTCTCGTCGGCCATGGTAGGCTCCTGTTTTCAGTGTATCTTTACGCCATTTACCTAAACAAAAAGGCCAACATGTTACAGGGAAAACAAAAATTCTTAGCGCGCGACGCACCCGTCTGGTCGCAGAATTCTATAAGGCTGAGCGTGAAATGTTCTGTTTAACAACTCTAACAAAACAGCCTGGATTCCCGCCTTCGCGGGAATGACAATAAGGACAATACAGGTTTTGTTAGAGTCTTTTAACACTTCGTGAGGGGCCGGGTTAACCTTGCAGTGCAGTGAATAGGCCGCAAATCTCCTCATCGATCTGGTCCGGGGTAGCGACCGTCTGGGCTACTTCGTCCCTTAGAATCTCCTTGCAGCGTTTCCGAAGGCGGTGCACGGCTACACGTATCGCACCTTCGGTCATGTTGAGTCGATCCGCAAGATCGTGATAGGGAATGGCACTCTGTTCGGCAGTCAGATAGGCTTTCAGGTGCTCGAAAAGCTTCTGCCTGTTCTTTGCGGCCAGTTCGGCTTCCAGGCGATCCATCGTTCGTTTTAGAATGGTCAGCGCCCATGATTTCTCAAATAGCTTCTCAGGCGAAAGGTCGGTCGCTGGTTCGAGGGCGTATCGGTCTTCGGCCTCGTCGTAATTCAGGGACAGGATCTTCCGCCCCCCGCCGCGTTTCTTTGCCCTGATGTGCTTATACTGGTTGGCTACGAAGTGCTTGAGGGCGGCCAGAAGGAAGGAGCGGAATTTCCCGGGCTTGGGCTGGACTTGTCGGAGGTATTTCTTTTCCAGGAGCTGGGCGAAGAAGGCCTGTGTATGATCGGCGGCCTCATTGGCATCGTGGCCCTGATGTCGCAGGAAGGCATAGAGCGGGAACCAGTAGGTCTGACACAACACACCGAGGGCCTGCTCATGTTTTGGAGCGGAACTGTCCCCCGCGGCCAGCACTACACTCCAGTGCGTGGTCGCAAACCGAGCATCGGGCTTGATTTGAGGATCAGGGTGTCTTGAATCCAACAT
>CAZYMD010000176.1:2811-10502 GCA_964649005.1 uncultured Pirellulales bacterium
TGCTGATCGGTCTCGAAGACATCGATTGAGTCACGGTTCAGATCGAATTGAGCGGTTAATACGCCGAAACGTTTCATCTCGCGAACATACTGGTTGTTTGGCTTGAAAGCAGTCATGCCGTACATAGGTTTCTGCGCCAGTCGCTCTTTGCTATTAACGATTCGCGCGAGCAGGTCACGATAGGATGGATCATCTGTTCCGCTGAATTTGTACTGACAGCTCCCCCAGCCACCTGCCTCTTTGGGTAGCGGGCCAAGCAACAAAGGAGAATTATGAGGCTCGGATATGTTCAGCAGAACATGTGGTGAAAAGCGATAGTCGCCTTGCTGAACGATCCGTTCGTGAGGCGCGATATGCAGCGTCCTTCGAAATTCCTGCCGCTGCTGCTCTGAAATATTCAGAGGCAGAGGTGGAGCTTGCTTGCCCGCACCATGACACGTGCGACAGCGCCGGTTCAACACGGGAGAATAGAGAGCTGCGTGCAAAGACCCCTCTCTGGATTGATCCTGGGCGTTGCGCAGAGCTGCATAAGTCCCTGCGTATGGCGCGCCGCTTTCGAGCCAGAGCCACACAGTCCGCCACTGCGAAGGCGATACGGTGACATCATAGTGCGATCCGTCTATCTTTTTCAACAGCTCGCTCGCCGATGAGCCTATAGTTCGAGGCTTCTGGTTGCCAAGACCATTGCGACCGTCGGCAACCTGGTGCGTCGCCAGCAGCGTGTAGTAGCTGATGGACCATCGCACACCCAGGCCCTCCGAGAGCACAACGTGCCCATCGGGCTTCGCGTGGCTGTGACAGCTTACGCAATGCTCGTTTAGTACTGGTTGTACATCCCTGCGAAAATCCAGCACATCGGGCAATCCTTTGAAGGGCTCGATCTTGCTTGGTAGACGCTTGACTGCTCTAAGGGCGCCGCCGGCCAAAGGTGGTGGTGTCGATGTTCGATGCTCGTGACATCCGACACATCCGAGCGTCTCGCCCGGCACAACGTTGGTAAAGCTCTGCATGCGCTTGACTGACATGTCATTTTCATCGAGAGCGACGAAAAAGACAGGACGTCCGGCGGGGACTTCGAAATAGGCCGAGCCGTCATCCTCCACAGGCACGATCCCTAAAACCCTCTCCAATATAAACGTGCCCAGCCACGAGGTCAGATCCATACCCCCGCTGAAATTGACCGGCTTGGGCAGAATCTCCAATATCAGCAGCTTCTTGATATCACCCGCTTTGATACCTTCCATATTCCTGCCGCTATAGACATCTGTCAGAATCATTCGCCCGTTGGCCTGGCTGGCGTCGGTAAGGCTCGCCAAAACTTTCTCGCGCGGACGTTCAACTACCGGTATTGGCTCGTGTATATTCGCATTGCCTTTATAGGTAAGAACCGGGGCAAAATTACCCGAGCGGGTCCCAAAGATAATCTGCTTATTCGAAGCCACTACGAAGTTGTCTTTGTCGATGGGCGTTGGATCGTTAAAATTCCCTCTGGGTGCGATCCTGTTACATCCACGATTATCATCAGGACCATATTTGGCCGCAATCGTACATAAAAACCCACGATGATCCGACCGGCCGTGACCGGGCGAATCGATCGCTAACAGTTCATCCGCACCTGGAATTGGTTTGGCGTCTATATACAAAGGGTAGTGTTGCTGATTCCCGAAGTATGTCGTGACGTTAGAACCGTCCGGGCTCATTGCCCACAACTGATGATACCCAACCTGTGAGCGATCCACATATTCCCACCGCGTAAAAACAATCCGCCCATCGTGCAAAACCGCCGGTGTGTTATCGTGCTCGTTATTGAACGAAATGAGCTTCATGTCACCGCCCGATCTATCGCAACGAAACAGCGTGCCGACCTGGGTCATCCAGCAGCCGACCCAGCGTTGGCTCCGCGTCGAGATGAAAACGATGTCGCCATCGGGCAGATAAGTCGCCTCGAAGTCATCGTATGGCCCCTCTGTGATTCGTTTCAGCCCTGTACCGTCTGTCTGGATTTCGTAAAGGTTGTAATAGTCCGTCCCCGATGGGCGATAGGAAAACAGAATCGTCCTGCCGTCATAATGAACGTGCGGATCTCGAACGCCCCCGCCCTTGCCGTCCAGCAGAATCTTGACCTTGCCGCTTGCAATATCCAACAGGTACAACCTACTCTCATCTGGTTTGCCGTTGCCTGCATAGGCCTTGTGGTTCTCATCGTCGCAGTAGTAACCGATGTTGGCATACCAGTGTGGATCATCATAGGCCAACCTCGTCACAAAGACCACGCGCTCGACTCCAAGCTCCGCCAGGCGCCCCGCTCCAGGCCCGCCCTGAAAGAGCCGCTCTTCGGCCGGCAACAACTGACCACCAGCCTTCGCATTGGCAACGACCACACAGCAACACAACCAGAATATCAGGAACAATAAAGGCCCCACCCAGCCTTGCTGTACAGTGCTGCTCGTTCTGTCTTCTATCATCATACGCTCCTTCCATCTGAGCTGAAGCAGCCAACACAGCCAAAACCTGACGGCCCACTATCATCGATCCTGCCTGGCGACTGAAATCTATTATACCATCGGCAGACCGCTGAGTGAAGACGTCACTGAGACTGTCGTAAGTGAGTGCGCCGAAGAACCGTAATCGCATATACTATGCAAGCAAGGCATCAAACAGGGCTGTAGTTGGACGAACGGAGGCATCCATACTAAGGCACATATGGAGATTTACATCCATTTCGATTGGCGAATTATATCAAAGGTTGCTATAATTGCCCTAAAACCAAGTGGGGCTGTACGCAACAATAACAAGGAGGTTCAGAAATGTTTTTTCCAAGATTCATACGCAAATGGCTGGCGATTCTACGTGGCGGTGTGGCGCCGCAGTTGATTTTCCTTTCGGTAATGATGGGCTTCTGGTTCGGTCTTATGCCCGGCTGGTCGGGATTGCATACGCTGCTGCTCATTCTGGTGTTGATACTCAACGTGCACATCGGATTGTTTCTTGTGTTTGGCGGTCTTGGCAAAGCTTTGTGTTTTGCCGGGGCGCCGGTCCTTTATCATATCGGCGTGGCGATACAGAACAATCTGCCCGCCCTACCACGCGCGCTCAGTTCCATCCCGATCATCGGACTGACGGACTTTAGCAACTACTCCGTCGTTGGTGCAGTTGTCGCGGGTCCTGTTGTCGGCGCGATTGCGGGGCTGCTGCTGGCGCGATCCGTAATAGGATTTCGCAGGATGTTGCTCAAGCTCGAAGAGGGTAGCGAGAAGTTCAGGAAGTGGTATTCACACACATGGGTGCGAATCCTCGATAGGATACTGATCGGAAAGCGCACGAAGGACGCCAAGTCGCTGTTTACGGCAAAAACGAAATACATCCGCAAGGCTGGCCTGGTTCTCGTCGTTCTGCTCGTGGCGATGGTTGTCTTCGCCTCAAGCTATGTCAAGGATAGCAAGGTCAGGAACTACGCCGCCCGGACTCTCACCAAAGCTAACGGCGCGGAAGTCAATTTCCAGGATCTAAAGCTCTCTCTGCTCAAGGGCGCGGTCTCTGCAGCCGGTATCGAAGTCACCGATCCGCAGAATCCCAACAGCAATCAATTCTCTGTTGAGAAAGTCGAGGCGAACGCCAGCCTCTCGGACCTGCTGCTTGGCAAGCTCGTCATGCAAAACCTCCAGATTTCAAACGTCAAGTTCGATCAACCCCGCTCGACGCCGGGTAAAGTAATCGAGAAGCCAGAAAAGAAACCGCCGGTCTTCGATCCGTGCGATTTCAAGGTCACAATCGAAGACATCGCAAAGATCGAGACATACGTCAAGGACGCCAAGGCTCTCAAGGAGAAGCTTCAAAAGCTCCGCAAGTGGCTGCCAAAACCGAAGGACAAGACTGGTGAAATACCAGCCGAGCAGAAGCCCGTCAAGTACCTCGACTATCTAAAGGCTAAGACACTCACTCCACCCTCACCTCGTATCCTGGCGGAAAACACACTACTCGAAGGCGTGCCGATTAGCTGGGGCGTCTTCGGCAACAGCACGATAAAGTTAACGAATATAAGTGACGCTCCGCATGCGGCGAAGCTGCCCGTCGCCATCGAACTCAAATCGAACGACACGAAGGCCCTTGTTAAAGCGGTAGTGGACTTCAACTCGCCGGACAATATTCCCACGGTCTCCGGGACATTCGAGGGTTTCGATCTCGGAAAAGCCCAGTCGGGCCTTAGCGACAACGCAGGGCTTGTGTTTCAGGAAGGTGTGTTTTCGGGAGCATTCAGAGGCCAGATCACGGCTCAGTCCATCGACCTGACGATAGACGCCGACCTGGTTGGTCTCAAGGCCGCCTCGGGCGACAAGGGCATCCTCGGAATGGACGCAAAAACAACCGGCGAGATCTTCGGCGTGCTAAACGAATTGAAGACCACTCTGCGCATAGTCGGTCCGGTCACTGAGCCGAGAGTCGTGTTCGACACCAAAGGGCTCACCGAGCAGTTCAAGCAGGCCCTCGTAAAAGCAGGCAAACAAAAACTCACTCAGGAAATCGACAAGCAACTGTCCGGGCAGCTCGATAAGGCGCTCGGTGACAAAGTCCCCGATGAGTTGAAAGAGACTCTAAAGAAGCCCGGAGAACTGCTCAACGGATTAGGCGGACTCTTCAACAAGAAAAAGGACTGATAGCCTTCACGCGCAGCACAACACGAAGCTGCGACAAACTTTGCAGACTACAAACCCCGCAAACTGCTCTGAATCAGGGAACAGCCTGACTACTTGCCGGTCTTCTTGTAGATGACCATCTTGGCCATCGTATCGGCGAAGGCCTTTAAGGGCTTCTTCATGTCAGGCACAGACGGATGATTAACCTCCATCTCGCCGCAGGTGATGTTCCAGACATCGAGCAGCGTCACGACCTTGGCCCGCATTTTGACGCCGCCAACTCTGCCGCGCTTACACTCGACCACGCCGTGCTTGCTCAGCGCCTGGATGACCTTCTGCAGATACCCGACAGAAAATTTCAAGGCCTTGGCGATCTCGCCCGCCTGAACGTAGTTATCGCTTTTTCTTTTCTTCAGAAACAGGACTGTTTCGACAGCCATTCCAAAATCCTGGTTAAGCTTCACGAGAGCCTCCTTCCAGAGTTATGCCACAGCGACGGCTCTATCCGCCGGCTGCAGCCTTGCAGTTTTGAGCACGGGCACATTTTTGACCCGTGCAGCAAAATCATCAGTTTCTTCTATTTTCTCGAACCCGACAACCATCGCGTTGACGCTGCCAAGTCCGAGCACGTATTTTATTGATCCGTTTTTCTTTTCATCGCTGGCGCCGAATTTGCCTTCTCCGACGACTTTCATTCCGATGACGCCCTTGCCCTTTTCGTGTAATGCTTTGAGCACGGCTTCGACCTTGGGCACTTCCTCGACACTCTTGACGTCCATGGCCACTGCGTAAGGATTGATTCTCGCGTGTACGGAATCGACCCAAGGCTCGTTCACTGCAGCCTTCAGCGCGCCAAGCGAATGGCACGACAAGCCGTGCGCCCGAATCATACCCTTCTTCTTGAGTTTCTCGAGCGCCTCCATCTGATTGCCCAGCTCATCAGGCCATGTTTCGGAGTCCACACAGTGGAGTAGGACAATGTCGAGATAGTCGGTCTTGAGTTCTTTAAGGAATCGCGCCACGACGACATCAGCATCCGGCCTCTCAGGCTCGGGCAATCCTCCCTTTCGCCACCAGATCTTGGTCGAAATTACGTAATCCTTGCGAGGCATCTTCTTTAGCGACTCTGCCAGGTACGGATGCGTCCCATACAAATCCGCAACATCAAACAAACGCACGCCTCGATCCCAGCAACCCTTGACCAGAGCATCGAATTTCTCCTGGCCCATGCGTGTGTGGTTCGATTGCCGACCGCCGCCTCGCATTCCCGTGCCCAGTCCGACGCGAGAGAGCTTTATCTTGGTCTTTCCCAGCGTCACCTTTTCGAAGGGATCGTACATTGCCGCCCTCTCGCCGGCGGCGCTTGCACAGCCTGTACCAAGCAGCACTCCTCCAAGGCCGGCAAGCGACCCGGCTAAGAACTCACGACGTTTCATTTCCATCGCTCAGAACTCCTTGACACATGGTTCAAAAGACTTTCGGCCCTCTTCAACAAACCGACTAAGCAGCCACGCCAAATTAATTATCTACACGCTCTGCCGAACCGCCTCATCCCAAACCGCGGGAGAAAAGGTCCTGCGAATAAATTCACCCCAACATCAGCTATTATCCTGTTTTCCTGCCTCTTTGTTACTTTCCCGGCCCGCTTTTCCGGGCCGACTGCTCGAATGCCACATCGTTTGGCAACGAGTGAATTCGTACCAGATTACTCCAAATGCTGCGCAACTGCAAGACCGCATACTTCTTTTTCCGAAAAAATACCCGCAACAACAACGCCTAACTCTATATACCAAAACAATTTATAAAATAGCACTTTTTTCGCCCCACTTCGAATGTGTGAAGAAATGTGCGATTACCCAACCCAAATTAGTAGCAAAGTCATCATCACAGAGAACCGCAGTGAAGCTATGAAATGCAATGTGACGAACAATGGGTGGCAATTCAAACCTGTAGTTCCACCACACCGGCAACAAGAAGTCTCTCGCTCCTGACTCTTATCACTTCGCTAATAATCGAATCTCAGACTGGAACTATCGCTAAAATCTCCAGACTGTATAACCGATCCTCTCCTTTTCGATCTTATTTCGACGCCAGATTGCAGCTAATCCAGCAGACATCAAACCTCCGAGGCATAAACTAAACATAGCTATGCTCGTGCGAACAGTTATCAGGAAGCTGGCATACGTCCGTATAAAAGCTCCCAACCAGAACATAAAATACGGCTCAAAGCGCAACACACCATAAACCCCTCCCTCGTAAAGATCGACGTTATGCAATCCCCAAGCATCAGAGCCACCGATAACAACCACGCCACAGGACCATATGCCAACAGCCATTAAACCGATGGCGAATTGTCCATGCGCCAGACCTATCGGAGCAAATGCAAAGAGCGATCCAAAACACCATAGCAGTCCAGCGCCAATAACTGATAAGCTAAAAATGCCGATACTAACAATGCCACAGGCAAACACACCGCACGCCGCCCCTCCGATCGCTATAGTTCCAACCGCTTTGGGCCCGATTGCGATGAATCCGCGTGCCGTACCGCTGGTCCTGACGTCAAGCCAACGATGTTTTCTAAGGCCGTACCCGACTGTCCGAGGATTGCCGTGCTGCTCTATTGCCTCGAACACGGCATCCTCGTGCGACTGGCTTTCACTCTCCAGATCGCTGATCTTCTTGAGCAGATGGTCCTCCATTTCTTTTCTAATCGCGTCCGACTCTTCTTCATTGCGATTGGCGTAAACAATTACATGGTCCAGATACTTACGCAATATCCTGCTCATGTAACCGCTCCTTTCACTTGTGGCCTGGCCGCAAGTTCCCCCGCTTGCCCTAAAACCTTTTCCATTATCGACAGCAGCACTTGCCATTGCTGTGTATTAGAGGCAAACGCTTTTTTCCCTCGTGGTGTCAGGCGATAGTACTTACGCTGCCGGCCATTCTCAGCGTGCATCCACTTTGACGATATGAGCGTCTTGTCCTCCATCCGATACAGCACAGGGTATATAGTCCCTTCGCCCAGTTTCAAAAGCCCCTGCGAGCGCTTCTTCAAAT
>CAZYMD010000177.1:0-10494 GCA_964649005.1 uncultured Pirellulales bacterium
TGGCAATGTTCGACTTGATCCAGTGACGCAGCAGAAAGATGCGCTTCCACTCATCGTTCTCACCCACTACAACAGCGTCAAGACCATATTGTGCCCGCAACTGGCGAATCCGCAGGCTGTAGTAGTTCTCGAACGCTCTGAACATCTCGTTGCCGCAATACCGGGGATTATCGACCGGTACAACAACGAACCCACCGCTTTCCTCACCATACGCGATTGACGTCACCACCAGAGCCAAAACAAACAAAACGCTCGCAACTGTGACCGAAAGTCGCCGCGACCATATACAGTCTGTACTCATATTGACACTCCTTACCTGTTCAAGCTACAGTTCTTCCTTACTCTCGTTCAGCGTCCTGGTCGACTCACATTATATGTTACGACTAAAACTGCACAAGATATAAACAGGGCAAATGCCACTATCGTTAACGTTCTGTCAGAACCTCGATTCAAACCTTCAGAGCTTGCTATTGGTGAAGGTTGCTCTTCTTAGGGAATTCCCCCTTCGCGGTGCTCGCCATCGACGATGGCCCACTCACCGGGGTATCTGCGAATGGTCAGCCACTGGTCGGGGGTGCCGGCAATCCGCCGCGTGGTGCCCCTCTTGCCAGCTTGATGTTGGTTTCCTTGAAGGTTCCGTCGGTAATGTCCGCCACCAAGGTGTGATCTGCGTAGATGGTCACGGCTGTGGCCTGTGCGGCCATACCTAACACCAAGCATAGGCATAGCCCTGTGATGCGAAAAACCACATTCATCGGATGCGCTCCAGTATTGCCAGATGCCGCACAATGCAAGACCATATCACTCACTGAGTGGTGGAGCCTTGATGCTCTTTCCAAGTCCACAGAGATTCTCCACTTCCTTCACCCACGCCGAGTCGGCCGGGTCCACCGCGCCGAGATAGCTGGGGATCTTCACGTTCGTCAGATAGGGGTGGTTGCCGCCTCGCCCAGCCTGGGCGAAGGGCTTGCCGCCGATGGTGGCGTCTTTCTTCGGCAGAAAGGCCGTCGGTCCCTGTCCGTCCTGAAGGGGGGAAGCCGAAACGTCCCACATGGCCGTTGCCCAGCCTTTGGCAACGTAGTCGGCGAAAGTGTAATTGGTCATTCCCAGCCGAATGACAGGAAGCCCGACCGCCGTGGCCGCAAGAAGATTGTTGTCCACGTGGAGTGTGTTCATGTCAATACCCACTTCCTTGGTGTAGCGGGGCATTATGCGCATCGGGCCACGGGTGGCAGTAACGGTGTCGAACTGCTTGCCTATGAACAAGTTGTTCCATAAATAGAGATGCGGGTGGTAGTTCATGGCCTCGGGCAGGTAGTTGCAGCCAGCGGCTTTCCATCCCTTGTGGAAGACAAAACCACCCCTTGAGTTTATGATCGTGTTGTTGTAGACGACCGCATGGAACGGCTCGCGGTATGGTGCCGCCGGCGGCTTGCCGACCGAGATCGCGTCGCCGCAGTTGCTGATGACATTGTTGTACACCTGAACGAAATCCTGCTGGACGAAAAGGCTTCCCACACAATCATTGATAATGTTGTGATGGTGGCGGTCGCCCTTATCCTTGGCGGCCATATTGGTGCCGGCATGAATATCCGGGCCGGGAGTCAGGCACAGGAACTGCTGGGCCTTGTGGTATATGCCGTTCTGCATCTTTTCAAGAAGACTATAGCGGACCTCATTCTTCTGCATCGCGGTGTTGAGGTCGACCTGGTCTAGCTTGTGATGATTATAGTCCGCGAAGAGCCGCACGCCCATACCGCTCTCGCCGTCTGACCAACCGTTGCGGTAAATCCAGCAATGATCGACGAGAATGTTCCTTGCCGCTCCACTGCCGTTCTGTATCGCAAGGCCGGCGCCGCCGAGGTGAGACGCGCCGCCGTAGTTGTCGTGGATCACCATATGGTCGAAGACAATGTCGTGACCGGTCCAGAAATGAAAGCCATTTGACGCGCAACCAGGAATGTCGATCTCTTTGTCATACATGCCCGTCCGTTCACGCCCGTCTTTGCTCTGGACGCCGGGACCACCGTTGCGGACTTCAAAGTATTCCAGACGAATATAGCCGACATCTCCACGGGCGTAGAACATGGTGTATGCGCGAGGATTGCCCTTTTCGTCCACGTCCTCGCGGTGCTCTCCGTCAACCACGGCCCACTCGCCGGGATAACTGCGGATGACGTACCACTTATCGGGCGTACCTTTCCACCATTGGGTCGTTTTGCTCTGGCCGAGGCTGATGTTCGATTCCTTGAACGTCCCGCCGCGAAGCAACAGCGTGTCGCCTGGCAGCATCGCGTAAACGGCGTCCTGGATGGTCTTGTAGGCGTTCCCATCCTTGCCGCCGGCTGAACGTTTCTCAGCCGAGTACGTGCCGTCCTTGATGTCCGCCGAAAGTGTATTGTCGGCGTAGACGATCTTGCCTGCGGGGCGGGATGCAGTCTCAGCAGCGCCGGCAACATTGGTGAAGCCGGCCATGCCGAGCAGCATGGCCAATGCCATGGTCCATTGTGTCAAACCGCCGCGGCCGCCATGAGCATTGGCTGCGTGTTGTGAACGCGACTGCGATTGTTCGAACATGTGCGGGATCCTTTCGTAGTTCTGTAACTGATAGGAAATTTGATTTTCTAACCATAGGGTGATTATACCCCTTGTATCAAGGGCGATCAATGGGGCTGTTACATGTGGCGTGGTATCCGGTTCATTGAGACCAAATACCAGAAAATCAACCCGAATCATGCCAGAAAACCGACTCTGATCGTAGACTGAGATTGCACTGGTTTCAGGCCGCCGCAATGTACTGTTTGCTAAAAGGTGTTCAGGAAGGTATCGATATCCATGTAGGTGAGATCGAGGGCCTGATCCGGTTCTGGGTGGGCATTGCGCTTCGTTGAAAAACCAAATTCAAGCTCCTGGACCAGGCCGTCGGTATCCGGTGGAGGCCTGAAGACCGGCTCTTTCCATAATCCATAATAATGCTTGAGGATCTTCTCGATCACTTCGGCTTGGGGTGGTTCGATAAAGGCAACAACCTTCACTACTCCGCCACATTTCGGACAAACCATTGGATCGATCTCAAATCCAGGGACACCATATAATGGCACTAAGTTAAGCAGTTCCTCTTTATAAATCAAGGCCTGCCTCGCCGATTGATGTGACCCCTAAACTATATAACACCACAAATGTAAAGATATCAAAAAAACCAGGATTCTACAGATGTTTGCCGTACCGGTCACTTAAATGGGAGCAGTATAGTCGTTTTATATCGGACTATCTCCTCCCACACCTACCACTTACGTTCTCCCAATTTGATCGCCCCCTATTGTTTCCTATATTTTATGTGATGGTTTCCTAGTGACTCCCTGTTTGCCACACCTATAGCAGCAGCTAACAAGAGAGCAGGAACCATGTAATCGTTATCATCGAGCCTATAAGAGGCCTCGACTCGGATAATTCGTGCAATAGATGATTAGATCGACACTACGTGGATAGTTTATCGCTTATGAAATGAGAACGGACCAAGTAATCTGTTCCAGAAATGTTATTGGTTAAGATTTGAAGGTATGCTAAAAAAACTCGCCATTCTTGGTTTGGTGCTATTGATTACGGGCATCGCCCTTTTCAAATGGAACCTGACCAATAAACAGAGAGAGCAACGCGAAATCGCAGCGTGGAAGTTGCAGTATGGTTCCGAGGCCGACAATTACCTAAAACGATACAATCAATGGCTGCAACTATCCAATAAGGAACGTGAAAACTCACCCTTCACGCTGGATGATACCGGTGCCAAAGAAACCGGCATCCAAAGGTCTCTTGGCCAACGCGGAAGGCTCAAAGCGGACATGGATAAACTGGCCACTGGAGAAGCTGAAGTGTATCCGTTTGCCAACGTGCTTTACGGAGATACCTGGCAGGACGAACTCAACAAATACAAAAGAGACCAGGAGAACAGGGAGTTCATCTTGACCGGTTCTATTGTATGCGCCTCGACCGGAGCAGCGACCTTTGGCTTTTCCTTGCTGGTATTCATCGCCAGGCTTGTTTGCAGGCAAATATGTAATCTGCGTACTATAGTACTCAGCGTCAGGAGGAAGTTCCGCCGCACCGAGCGCGTACAGAACGCTCATTGTTCCGAGTCGAGCGGTTACAGGCGAAAGCATACCGCCACAAAGACAAGCGATTATCAGTCCGGCTGCTCCGACAAGCTTGGCCTGCTGTTCTCGGACACAAAATCAGCCCACCGTGCGAACTCGCCTGCCGTATCCACCGAACAGCCTCTAATTAATCTGGCTCAGCAGAACAGCTCTTGTGAATCCGCTGAATCCGCCGCTGCCGCGTTCCGGACCGATGCTATCGAGGACTCCCTGAAAACTCAAACCAAAACGCTGGAACGACAGATAGCCGAAGTCAGACAAATGGCTAAGTGTGTTCAAGAGACAACCCTTGAAAACGCGAAACCCCTGAACAACGCATTGACTGAATTGACCCAGGAAGTGTCAGCTATCCGGGAGTACGCCGCATACCAGCAGGAAAGGGTTGAAAAGCTCCAGGATGGCTACGACTGGAACATCATAAGAACCTTCTGCCTCAGAGTGATTCGCTGTATCGATAATCTGGAAGCGCGTATCAAGCGTCTCTCCGAACAGAACGTTGAGACGGCGCATCTCGAGGAAGTCAGAGATGAACTAATCTTCGCTCTTGAATCGAGCGGGATCGAACAGTTCGAACCGGAAATCAACAGCAACTACAGGGGACAGGAGAAACATGCCGAAGCTGTCAAAGACAAGCAGCAATCGAAAGACCCGAAACTAACAGGCAGGATCGCAGAAGTCATCAGGCCTGGCTATCAGTATTTCATTAACGAAGAAAACATCAAAGTGGTGCGCACGGCGCAAGTCAGATTATTTGGATAGACTTGCCAAACGCATCTGAGGTTGGCGGACATGCCAAAGCGGCAAGAGGTGTGCAAATGGATAGTATCGCAGGAATAGATCTTGGAACTACATTCTCAGCACTGGCGGTTCTCAATGCCATCGGAAAACCTGAGATTGTCCCGAACGCAGACGGTGAAAGACTCACTCCCTCCGCAATTTTCTTCGACGAAGAGAATCCTGAAATTGTGAGGGTTGGAGTCGAGGCGGTCAATTCGAGACATCTCAATGCAGACAGATCTGTTCGCTGGATCAAGCGTCACATGGGAGACACCGACTACCATCTGGATATTGACTCAAAGAGCTGGTCACCCGTCGAGCTATCAGGTCTTATCCTCAAAAAGCTCAAACAGGACTGCTCATCGGATAATGGCGAGATACACGATGCAGTCATCTCCGTGCCTGCCCATTTCGACGAAATACGCAGAAAGGCGACAATGGATGCCGGCGCCGCAATAGGACTGAACGTGATCGGCATCGTGAATGAACCTGTAGCCGCTGCGTTATACTACGCGACAACACGCCAGGTATCCGGGAGGGTTCTGGTATACGACCTCGGTGGCGGCACTTTCGACGTTACCATTATGAATGTAAAAGGCCATAACATGGACATCATCTGCTCCCAGGGAGACCACGCCCTTGGCGGAGTGGATTTCGACAAGAAAATGCTGGAAATACTGGAGCAAAGCTACCGTCAGAACTTCGATGCCGACTTGATCGGATCGCAGGAGGACCGGGCAAGATACGAAGATGAGGCCGAAGATATCAAAAAAACCCTCTCACGCAGACCCATCGCAAAGAAGATGCTCTATGGCCCCAAGGGAAATATGAGGATTGAGGTAACGCGCCAAATGTTCGAGCAGGCAATATCATCATTGCTCGCCCGAACCGATATGCTCGTAGAGGTCGCACTGCAGGAAGCCCAGCTCAAGCCCTCTGACATAGACACCGTCCTACTCGTGGGCGGCAGCACGCGTATACCGTCGGTTCAGGAGCGTTTGGAACGAACTTTCGGCTTCGCCCCTGCAACATCGGTAAATGTTGATGAGTGTGTGGCCCTGGGCGCAGCTCTTCACGCCGGGCTCACAATGCTCAGACAGAAACCCGAAGATGTCCCCGCTGGAATCGTCAGCGGACTAAAAGACATCAACCTGACCGACGTCTGCAACCACAGCTATGGCACCCTCTGCGCCCCGATCGACGAAGAGACAGGCAGGCGGGTAATTGAAAACCGCATAATCCTAAAGAAAAACACGCCCCTGCCCTGCGAAGCATCCCAGACGTTCTACACAGTAAAACAGGGCCAGGACCAGATCGAAACAACAATCACTCAAGGGGAAGATACGGACCCTCAGTATGTAAATAGAATAGCAACACAAAAATTCGAGCTTCCTCCCGATAGACCCCCAGACTGCCCGATCAAGGTCACCTATGGCTATGATACGAACCAGAGGATGCACTGCAAATTCGAGGACATCGAGTCCGGAAGAGCCCTCGAACTTGATCTGTCCTGGGACGAAAACGCCCCGCAAGGCCAACCTGAAAATGACGCAAAGCAAGTGGAAACTGTGGAAGTGGAATAGCAGCGACCTCAGGTGCGCCTATGGGAAATCTTGTCACCACCATCCTGATAACGACAACAGTATCTGTAGTATCCTTCTTTCTCGGCGTGGCCGGTTCGGACAGAGCCAGGTCCCTTCTTTCGCGTCTGAAATTGCCAGTCATGGCCAGGCATCTCGGACTTAAAGCTCTGACCGCTCGCATCAAACAGTTAACCAGGCCCTTAGGCCTGGCTCTTCTATCTGCACTGAGACATCTCCACCAACAATTCCAAATCCCTGGACAATGCATATGCTCCCAACTTGCCGGTTCGGAGCATCAAAATGAGCTACAAGCAGCGGACGGCTCCGACCAGGAACTCGAGCCTGCGCCTTCACAACCCGATCTCGATACGTTCAACTGCCGCGTCAGAGTCACCGCAAACGAAAATAGCCGGCCGGATGCAAGCACTTTCACAGCCGAAATATGTGGCCTGATAGATTCTCAGGACCGAGGTGGCGACGCCGCTCTTCACATTTCAATCGCCGACATAACCGAAGGGCCCGACCGAGCAGCGCCTGTATATGCGCATGGCGACGAACATAACATCGAGCAACATCCCCCCTTCCGTTACGCTACCGATCTGGGCAAGCTGCCGCCCGGCCCGACTACTCTGTCGGATTGGACCATCGTGGCAAGGCTCCGATGCGACCGCCTTTGGCTTCCCTGCAAAGGCACAAGGCTGCTGCAATTCGAATGCACAGTCGCAATCTCGGGCGATGGCTGCGAGCTGGCTCATGCTCAAAGCACCTGCGCTTACGAAAATAACGATATCGGCTATCTCGATTTTGAACAGAACTGCCAGCGCGCCGTGAACCTTGGAGTCGGACTCGCTTTCGCCGTAAGCGCCTCTGACAACAAACTGTTCAACTGCGAAATAGATTTAATCAAGAATTGGGCGAGAAGCCACGTTAGCCTGTCCGACCAATCCGAAAAAGCACAAAGGCAGCTCGAAAAGCAACTGGACAAGACCGTCACCTTCTTCCGCAGAGGCAATCATCTGAGCACCGAAGGAGTCTGTCGTGAGATTGTAACAATCGCTCCGGCCGCCGAGCGATATGATATTCTGGAGCTTTGCCTCAGAGTCGCGCAGGCCAAAGGAATGGCCGCTCCCGAAGAGCTGGCGATTCTCAGCGATTTGGCGTCGTGGCTTGAGGTCGATTCCGACAGATTCCACGCTATGATGGAGAAGATTCTCCCCGTCGGCATACACCAGGTGCAGGATTCCATAACCACCCTCGGAATAACCGACGAAATGTCGCACGACCAAATTATACAGCACCTGACCAGAGAGTATGGCAAGTGGAATTCCAGAGTGACTAATCCCGATCCCCAGGTCCGCAAACAAGCCGACCAAATGCTCAAGCTGATTTCCGAGACAAGAGAACAATACGCAGAACAGGCTGTTACAGCCTAACCCGCCGCCCCAATCGCACAAACCCCTCCACGATCCAACCTTGACCCAAACCATCAAACGCACCACACACAGTACTACCCAGCGAAACTTCACACAACATCCCCGCCGCCATACCCTTTCACAGCAAAGGCCCGTTGTATCTCACCCCTCGCTCGGATATCATGTCATCGTTGCTAAGGCGGATGCACAGGCACTTGCCAATTGCACAAATAAGTCAATATTGGGCGCCTGAAATGGACAAACAGAAAAAGGCTTACATTTACGCTCTGCTCACAGTCTTGTGCTGGTCCACATCCGCCTCAGCCTTCAAGATATCGCTGAACTATCTCGCTGTTCCGCCGCTCCTGCTTTACGCCTCAATCGCATCCGGCGCCGTGTTACTGCTGCACCTGCTGTTGTCGGGAAAAATCAGCATCCTAAGAACATTCTCCAGACAGGACTACCTGCGAAGCGCACTGCTGGGCCTTCTCAATCCGTTCCTCTATTACGTTGTCGTACTCAGCGCGTACTCGCTGCTGCCCGCTCAGCAGGCTCAGCCAATCAACTTCGTCTGGCCGATCACACTCGTATTGCTTTCTGCCCCCCTGCTGAAGCAGAAGATCAGACCGAGAGACATCCTCGCAACGTTCATCTGCTTCGCAGGCGTTGTCGTCATCTCAACAAAGGGCAATGTGCTAAGCCTCCACTTCGAGAGCCCGTTCGGTGTAATCCTGGCCCTGGGCAGCACCGTGATCTGGTCGCTCTTCTGGATATACAACGTCAAAGACACCCGAGATGAGGTCGCAGCCCTCTTCCTGAATTTCGCATTCGCCACAGTCTACATCCTCCTCGCAACACTACTCTTGGGACAGATGCATCTGCCGGGCTTACGAGGCCTCCTTGGCGCAACCTATATCGGCCTCTTCGAAATGGGCATAGCCTTCATCTTCTGGCTAAAGGCCCTCAAGCTCTCAAAAACAACCGCCCACCTGACCAACCTGATCTATCTGGTCCCCTTCTTCTCTCTGGTCTTGGTCTCCCTCGTAGTTGGAGAAACAATCCATTTCTCAACTATAACAGGCCTGATCCTCCAAAAACTCTAACCCCCCACCGCCTGTAGCCAAATTGACGATCCAAGTAAATCCAGAGCGGGTGCGATTCATCTTTGTGGCGAGGCCGTCTCGGCCTTGCGTCACACCGGCATCTTGCCGGTGTAATTGAACAAGAGAGCAATCCGCCTTTGGACGGACAATTCATACTACCTACAAACGTTAAACGCACCCATCCAAAGCCCACAGACCTCAATGAACTGATAATCAACTGGCAATGCAGGACCCTATACGTTATGATAGCTACAAACGGAAGAACTTCATCATCAAACATCGCTCTGGAACCCGAAAATGACCAGAAGGCGCAGTATAATACTACTGTTGGGAACAATCGTGGCCGCTGTCGTAACTATCGGCGCCATCTCGCAATCGGTCCGAGAGCCTGCTAAGCATACCTCTCTGGCCGCCTCGAAAGAGGAAGCGAAAATCTACGCCGTCCTCGATGAGCTGTACGCCGAACCTAACGGGCTATGGAATGTAACGCCTGAAGATGGAAGGCTCCTGCGAATTCTCGCCGAAACAAAACGCGCAAAACACATCGTCGAAATAGGCACATGCAATGGCTATTCCGGCCTCTGGTTCTGTCTTGCCCTGCGCATGACTGGCGGAAAACTCATCACCCACGAGATCGACCCCTATCGCGTATCATTGGCGCAGGATAATTTCGAACGTGCCGGAGTAAGCGAGCTTGTAACCATTGTCGAAGGCAATGCACACGAAACAGTCAGAGACGTAAACGAAATCATCGACATCCTGTTCATAGACGCCGACAAGGATGGCTACCTCGATTACCTCAACAAGCTCCTCTCGCTCGTCAGGCCGGGCGGACTGATAATAGCCCACAACACAATGGACCGCGAGTCAGAGATGAAGGATTTCCTAAAAGCGATCACTTCGAATCCCGACCTGGAGACAACCATCCTCCACGAACAACCCTACGGCATGAGTATCACGCTCAAAAAACGCAAGTAGCAGGTAAGGCTCAGGCAACAACCCAAACCGAACAAAAAATAAAACGGGCCCCGGACTTCTTGCCCATCCAGAGCCCGTGTTCACTGCCGGCTTCTATACATTCTCAGGCACGACAAACGGCCTGCGATAAGGACGCGTAAGCAGCATATCCGCCGCCGGATTATTTACAAACTTCTCTTTCTCAGGATCGAACTCGAGTTTGGGTCCGAGGCAATACATGTTCTTCTCAGGATCGACACCGATAGCTTTAGTATTCTCTAAGACAGTCATCATACTGTCACTGAGCACTTCACTGGCCATGAATTCCTTTGGCTTCGTTCCGAATGGAACCTGATGGCCCAGCTTGTAAGAAATATTGCCAAGGTGACATAGCGCACTTGAGTAGTGGGCATCGAGAATCTCGCCGTTGACTTTCTTTCTGTCCCGGCTGCGTACACAGTTAATAAAGCTGCCGAACGCGCCACCGGGCGTCACATCTACCGATTCGACC
>CAZYMD010000178.1:0-10492 GCA_964649005.1 uncultured Pirellulales bacterium
GCACAGCAGAAGCTGCTCGACTTGAAGCAGAAGCACTCGATTATCGGGGGGGTGCGGGGTATTGGCATGATGATCGGAGTTCAGTTGACGGGCAACGGGGCCGGGATTGTTGATAAGTGCCTGGCAAAAGGGCTGAGGATTAACTGCACGAGCGGGACGGTTCTGAGATTTATGCCTGCGATGATTGCGACTAAAGAGCAGATAGACGAAGCTGTTGGGATTCTCGACAGCGCTATGAGTGAGAATTAGCCATGAAACAAGATTTTCTGTCCATAGATGAATGTAGCGTTGAGCAGCTTACGGAGTTGCTCGATTTGAGTGCGCAATTGAAAAGCCTCTACAAGAGCGGGCAGCGGGATTTGTGTTTGGCGGGCAAGAACCTGGTGATGCTGTTCGAGAAGCCCAGTTTGCGGACGCGGATTAGCTTTCAGGTGGCGATGACCGATCTTGGGGGCAGCGCGATTTACGTCAAGCCTGAGGATATAGGCGGGATCGGCAAGCGCGAGCCTGTGAAGGATATCGCGAGGGTTATGAGCAGGTACGTTGATGGGATTATGGCGCGGACGTTCGAGCACAAGACAGTGACGGGGCTGGCGGAGTATGCGAGCGTGCCTGTGATTAACGCGCTGACCGACTGGTCGCATCCATGCCAGGCGATGGCGGATGTGCTGACAATTCAGGAGCATTGCGGCCTGATCGATGGTATCAAGATCGCGTTTATAGGCGATGGCAATAATGTGGCTCGTTCGCTGGCCTTTGCATGCAGCAAGCTTGGGATGAAGTTGGTTGTGGCTACACCCCAGGGTTACGAGCTTGACGCCGAATCGATCGAGAAGGCGAACCAATGGGCTGCTGATAGTGTCAGCCAGACGAACGATCCATTCCAAGCTGTGGCGGATACCCACATTATCTATACTGATACGTGGGTTAGCATGGGCCAGGAGCAAGAGAAGCAGAAAAGGTGTGTGGACTTTGCGGCGTATCAGGTAAACGCGGCTCTTGTCGAGGCGGCTCCTGACGATGTTCGGATTATGCACTGTTTGCCTGCCTATCGGGGATTCGAAATAACCGATGAGGTAGCAGAGCTGCCCAACTCGATTATGTTCGACGAGGCTGAGAACCGCCTACACTTCCAGCGGGCTTTGCTGAAGAAGCTTATGAGCTGATTTGGCCTTGGCAGCGTTTTCAGGCTATCCGAGGGGATTAGGCGAGATTATCAGATTCTGATAGCAGGACCGAACCTATATATGGTGATTTTCATAGCTGAAAGATGCAAAATTATAGGACAATACTGTTTGTTTCCGATAAAAATGGTTGGGGCGGAGTTTTTTACTTGAAAACGGCGACGAGGATCGGTAGATTAAACTGCTTGTCGTCTTTTGACGAAGATGACAGCAGGTGTGCAGCAGAGGCACCGTAAATCAGATATTGATAATGATTATGAAGGAAGGTATTTGCATATATGTTGAAGGTAAAATCGCGGGCAGGTGAATCGGTTCAGCAGATGATAAGGCGTTTCAAGAAGTTGTGCGAAAAGGAAGGTTTGATTCGCGATATGAAACGTACGGCTTATTACGAGAAACCATCAGAGAAGAACCGTCGCCGAATGCGAAAGGCCCAGCGTAACGCAAGCAGCGGTGCGTAAGCTTTTAATTTTTTGTGCAATATACCGCTTTGCATGGTGAGTTTTTGTATACCTGCGAAGCGGTTTTTGTTTTGGATACAAAGTAGTAGTCCATTTTTACTTATTTCCTGCTTTTCAACTCATTTCTCTAATAGCATCGTAGCTGCTGAAAATGCCAGTGTTCCGGCCAAGATCGCCTTGATCTGAGGATCATAGTAGATCGACTTGATATTTCTGCAATAGCAACCATACTCCTTTCGTTTTATGTTCAAAGGGCTCTATAGGGTCTTGGACATGTATTCTTATGGGGATTATTGAACGCCAGGCCGATCCCAAGTACATCGAGGCGATTACTAAAAACAAAGATCTTGAAACGCTCTTTTTTAGCGAGGGTGGCGGATTTAGTGTAACCATGAAGAAACGCTGAGTAGCGGCAGCGGCGCAAATAAGTTGCAGGACGATTGCATTTGAGCGAAAAAAGCGTGCCTTTATTGATCTGAGATGCCTTTTCTATTAGAATGGGAATATGATTATTTTCTGCCTGCTTTGTTACGGCCAAGCGGAGCAGAGATTGTGAAGGCATCGAAAATGGGCGCTAAACATTACAAAGCTATATTTGCGTTGATATTTTGCATTGTTGTTCTTCAGGCGGGAACGGCTTTAGCGAAGGTGAATTTTCGTATCAGTGTTGGCTCTGGTGGGCGTTATACACCATACGGCCATCGGGGTTTTTATCGCCCTTATCCCTATCACGGCTGTTACGACAGCAGGTATATGTGGATGGACAGGGGGCGATACGATTGGATGGACAGGGATCGATACAGTGGCTATATAGGAATCAGCTCCTACGGCCACAGGCGTTCGCATTATTCATCGGGCGTGAGCTTGTATGTCAGTGATATCAGGCCTGTTTATAGAGAGGTGATTTACGAGCCTGTTGTATATAAAAAGCCTGAGCCTGTGAATGTGCCCAACCAGAGCTACTGGGTTGCAAACACCAAGAGTAATGAGGAACTCTTTGCCGAGCTGAGGTTGAAAAAAGAAGACCTTCTTGAATTGATTAAATCTCCTGAGAAGGAATTGCGGGCGAAGGCCGTAGAGGATTTGGCTGGATTTAGCTTCGATGAGACTGTGCGCCAGGCGATGGAAAAGGTTTTATTAAGCGATCCTGAGCCTGATCTTCGAAAGCAGGCCGCGAAGGCTTTGGGCAAGGTTTCCAACAAGCAGGTATTGGGGGCGCTTCAACAGGCCAAGTCGAACGATCCTGATGCTTCGGTACGGCAGGAAGCTTTCAGGTCCATCATTTTAGTCAAAGGCTACTGACGAGCAATTGAACATTCGGTTTTGAATCCCTATCGTTGCAGAACCGCACAGCTATCGTTTGGAAAGCTCTATCGGTGGGCATATCGTAACATATAAGTCAGCGATATGGATTGGTGTGCCATAGGCCTTATTATGTAGCTTAACATTTCCAATCTGTAAATTAAGGCTTAAGCACTTTTCATCGCCTTTTGGATGTACTGCATCTATGACCAGAGGCTCAGAGACCTCTCGATATACAGGCTTTTCGCCACAGGGGACGAGACTAAGTTTCCAAGTGGGTTCCTCATCGAAGATGTCATCATCTTTATTACTGACGATTTTCGTATCGATCCAGAAATCTGGTGCATTCGTGCGAAGCATTATCTCGCTATCTTCACAGCTCTTGAATGTACTGTTTTTTACCTGGCATAGCTTGATAATATTTTGTTTCGGATCTTTGAGCCTGATTGAAGCTTGTGGTTCGGTTGCAGCGCAGCCAAGCACGAGCAGAAGTGGGCAGATTATGTAGAGTCTCATCGGTTAACCTCCTGAAAATCCCTCCCTGGCGGGTTAATTCCTCATCTACATTTGATTCTACACCATCGGCGGTTACAGATCAAGAAAAAAGCCGCTAACAAGCTGCTTCTTTGCTGAAGCAGGATTGGATTTGTGCTGATAAGCCGGATTTGTTACGATCAGAGCCTGAAAAGGGCACCGTTGCGTTATTACATCTGGTCCATGTTGCGGTGAACGTTTTGGGCTGGAGTGCCCGGAATTCGTGAAAAAATGATGGCAGCTTGTTTCTCAGGATGGCATGTTTTTAGAGACTTGGTGGTATTGGATTCTTCTATCTCTCTGGATAGGTCTCGGTCTGTTGGTGCTGCCTGTATTGCTGAGGGTTCCTGCTCCATACGGGAGAGCTGTGCGGAAGGGCTGGGGGCTTCGGATTAACAGCAGGATCGGCTGGCTTGTGATGGAACTGCCTGCACCGTTGTTGTTTGCGGGCCTGTTTATCTACTGTAGGGTTGTTGGCTTTGACAAAAATGCTTTGGGTGTATCGCTCGCTTTTCTGGGATTGTGGGAAATTCACTATGTTCACAGGGCGTTTATTTATCCATTTCGAATACGAGGGAAGCATTCACAGACAACTGTGACTGTTATTTTGATGGGGATTGTGTTCAATCTTATTAATGGGTATTTCAACGGCACGAATCTGTATTGCATAAAAGCGGGCTATGATTTGCGTTGGCTTTGTGGTGCGAGGTTCCTTATCGGTGCGGCGGTTTTTCTGTGCGGTCTATATATCAATTTGAAATCGGATGCGATTCTAAGGGGACTGCGAAAGGGTGACAGTCGCGACTATAGTGTCCCCAGGGGATTTTTGTTCGAATATGTGTCGTGTCCAAATTATCTGGGCGAGGTTCTGGAGTGGCTTGGCTGGGCTGTGCTGACGTGGTCTTTGGCGGGGCTGAGCTTTCTGGTATGGACCCTTGCCAATCTTGTGCCCAGGGCGATATATAATCATAAGTGGTATAAGGAGACCTTCGCCGATTATCCAACGGATCGAAAGGCGCTTTTTCCTATGTTGCTTTGAGTTCTTGCGAATTCAAGCCTTATAAACAGCTACTTGTAAATTTCGCAGGGTAAGTATAGGCTTGTAAATGCAAGACTGACCTAAGATGGAGATGTGTAATGATAGATCACGGTTCTATACGATTAAGATAGATTCATATTTCCGAGGAGTTTCCATTCATTCGAAAGGTAGAGCAATGTTTCATCTTCGTTTTGGCCGCATCTTGTTGTTTTGTTTAATCTTGTTTTTTGCCCCTTTGCTGCTTGCTGCAGACTGGACTCAGTTTCGAGGGCCCGGCGGATTGGGGGTTTCGGGCGAAAAGGATTTGCCACTGACGTGGAGTGAAACGGAAAACGTCGCCTGGAAGACGCCCATGCCAGGCTACGGTGCGTCCAGCCCGATCGCCTTGAACGGCAGGCTATATGTTACCTGCTACAGCGGATATGGTATCGTGAGAAATCAGGGCGCCATGGAAGACCTGATGTTCCACTTAGTTTGCGTCGACGGCAAGAACGGCAAGATTATCTGGGATCGGCGTATCAAGCCTGAGCTTCCAGAGTCGACGCGCGTTCGCGATCATGGCTACGCAGCGTCTACGCCTGTTACGGATGGCTCATATCTGTATGTTTTCTTCGGTAAAAGCGGCCTCTTCAAGTTCGACCTTGAGGGCAATCGTATCTGGCAAAAAAGTGTCGGAACGAAAATACATGGCTGGGGCTCGGGTACATCGCCTATGTTGTACGAAGATTTGGTTATCGTCAACGCCAGTGTTGAAAGCGAGTCGTTAGTGGCTCTTAACCGGGAGAGCGGCGAAATTAAATGGCGGGCCGAGGGCATCGTTGAGTCGTGGAATACGCCTATGGTCGTAACAGCCAAATCGGGCAGAAAGGAATTGGTCGTTGCTATCCAGGGAAAGGTGTTGGGGTTTAATCCGGATACGGGACATTCGCTTTGGTCGTGCGCCACGGATATCAGATGGTATATGACGCCGAGTGTGGTTGCGGCCGATGGGATTGTCTATAGCCTTGGTGGGCGATCAGGCATCGCTGGTTTGGCGATTCGGACAGGCGGCAGTGGTGACGTGACCGCGACGCACCGCCTGTGGACCAGTGAGAGGGGCTCCAATGTTTCTTCTCCTGTTTTTCAGGACGGGTATTTGTATTGGATGCATGAGCAGCGAGGAATCGCCTTTTGTGCAAAGGCTGAAAGTGGTGAGATCGTGTACGAGCAGCGACTGGAGAGGGCCGGGCAGGTTTATGCTTCAGCACTGTTGGCCGACGGACGGCTTTATTACCTCACTCGCGACGGTCATATGTTCGTACTGGCGGCCAAGCCTCAATTCGAGCAATTAGCTCACAACAGCCTGGCCGACCGCAGTACGTTCAACGCAAGCCCGGTCATTTTCGATGGTGCGATTATTCTGCGCAGCGATAAGAATATGTATGCTATCAAGAAGATGAATTAGGAAGGCTTTTTGTTATAGCTTGAAAAAGAAGCACACCAAGTGTGTTTTAATGCTTTTTAATGAAGTCGGGCAGTGAGAATGTTTCAAGCTCGACGGGTTGGCCTGTTATCTCGGCAGCCCAGGGTTCAAGGTATATCATAACACCTGCGACGCTGATTTTATCTGAGAATCCTGGCCAGGGATTGATCACGCCACCTATGGCGGCGGGGACGGGATTTCCTTCGAACTGCATTTTAAAGCCGGCCCTGTAGCGAGGCTCGTCGTAGGTGGAAAATTGCAGGCGGGCATTGGGGACAAGCTGATCGGTTAGTTGTCGGATCAGTTGCTCGACCGAGTGCAACTCCAGGGGCTGCACTGTTTTCCATAGCAGCCAGAGGGCGTCACTGAGGTTACTGGTTTGTTTTATTCGATTCTTAAGGGCGCTGCCTGTGGCCTTTCTTCGTATCATCTCGTATGAGGTGCAGACCGAGCCATCTTCGTCGTAGATCAGCCAGGCGCGTATGGGGCCGATGTAGGAAGCTGAAGATTCTTCGCTGAAGTTGGGGGGAAGCATAGCCTGGTAAAATTCGGGTTTGCCATCGGCTATTTGGGTGGTCATATTCAAGACGTCGATTTTCGAGAAGTCTCTTTCCCAGAGTGTGAAGTCGGGCAGTGCGGCGCGAATTTTCTCGTTTGCTATTGCTACCGGGTGATTGGGATTCGATAGTCTTTCGGAGTGTCTGTAGACATGGGCAAGCATGTCACGTGCTGCCTGCTGTCTTTCTGGTGTCACCGGTTTTGCGTTCTTCATGTGTTTCGCTATGATCTGCTTATATGCCTTGCGAAGAAGGTCCATGGGGACAGGTTTGACGCCTAGCGCCTTACGCATTATTTGATAGAGATCCTCCTGGTTTGTCTCCTTGTCTATAACTTCACGGAGTTGTTGTAGAACCTGCTCTCGGTTTGAGTTCATGGGTTTGGCTCCTTCTGTAATTTTTTCAGCAGCTTCGCGCAGTTGCTGTCGTCCTTCGTGGAGTCTGCGTTTGAGGGTGCCTGTAGGGACATCGAGAAATTTCGCGGCGTCGTCGAGGCTGTAGCCTTCGAAGTAGAATAGAGTCATGGCCTCGCGAAGGATTTCGGGCAGGCATGCCACAGCCTCATGGATCAGAACTGCAAGCTCCTTTTGTTCGAGGCTCTGCTGAGGAGACAGTGATATATCAGTTGATGGCGCTTCGATAGAGTTTATTTTTGCCTTGGAGTTTGAGGTTAGCAGACGCCTGGCTGTTCGGAGCACTATGGTGCGGAGCCAGGGGGCGAATCGAGTGGTGTCCTTTAGGTCTTGCAGGCTATCGAGAGCAATGCAAAAGGATTCAGAAGCGGCATCTTCGGCGAGGTCCATATTGCCTGTCACGCCGAAAGCTGTTGCGCGGGCTGCCCGCCAATATTTTTGGTAGAGTTCGGCGATGGCTGTCGGCTCATGTTGTTTGGCTTTTTCGATCAGGTTCTGTTCGGTGTTCTCTTTCATACTATATATTATGTGGCATTGGGCCGATCTAAGGTTCGCTTTTTCTCAGATTTTCGCATGTTTTTCTGCTTGCACAAGGTTGCTGCCGGAGCAAGTCAGATTTAAGGAGAGTTTTCGCCTCGGTTGTTTTGTCTCTCGTGGGATGCATATCAGACGCTGCTCATACGTGCAATTCGGGCATGGATTTGGTAGACTTAGTATCGGCTATGAAAAAACGATTCACTAAATCGCTGCCTATTCCGTGGGCGCTTGCAATCTTTAGTATGGCGCTGCTTGGATCGAGTGCGTTACCGGCGGCTGTATTGCCTGCTATTACGTCCGAGCAAGTCGAAGCGGACTGGCTGCGGCAACGGCAGGTTCGTGACGTCAAAGCGGCTGTCGAGGGCAAGTCCGTCAAGCTCGAACAGGACGCCGCGGGTGGTTGTGATGGCGTTATCGACGGCGCGTGGGGCTTTCATACGGAGAACGAGCCCAATCCCTGGTGGCAGGTTGATCTGGGACAGTCGCTGACGATTGAGCGGATCGCTGTTTATAACCGTTGCGATATTGTCGGCAGGGCGTCAAGAATGATGGTTTTGATGTCGGACGACGGCGATAATTTCAGGCAGGTCTATCAGCATGATGGAAGTGTGTTTTATGGAAAGACCGATGGCAAGCCGCTGGTGATCGAGCCGATTGACGTAAAGGGACGCTATGTTAGATTCCAACTGCCTGGCACGAGTTACTTCCATTTGGATGAGGTCGAAATCTACGTCCGCAGCGGGGACATAAACGTTGCACTTGGCAGGCCCGCTATGCAGAGCAGCACGAGTCAGTGGTCAAAGGTTCACGGTCAGTGCACATCGAGTGAGTATGACACGAATCGCGTGATCGAACGTGGTCTTGCTCTGGCTGACGATCTTGAAGCGATGGGAGTTAACGTTACCGAGCAGAGGGAAGTGCTGCATGATATCTCGCGGCTACTGCAAAAACCAGCGGTCGAAACGGACGAGGATGCCGAGAGAGAAATGTTTTTGCGTGCGCGGTGGGCGGTGCGAAGGATGGCTCTGGCAAATCCGCTGCTTGACTTCGACTCTATCCTGTTCGTTAAGCGGGCGCCGGGGACATTGCCTCATATGTCGGACCAGTTTTATAGTTGGTGGTCGCGGCCTGGTGGGGGGATATGGATTCTCGAAAATTTCAAGGGTGATGAGCCAAGAGTGCGATGTCTGACGAGCCAGTGGGCCGATGGGAGTTTTCTAAGGCCCGAGCTTTCGTATGATGGCACGAAGGTGCTATTTGCGTACTGTCGATATTACCAGCAAGTATCGGGCATGGAGAAGGTGGATAAGGATAAGCTGCCCGCCGACGCGTTTTACAACATCTATGAAATGAACATCGACGGGACCGATGTGCGTCGGTTGACGAAGGGCCGGTACGATGATTTCGACGCGAGGTATCTGCCCAATGGGGATATTGTATTTCTGTCCACCCGCAAGGGACAGTTCGTACAGTACACGAGTGAGAGCGCATCGCAGACCGGTCAGGAGACTATGCCCGACAGCTACGTTCGCTGCGGTGGTGACAACAAGCGGCCCTGTGCGGTTTTTACTTTGCACGTGATGGATCGGGACGGCGGGAATATGCATCCGATTTCGGCGTTCGAGAACTTCGAATGGACGCCCTCGATCGCACACGATGGCCGAATCATGTACGCCCGCTGGGACTATATCGACAGGTTCAACGGGCATTTCATGAGCCTGTGGTCCACGAATCAGGACGGTACAAATCCGAACCTTGTATACGGGAACTACACGACGCGGCCTCAGTGCATCTTCGAGGCGCGTTCGATCCCCGGCTCGGACAAGCTGGTCTTTACCGCCGCGGCGCATCATTCGATTGTTGGCGGGTCTCTTGCGCTGCTGGATCGAAACGCCGGCACCGAAGGCGACCGGCCCATAACCCGCCTTACGCCGGAAGTATGCTTTCCCGAAACAGAAGGCTCGCCTTCGAGTTACTACGCCAATCCTTATCCACTGTCCGAAAAGTATTTCATGGTGACATGGAGCGACAGGAAGCTGCCTCCGCACTATGGCAGCGGCCAGGTTACAGGCGATGATAATCCGGTCAACTCGATGGGCATCTATTTGTACGATGCCTTCGGAAACCTGGAGCTGCTATACCGTGACAGCGAGATTTCGAGCATGAATCCGCTTGCGATCAGGCCTGCTTCTAAACCCGCACAGCATCCTCGGATGGTCGAACAGGAGGAACCGCCTCACGGGCAGGTTCTGGTTCAGGATGTATATCAGGGATTGGCCGGTATCGAACGTGGCTCGATTACTCGTCTGCGGATTGTTGGCGTGATACCCAAGGTGCAGCCACACATGAACACGCCCAGCCTTGGCGTTTCTGCTGAGGATCCAGGCAAGTTCGTGATGGGGACAGTGCCCGTCGAAAAAGATGGCTCGGCTTATTTTCATCTGCCTTCGGGCGTGCCGGTCTTTTTTCAGGCCCTCGATAGCAAAGGCCTGGCGGTCCAGACGATGCGCACTCTCACTTACACACAGGCCGGCAGGACGCTTTCATGTATTGGCTGTCACGAAAGCAGGGAGCAGACTCCTTCGGTCAAGAGGCAGCCTTTGGCTGTTTTGCGAGCGCCTTCGAAGATTGGGTGCGGGCCTGAAGGTTCGTGGCCATTGAGGTTCGATCAACTGGTTCAGCCTGTGCTGGAGAGGTCCTGCGTCGGTTGTCACAGTTCGCAAGGCACTGACGCAACGGCTTCACAGTTCGACCTCACAGCCGCAAAGTCGTACGATAGCCTGCTTTCATTTGCAAACAACGACCTGCAAAAGCTGGCGTTCGAACGGGATCGTTCGGAGGTCGGCAAGTGCGTCGCGCAGAACAGCAGATTGCACGCTCTGCTTTCAGCGGCGGGGGGGCACGAAGGTGTGCGCCTGGACTCCGAGAGCATTGAGCGGCTGGTTACATGGATGGACGTGTACGCGCAGAAGCTCGGCTCGTTCAGTTCCGAGCAGGAGAGGC
>CAZYMD010000179.1:0-4189 GCA_964649005.1 uncultured Pirellulales bacterium
ACAATCGCAAAGCTGGTGGGTGCGAAACTGCCCGATCACAAAATCGATGGCAAGGATATCTGGCCCCTGATCAGCGGTCAGGCCGACGTAAAGAGTCCTCACGAGGCGCTCTTCTATTATGCAGGATGGCATCTACAAGCCGTTCGCAGCGGCAAATGGAAACTACATTTCCCCCATCAATATCGCACATTGGCTGGCCGAGAGGGCGGCACAGGGGGCCAGCCGGCTAAGTACGAACAAGGCAAGATCGGGTTGGCTTTGTTCGATCTTGAAAACGATATTGGAGAGCAACACAATGTGGCCGATCAGAATCCCGATGTGGTGCAGCACCTGGCAGCGTTGGCTGAACAGATGCGTGAGGATTTAGGCGATTCGAGTAAGAAGATGACCGGTCAGGGCAGACGGGAGCCAGGTAAGTTGTGAGCGCCGGTAATCGTGCCGTAAACGCGGGTGCGAGGCTCCTTTCGGAGCATCGCCTTTTACGGCCTTGATTGCGCATTGTTGCAAAAGACTGCCACTATCGCTATGATACGACCGATGGCAGCGAAATCACAACAAAAGAAGGGCGGTCATGGGCCGTCCGTGGTCAATAAAAAGGCCTATCACAACTTCGAGCTGGTCGAGAAGTACGAGGCCGGGATTGATCTGCTCGGCACGGAGGTCAAATCGCTTCGGGCCGGAGGTGGCGACCTGAGCGGCTCGTATGCGCGTATAAAAGACGATGAATGTTGGCTTGTAGGGGCGGCGATAGCGCAGTACCAACAGTCGGGCGCCGCCGAGCATGAGACTGCCAGAAGCAGAAAGCTGCTGCTGCACAAGGCCGAGATTCGCAAGATCAAAGGAAAGCTCGAACAGCGGGGTTTCACGCTGGTTCCTTTGCGGATATACTTCAATGACCGGCGGCTGGCCAAAGTGGAGTTGGCGCTGGCGAGGGGAAAGAAGCAGTACGACAAGAGACAATCGATCTCCGAACGCGATCAGAAGCGGGATGTGGATCGAACTATGAAAAAATACCTCAGGTGATAATGGTATCACAATAGTTATAGGGAGCCTTTGAATTATGGCTGAATCGAAGAAAAACGAGGAAAAGAAGATCATCGTAGACGAGGACTGGAAAAAGGAAGCTCAGAAGGAAAAGGAAATCCTGGCTGCTCAGGAACAGGCTGAAACTGAGGAGGAGCAGGTACAGAAGCAGCGTGGTCCATTGCCGAAGGGTAACCTTGCGGCCCTGGTTAGTATGCTCACAACTCAGGCCTTCTTTGCGCTTGGATTGCTGAAGCTCGAGGGGCAGGATGAAAAAGAGCCCGATCTCGAAATGGCTAAGTATAACATCGATATGCTCGAAACACTCGAAGAGAAGACCAAGGGCAATCTGACCGACGAGGAAGCCGCGGTTTTGGAGAAAACGCTCTACGAACTGAGGATGACCTATGTGAAGGTTTCAGGTTAGGCGGGTTTGTTTTGGCGAACGAGGACAAATACGTTCACGGATACTCACCTCGCGAAGCGGGCAGGCTTTCCGATCAGGCCGGCACTCTGGCTGAGCTGCTGCACCACGATACGGTTTATCCTGCAGGCGCTAAAGTTCTTGAGGTCGGCTGCGGCACCGGCGCGCAGACGGTGATTTTAGCCGCGAACAGTCCCGAAGCGGAGATAATATCTATTGATGTCTCGGCCGAGTCGATTGATAAGGCCAGGCAGTTCGTCGAGGATGAGGGGATAACGAACGTAACATTTCAACAGGCCAACATTTTTGAATTGCCTTTCGAGGATGAGACGTTCGATCATATTTTCGTTTGTTTTGTGCTCGAACATTTGATGGCGCCACTTGAGGCGCTGGCCTGTATAAAACGTGTACTCAAGACCGGTGGCTCAATCACGGCTATCGAAGGCGACCACGGCTCGGCATTATTTCATCCGGACAGCCCCGAGGCGCATCTGGCGATTCAGTGCCTGATCGACCTGCAGGCACAGACGGGGGGCGATTCGCTGATTGGGCGCAGGCTCTATCCGTTGTTGTGTGAAGCAGGCTTCGGTGATGTTACTGTGAGCCCCAGGTTTGTGTATGTCGATTCGAGCAGGCCGAGCTGGGTGGACGGATTTACGAAGAAAACATTCACTGCCATGGTGGAGGGCGTCAGGGAGCAGGCATTGGAATCCTGCATGATTGACGAGCAGACGTGGGATAAAGGGATTGCCGGTCTGTATAGAAGCGCCGAAGATGATGGTGTATTCTGTTATACGTTTTTCAAGGGCGTGGGGATCAAGTGACGTGGGCAATATACTCGATACGATAATGGCGGACAAACGAGTAGAAGTCGAGCAGCGCAAACAGCAGACGCCTCTCGAACAGTTGAAAGGATCGGTTCAATTCCTGCCCAAGTGCCGAAACTTCTACAAGGCTGTCACGAAGCCTAATCCGCGCGGGCTGAACGTTATCACCGAGGTAAAAAAAGCGTCCCCTTCGGCTGGGCTGATCAGGCCCGACTTCGACCCGGTCGAGATCGCCAGGACCTATGAAGGGTGCGGCGCGGACGCGATAAGCGTCCTGACCGATGAGAAATACTTCCAGGGCAAGCTGGAATATCTGACGCAGGTTAAAGCAGCGGTGGGTGTGCCTGTTCTGCGGAAGGATTTTATCGTCGATATTTATCAGCTCTACGAGGCACGAGCAGCGGGGGCCGATGCGATATTGCTGATCGCCGATGCGCTAAAAGGCGGCGAGCTTATGGACCTGATGATAGCAGCGACCGAACTGACGCTGACCGTTTTGCTTGAGGTGCACGATGCCGATGTGCTTTTGCAGGTTCGCTCGATGATTGGCTTTCCGGAGGCTCGCTATAGCGTTTTGGGTATTAACAATCGCAACTTGACGACGATGGAGGTCGATATCAACACGACCGGCCGTTTGAAGGGCATGCTCGATGAAGACATGCCCATAGTCGCTGAGAGCGGGATCAAGACACGGGCGGATGTTGAAAAGCTCATCGCCATCGGCGCGCGAGCGGTGTTGATCGGCCAGACGCTGTGCGAACAACCCGATATCGAAGATAAATTCGCCGAGCTGTTCGGCTGACAAAGGGAGAATCATAACATGACCAATATTATTCTCTATGTCGTTCTGGGTCTGGTGGCGGGAATCTTCAGCGGTATGCTGGGTATCGGCGGCGGGATTATCATCGTGCCGACTCTGCTGTTTCTGTTTGGCATGACACAGCATCAGGCCCAGGGAACGACGCTGGCTCTTATGGTGCCGCCCATTGGCCTGTTGGCGGCGTGGATGTACTGGAAGCAGGGGTGTGTGAACGTCAAAATGGCTGCATTCATTTGTCTGGGATTTTTCTTTGGCGGCCTGCTCGGCGCCAGGCTTGTAGCGCACGTGCCCGACGTTCTGCTCAAGCGATGCTTTGGCGTGCTTATGCTTGCCATGTCGATCAAAATGATCTGGAGCAAATAGAAGGTGTCGCCTGTTTGCAATTGGAGACAGATGTTTTTTTAAGACTCAGGCGATTGGGCGGGCGGGGAAGATGGTATAGTATGCCGGTTGTTGAGCAGTGTACCGGGATCGGTTTTTGGGAAGATTTGTGTGTCGAAGCGAAAGACTATTATTGACAGGTACGAATGTTCGGAGCAAGGGCGTCGCTTCCTGGATGTGTGGGTGCCAAGCCCTGAGCATCTATACAGTGATTTTGACCGTACTGCACCGTATTTGAAGAAGGATCTGGACCAGGAATTTGTCGATTATCTGACGGATTCGGTGCGGGAGATTCGGAATTATGATTTTATTATTCGAGTTTCGCTGCCGCAGATGCCGGATGAGAAGGTCAAAGAGCGGATCCGAAATAGCATCAAGACCTATTACGCTTATCTTAGCGAGCTGGAGATGCGCGCCATCAAGGCAATGTTCAGGCGCACAGTGCTTTTGTTTCTGATTGGGCTGGTGTTGCTGTTCCTGGCGATAGCGGTGAACCGGCGGATCGAGCCGTGTGAAGGAGTAATTGCCGAGGTATTCGCCCAGGGGCTGACAATTGCGGCATGGGTTTCTCTTTGGGAGGCAATCGCCAACCTTTTTTTGGAGTGGCATCCTCACAGGGCAAACATTCGCCTGCACAACAAAATCGTGAACGCCCCTGTAGATTTCCGCGTCCGAGGATTCTGAGGCGGCGTGTCAGTTAGTTCTCTTTTTGAC
>CAZYMD010000179.1:4289-10429 GCA_964649005.1 uncultured Pirellulales bacterium
AGGGTGCCGATTTTTTCCGAGAACGTTTCCGAACCTGGCGCACCACGACCATCGATGGCAAGATATTTCGCCCGGTCCGTTTCGACAGTCTGTGGTTTCTTGCCTGCTGCGTACTGGTCCTTGTGAAATTTATAAAGGTCAATCTTTTCTGCTGGTGGCATGTTTCTCTCCTGTTTTATTGTTTGGGCTTGAGTGGCACACAGATATCGGTGATCAAATCTTCGGGCTCAGTGCCGTTGGGGTCGTTCAGATAGAATTCCATCGAAGGCTCGGCGCGTGGCTCGCGGTTGTCATGCATAAGCCGCCTAAACAGTTCGGTGTATGTCTCGCTGAGTTTATCGTATGGGCCGAAGTGGGTCGTTATTGCGTATTGGCCTCCGCCGACCGTCTGGATAGCCACGTCGCCTTCGTTTGTGACATCTTCGTCAACAGTAACACAGGCGTCGTATCGCACTTTCTCAGGTGGCGTGACTTCAGGATCGTCGTAACAGATGCCGATGAATCTGGCGTTGGGGCCGAGATTCCCCTCTTTGCCAAGAAAGGTGCAGACCGCATCCCAGGCGACGCCAACCTGGTTATATGGTCCGACGTGTCGCACCGAAGCGACGCGCATAGGTTCGATATTTTCGAGTCTCACATCCATTTCATTGTCTCCGAATGCAATGTTGAGGTCTTCCATTTTGGTGCGGCGTTGGTAGTGAATACCAGCGTTGTCAGCTTGTGTGATGATGGTGTTGTTCGATCTATACTCGGAGGGCGAGCAGTCCATGAGGATTTTGAAGGCCCGCGTAAAAGCTTCGTGCGTCTGGTAGCCCGCATCGAAAGCGATGTCGGTGACGGGTTTGTCTGTATGCTTGAGGTTCATGGCTGCTCGTTCGAGGCGGAGCCTGCGAATATGTTCCTGGAGTGTTTCATTGACAACCGCGCGGAAAATTCTGTGAAAGTGGTAAGGCGAAAAATGAGCTTTTTTGGAAAGCTCCTCCAGTAACATCTGCCTGTCAAGGTTTTGCTGAATGTGCATCAACACACGCAAAATCCGCTTTTTATAAATTTGCTCGGTTGACTCTTTCATGTCGTAATATCCTGTCGGCCGTTTATTCTTTGAACGTTGGATTCGATTATACGCGGTTGCTCTGGGGCCTGCTTGATAGTTTTTGCTAATTTGTAGTGCGGGCCGGGAAGGCGTAGGAATGGGAATAGCGCGCAGGGATTGGGGAAGGCTGCCTGTGATTTTGTTGGGCGTCTGAAGTCTGGGCCTTATCCCTGCTTCTTCTGGATTTTCGCCCAGGTGTCGCGGAGGCCGACGGTTCGGTTGAAGACGAGGCTTTCGGGTGAGCTGTCGGAATCGACGCAGAAATAGCCCAGGCGCTCGAACTGATACCTGCTCAGCGCTTCAGCGCCGGTCAATGATGGCTCCACTTTGCAGCCTGTCAGGACTTCGAGGGAATTCGGATTGAGATTGGCCGTGAAGTCCTTGCCTTCGGGCACATCGTCGGGATTCTCTTTCGTGAACAGGTTGTCGTAGAGTCTAACTTCTGTGTCGAGAGCGTTTTGTGCCGAAACCCAGTGCAGCGTCGCCTTGACCTTTCGGCCATCGGGGGCGTCGCCTCCGCGCGTGGCGGGATCGTACGTGCAGCGCAGCTCAGTAACATTACCGTCGGTGTCCTTAACAACGTCGGTGCATGTCACGAAATATGCGTAGCGCAGGCGAACCTCTCGCCCCGGCGCAAGCCTGAAGAACTTTTTAGGCGGTTCTTCCATAAAGTCATCGCGCTCGATATACAGCTCGCGGGAGAAGGGGACTTTTCGCGTCCCGGCGGTTGGGTCCTCGGGATTGTTGATGGCATCAAGTTCTTCCACCTGGCCTTCAGGGTAGTTTTCGATTACGACTTTGAGAGGTTTGAGCACCGCCATCACGCGAGGTGATGTTTTATTAAGGTTCTCGCGGAGGCAATGGTCGAGCAGGGCCATATCGATGGTGCTGTTGAATTTGTTGATGCTTATGGTCTTGCAAAAGTTGCGGATCGATTCGGGCGAATAGCCCCTGCGGCGCAGCCCGGATATGGTGGGCATGCGCGGGTCATCCCAGCCTGTAACGTGTCCGTCGCGCACGAGGCCCAGAAGTTTTCGCTTGCTCATCATTGTATAAGTAAGATTCAATCGTGCGAACTCGATCTGCTGCGGGTGGTAGATGCCCAGCCCGTCGAGGAACCAATCGTAGAGTGGGCGATGGTTCTCGAATTCGAGCGTGCAGATCGAATGGGTGATTTTCTCAACGGAATCTTCGAGGCCGTGCGCCCAGTCGTACATCGGGTAGATACACCACTTGTCGCCTGTGCGGTGGTGGCTGGCGTGTACGATGCGGTACATGACGGGATCGCGCATGTTCAAGTTGGGTTGGGCCATATCTATTTTGGCGCGCAGCGTACGCGAGCCATCGGGGAATTCACCTTTGCGCATTCGCTCGAAAAGGTCGAGGTTTTCTTCGATGCTGCGATTGCGGTAGGGACTGTCTTTGCCTGGCTCAGTGAGCGTGCCTCGATATTCCCTCGTCTGCTCGGCTGTCAAATCGCAGACATACGCCTTGCCTTTTTTTATCAGGTCTATCGCATACTGGTACATCTGATCGAAATAGTCGGAGCCGAAGAAGAGGTTCTCGCCCCAATCCCAGCCGAGCCACTTGACGTCTTCGGTGATCGAGTCGACATACTCCTGCTCTTCCTTTTCCGGGTTGGTATCGTCGAATCGCAGGTGGCACTTGCCCCCGAACTCGGCAGCGATACCAAAGTTCAGGCAGATGCTCTTGGCATGCCCGATATGCAGATAGCCATTAGGCTCCGGCGGAAAGCGAGTTACAACGCGCCCCTCCCACTTGCCTGTCTCCAAATCATCAGCCACAATCTGCCTGACAAAGTCCAGCCTCTTGGCTACATTGCTATTCTCGTTGTTGTCGCTCATATTAATTCCATTTTCTATATCTGCACGCCTCAGCGTTTATAGCTGGCATCGGGTGAACTCATTACATCGACCACATCAGAAAAACAATTTAGCAGATTGCCATTGCCTGGTCCACTTTCTTATTGGTGGTATTGGTTCTCATTCGATGCTTTATGATTAAGTTGGAAAGTGCCGTCGGGCTGCTCCATTTGTAGCAGGCGGCCTGCCTTACCTTGACACGATCCCTTTTAAGCCACCCGAGATGAGCGTCGCCACATTGGCAAGAACTCGTGGCAGCATAAGCCCTTTTGGACATGCCAGGTACCTGGGCTGCCATTCGGGCTCGAACTTCTCTTTATACTGACGCAAACCCTGAAAATTGTAGAAGTGCTCTCCGTGACGGAAGACAAAAGTGCCCAGTTTGTGCCACACCGGAGCCAGTGCTCTGTCCTCAAGACCCGACATCGGCGCCATTCCGAGGCTAAACCAGTGATAGCCCTGCCGCCTGCCCCAAAGCATCAGCTCGACAAAGAGATAGTCCATAATCCCGTTGGGAGCGGAGGCCGAATGGCGCATCAGATCGATTGATAGTTCTTCGTTTTCAGAGCCGGGCCAGATGTTTGCAAAGGCAACAATCTGATCTTCGCTTCTTACAACCGCCATGGGAAATCCGGCGATATAGTCCGGATCGAAGAATCCGATGGAGAAGCCCTTCTCTCTGGTATTCTTTTCGGCAAGCCATGCGTCTGAAATTTCCTTCAGTCTTCCAAGTATCTGTGGCACATCCTCCTTTGCGATTACCTCAAAGCTATAGCCCTGCTTTTGTATTTTGTTGTGGGGGTATCTGAGCGGTTTTCTCGAAGGGCCTTCCAGCGTGAAATCCTGCAAACTGACGCGGCCTTCTTCCCCCAGCTTGAAGAATGTCATACCGTGATCGACATACATATCCAGGTTTTCATTGTTGACCTGATAGAAAACAGGCCATCCTCCATTACCATCGGCGAGCTCCCGGAACTTCCATAACAGCGGCTGCCACTCTTGCCTGGGCCCGACGGGGTCTCCCATGGCGATCCAGCTTCGCCCTTCAACTCCATACATAATGAATGCATTGCCTTGTTCACTGAAGAGAAATGTCTTGTCGCCGAGCAGTGCCAGATTCGCATATGTGCGTTTGCACCCCGCCACGATGGTCTCAACATGCTCGATCATTTGTGCGTCAGCCTGATCCTGTTTTGCCGGAGCGGGGAGAAGCAGTCTGGCCAAAGCGTAGAGGAGGGTCAGAATCGCCGCACCAGTTGTTGCCCGCAAAAAACGGGGGGCATCGCTGTGCACAGCAAAACGCCACCACAACTGGTTGGAGTATTCGATGTGCTTGTAGGAAAAAAATCCCAGCCAAACGGAGGTAATCAGAACCGTTGCGGTCAGAATGATCCAGGCCGGTGTGAATCGGTCGTCTATGAGGGAAGCTTTTCTATAGAACTCCCTTCGGCATGGCAGCAGGATCATGAGGACCGCGGCAAGAATGACGGCCTCTTCGTAATCCAAACCTTTGAGCAAAGAAAAAGCTATTCCCAAAATGAGTGATACGACGGTCAGGTGATATGCAACGTCAACTCGGCGCTGCAGTCCTCTCGCCAGTATTAAAAGAGCCGCTCCGACGAGGCTTCCAAGGAAATGAGAAAGTTCGATGGTTGCGAGGGGAAGCACGTCCTGCAGCCATGTCATTCGACTTTTGGCGGCGGGCATGGCGCCGGAAAACAGAAGCACCGCCCCGGCTATGAAGCCTGCGACAGCAAGGGCATGTGGTGTAACCGCGAAACTCCATTTTCCAAAAGCATCGCCGAGCCGCTTCCAGAGATTTCTTTTCGGGGCCAGCTCGTGAAAGGCCAGCAAAACTGTTGCGGCGATAAAAGGAAGCAGGTAGTAGATAAGGCGGTAGAGTACAAGACAACTTATAGTTGTCGATTTTTCGAGTTTGTCCGAGAGCAACAGGAGTATTACCGTTTCGAATACACCCAGCCCACCCGGGACATAACTGAGCAGACCGGCCGCCTGAGCGAGCAGAAACATGCCAAGAAACTCAGTGTAGGTCAGATTGAGAGAGGCGGGAAGCAATGCGTACAGAACGCCGCATGCCAGAACCCAGTCGAGTGATGCAATGATGATTTGACCGATTGAGATTCTAAGAGGTGGAATTTCGAATTCCCATCCCGCCAGATTAAGTGGTTTGCGCCTGATGACGATTGCAGCGAAATAGCCGACAACGATCATCAGAAAAACAATACCAATAGGCAGTACTGAAGAGATTGGGAGGTGCAATGCTTCTGGTACCTGCTGCTGCTGGAACACAAAAACAATTCCGACGAGAGCGAAAAATCCCAGCCAGAAAGTCATAGTGCAGAAGAGGACCAGCCTTGCAACCTGGCTGGCGGAGACTCCGAGCGCCGAGTATATTCGATATCTGGCGGTGCTGCCGCCCACAATAGTCATATTATGACTGAAAACGTGACCGATGAAAGATGCCAGAGCTATTTTCGTATATTCGAGTCGATGGTTGATATATCGCAGTGCCAGAGCGTCGTATGTTGTCAATACGAGGTAGTCCAGAATGGTAAGCAGTACGGCAAGTGCGAGAAACGGCGTCCTGACAAGCCCCAGTTCAGCAACGATGTCCCGAGAGTGGTAGTTTTTGAGTTCGTGATGGAGGACCAGCATCGCAACTGCGAATAAACACAGACTGACAAGGTAACCAACATTACGTACCAGTTTCTTCTCCATAATCAAGCTGGTGTTCCGCCGTGTGCCAAAACGCGAAGTCTGGTTATCTAATTTTCGTTCGCCTTGCTTATTTGTGACTGTTTGCCTATATGCCTGGGGCTTTAACATGGCGGCTACTTACAGTTGCAGCAAGCGGTCAATTTAACTTATCCTCATTACTGCGTCCAGTGTTTTGAGTCGTAGCTGGCAATGTAGCGTGCGTAATTGACTTATCGGCTGAAATCATTACCGTGCCGATACGACCGGCAGGAGAATGTGCGAGGGGTATTGCGAGTTCAGGTAAATTGTGTTCGTAGCGATTTGAGTCTGGTCGCTTGCGCCTGAGTGCTGCCCTGTGTTCGGATTGGGCTCGAAGCGCGGGGCATTGCTGGAGGAAATGGAAAGCCTGATTCGATGGCCGGGGCTGAAGACCAGACTTGTGGACC
>CAZYMD010000180.1:0-10121 GCA_964649005.1 uncultured Pirellulales bacterium
CTCTTGATCGGCACAGCCACGTACATCATGTTCTTGCCAAGTGTGTAGCTAAACCGGATCGACCAACCGAAATCCTGCTTAAGAGCAGCGATAATCTCCGGCCGATCGGAGTGGTTCTCCATCAGTGCGGGCTTCTCATCAGAATCAGCGATTACCCTTCCGGTCGGAAGGATAACAGTTACGCGAGTCTGTCCATCTACGGCACGACCGAGACTCTCGCACAACCTGTCAAGATCATTGGATTCCGCAACACCAAAAAGAGGAGATATCTGCTCGGCGGCAAAATGAGCAAGGGACTTTAGCTCGCTGCGCGTCTGATCCTTGTAGAAACGACGGAAGGCATAGGAACAATACGCCGTCACGGAAATCAGCACAAGCATAGTGACAAGAAGAAAGGAGGGATAGAGTTGCCAAATCAGTCTGCGTCTCAGCATACATCACTCTTTGAAACGATAGCCAACACCTCGAACTGTTTCTATGTATTTGCCGCACGAACCCAGTTTCTTTCGCAGAGAAACCATCTGGACGTCAACGGCCCTGTCAGTCACCACGTAGTCGCCGCCGTGCAGGGCATCGACTATCTGATACCGTGTATGGACCAGCCCGGGACGACGAGCGAGGTTGTAGAGAATATTGAACTCGGTCAGGGTTAACTCGATTGCTTTGTTGTCAACCAGAACTTCATGGCGAGCCGGGTCGATAACTATCTCGCGAACCTTCAGCGTGCCTTTCTGATCCACCTGATCGGTCATTCGACGGAGTAGCCGGCGAACCCGTGCGACAAGCACTTTACCGCTGAAGGGTTTTGTCACGTAGTCATCGGCTCCAATTTCAAGACCGGTGACAATGTCTATCTCCTCCCCTTTTGCGGTTAGCATAATAATAGGAATACCCCTGGTCTTGTTGTCCGACTTGAGTGTTCTGCAGACTTCCAATCCGTCGATGCCGGGCAGCATAAGGTCCAGGATGATCAGGCTCGGCACTTTTGATCGCGCGATTTCCACTGCCCGCTCCCCTGTTTCACAGGTGAGAACATCACAGCTTTCACGCGCAAGATTCAACTCGACAAGTTCCCGTATGTCCTCTTCATCATCTACCACGAGGATTACAGACTTGGCCATGTTTGACTCCAACGCTGAATACTTTTTTCGTGCTTTATAGCAAAATAACACACAACCTCAATGTCGGCCGATAACTGTTTGTAATGGCCCGACACGCTATGACAGATGCTACTCTTACGGCAATCTTGCGCGGGAAGTTCACCTATGTCAAGACGAATGCTCCGATGATTCCTCTTCTACGCTCTAAAAATGCAAAATTAACACAATCCTAACATGTTGATAACCAATTATTCACCAAGCTACCGTATCTTATCTATAGATAGAAGGTATGGTTGTTCACCAACTATATTGAACAAAAAGGAATCTGTATTGAAAGGCAGGATAATGATGGAACTACTTAAATATATTCTGTTGGCAGCAGGCACGGCTTATCTTGTCTATCGCATCGGCTCGTTTGCGGCACTGCTCGCCAAGAGTCTGTTTGGCGAAAAGAGCAGCCGGACTTCGCCGCATTTACAGTATAGTAATAATGCACCTGTTACACGCTGCAAACATATATCACCTCTCACCAAGCTCAGAAACGCTAATTCCTTCGGTGACAACAACACCCTGGCTGTTTGTCAGGATCAACCAGGGAAGTGATCTGGCGCCCCACTTTAATAAAATGCCCTTTGCATCGCCTGTTATAGTGGCAATCTCAAACGTGATTTTCAGCTTCTCTCGCCAACCGTTCAACATTCCCGTTGTCATATCTGAAACCTGAATCAACAGCACTCGTGGCGCACTTTGCCCCAACGTCTCGTATTTCTTTACAAGCTCCTGCAGCATGTGTCTTGATGGTCTCTGCTCCAGATCGACAAAACAGATGAGCAGATTCTCACTCTCTACCGGCTTCTGTAAATTTATCCCTTCGAATGAAGGAAGCGCTTCGCCCAGAAGACTCCGCCATTTCTGGTAAACACGAAGCTTCCCCGATCGACTATCTTGTATCTCGACATAAGGCTGGATGACCATTTCAAATAGCTCTTCTGAGAGCGGCTCGTTCAGGTGAAATTCCGTAACTCTTTTGTCACTGATCGTCTTCAGGTAAGGTTCCCCGGATTCAGGAATCTCGTAACGAGCCCAGCCTGTCCTCATCGGGAACCATCCGCCCGGTACTATCTCGCGATACTCCAACATCCAGTGTTCGGCATCTACCTTGTCATGATGCAGTATCTCGAACCCATACAGCAAATGCTCCGTTCTCCCCACGTACCATCTGCCAACCATGCTGCGGGCTTGGCTCCCCGGATATTCATACTCCAGAACGTAGCAGGGAGTCTCCTGATACACCTGCTTACCAACCACTTCAAAATCCTCCAAATGGCCGTACACGCCCAGTATTGCCTTGACATCCTTCTTATCCCACCAGAAACTGTGCGGCTGCGACCAGGGCCAGCCGTAGTTGCTGCCGAACAGCTCATGGAACATGCGGTCTCGAATCTTATTGTCAAGGCCGTAATGCTCCTGCTCAAAACGATAAGACTTCTCGTGAATCTTCAGTTCGTTGCCGTCCCATATCTTCAACTGCTTGTAATGATTCGGATCTTCGTAAAGATATCGAACTCGTTTACGGTCTATCGCAAATTCCAGACTGTTCCGCCTGTCCTTAAGAAGGTCGGGATATCGCCTCACATCGGGATTCTCAACACCACGTTCTTTCTTGAGCCTACGGCGTCTGTCTGCAATTCCCTTCTCGGTATTTGTCCACTTCCCCTCAACCTTGATATGCAGGCTATTGAAATCATACATCCACATCTCCGACTTGCGAACATCCCTCACAAGATCGGCCGCATTTGGTTCGCTACTATCCACACCCACAGAGAAAGATAATCCGACCAGCAAACAAACAGGCAACAATGCAATAGTTATTTTCCTACTGTTCAGTATTTGTAATTCCCCCGATTTTCGAGTCTAACTCGCCAAAAGCAAAACCCTCCAAGCGAACAATATGATTCTTATCCGTCAGAATCAGCCAGGGCAACGACTTAACTCCCCAAGCAAAACGCACCTTCATCTCATCACCTTCCATCATTCCGACAGGAAAAGAAATGCTCTGCTTCTCCACCCAGCCATCAAGTTCGTAGCGATCAATCTTCGATGCTTGGACAGCCACAACGATTGCACCCTTTTCCTTCAGCTTTTCTGCCTGCTTTGCCAGTTGCATTACACAATTGCGAGAAGGCCTTTGCTGCATATCGAAAAAGCACATGAGAACAGGTCCATCGCCTAATTCAACTGAGGATAAACCAACTTCCTTGAGATCAGGCAAAGGCTTTCCAATGAGAGCATTTTCCGGTTCGTGTGTGAGAGTTTGCCCCAGAACTATCTTCAGGTTATCTGCGGGCAGCTCCGCTTCGATGAATCCCGCTCCGCCGGGGCTGCTGCCAAAGTTAGCCTGAATGCGAATTTTCCCTTTACACAAACGCTTGATAGCAAACTCGCCCTTTTCATCAGTTGCAGTGCTCTTCTTGGGCTGACTGACTCCAGGCAGGCCGTTGATAAAGATCGGAGCGCCCACCACAGGCGCCCCATTGGCGTCCACTACAACTCCTGATACAGACTCATTCGCCAAAGGCATCTCGGTCGCTCCGATATCCACGACCTCACCTGGCGCCCCGCTCGGTGATATCCTCAAATACTCTTTAGGGCCATACCCCGCCGCGGCAATCGAAAGCCGGTAAGTGAATCCATCGCCTACCGGTGGAATCGCCTTCATCTCAAACCGGCCCTGTGAATCGGTTAAAACCTCGACGCCCAGTTTGCTCAGGCTGTTCTGCGTATGCAGGCACAGCAATACTCTGGCCGCGGGTATGCCGACTCCCTTTGGATTGACGATCTTGCCGATCAGAGTCCACGCCGGAGCAAGATAGATGTTTGCTGGCTTCGACCAGTCTTTTACAGCTAACGCCGAAGCCAGAGACCTCTTCGAATCCCTGGCGACTACAAAGCCGCCGTTTGCCGCACGTCGCTCATCGCATCCCCCATCGAATCTGCCGTTACTGTCCGTATATACATGGTCGCCAAAAGGATGAATGGAAACTACCGCATCGCTTACGAACTCGCCCTTCGGATCGAGCACCCGCCCATACGATCTCGGCAGTAAGGAAAGCTTCGCCTCGAAGCGAAGAGGCCTGCCACTCTCAACCTTCTCTTTACTTTGATGAGTGGAGAATTTGTCTGCTCCTGCGTAGATGGTATATTCACCCGCCGGAGCCCTCAAACGCGCAACACCTTTATCATCTGTAATTGCAGGCTTGTCACGGTGCCACTGCTGCCCGTAGATACTAACTTCAGCCCCTTTTATCGGTTCTTTGGTCTTCTCATCCAATGCAGTTACTTCAACAATGCCGCCCTTGTCTACACGGACTGTATTCTGCTTATCAACCTTATCTCCCCTTACATCCAGTTCGACACTTTTCCCGCACCAGAGATCAGGTCCCTTTTCAGGCGCCAAAATATCTATCCTGCTCTTTCCCTCCGTTATACCCTTGAATACAAATGCGCCGTCCTTGTCCGACGTTGTCTTCTGAGGCAGATACAGACCTGTAATCCCCTTCTTCAAACGACTTGGACAGATCATCAACTCTATCCCGCCAACCGCCCGGCCGTATACATCCACCACCTTTCCTTTGACATCGACCTCCTTAACAAGCTCCAACCGAATCTCTGGCCTCCACATCTCGTAACTACAAGAGGACTGCTCATGCATGCGTAATTCCTGAGTGCTGCTGCTGCCGCGAGCCTGAACCCGAAAAGAAGCTCCAACATCCGCAGCAAAACCATCGAAATGAAATTTCCCTTGTGAATCGCTAATCGTAGTGAACCACTCTTTCGGAGCCAGCATGGGTCGCTGCCTGAGCCTGCCCAGATAACTATTCACAGGCATGATCTGAACTTTAGTATTGGCGACTGGATTGCCATCGCAATCTACAAGTCTGCCTGTTAATGAACAAGCAGGCTCCATCACGAGCAGAAAAAGTCCTTTACCTTTATAATTGTGGCTGTAACTAAGACCATCCCAGGCCAGAGCCAGTCCGCTTTTTCGTGCAACAATAAAAGTATCGTATTGGCTCGATACATTAGCCTCGACTTCGAACCGCCCAGCCGAATCCGTCTTAACAATAGGAGCGATCAACTTGGCATCCTGAGCAAATCCACCAATCCCAACCTTCTCATACACAGCCACCTCCGCTCCAGCCACAGACCGAGCCTTATAATCAACAACGCGACCGTCTATCATCAGCGCCAAAGCCGACCGCGCCGAAATACCTACCAACAGAAGAATAATTACAGTCATCTTTACCGGGTTTTCCACGACATGCCTTTTCATGACTTCAGTCTCCATCAAGTGATTCTAATCTTTTAACCCATTTCATTTATCTTGATAGTTTCGTCTTTTATATGTATTGGCGCCGCTTATACAACGGAATCGAAAAGTATATTACTCCTCCTTCACTGAAAATAGCTCACATCTCAATCCGGGCAGTTTTTTCTGCAGACTCTGGAAGCTCTGTTCTGTCACCGTGTAGTCTTTGAGATACAGTTGTTTCAACATCGATAACTGAGATAACTTCTGGATACCTTCGTCCGTAAACCTGGTTCCGGAAAGTTCAAGATACTCCAGAGATTTCAGGCTGCATATATATCCCAGACTCTTGTCCGTAACATCCATTGAATACATGGCTCTCCGATCTTTGATAACGATAGCATCAATAGCAAGCTCCTTGAGTCTTCTTAGATTCCCAAGATATGCGATATGAGCATCGCTTACCTCAGACCGAATAGCTCTTAGCGTCAAACTCTCTAAAGACAAAAAAGCCCCTAAAGCCTTCCACTCTTCTTCCGAGGCAAGCTTCATATTGGCAAGTTTCAACGACCTCAACGACGCCATTTCCGCCAACGCGCCAAGGCCCCTGCTGGTAATGTTCGCCGTCATAATATCGAGATCACACAAAGCTACTGCACCCTTCAATTGCAATAGTCCCTCATCTGTAAGACCTCTGCCACAGGTCAGCTTTCTAAGCTGAGGCAGGCGCGATAACCTGCCGACAATATCATCCATCTTATCTGTGTTATCAACGTACACGTGCTCCAATGACTTCATCTGCGACAACACACCCAGTCCTTTTGCTGTCACCGATTCCCCGTCAATGGTTATATTCTTAAGCGAAGGCAATTTAGACAGATGTATCAAGCCGACGTCAGTTACGCCATATAACACATTGAGAGTTTCAAGATTTTCAAGTCCCTCCAAATGGGTGAACCCTCTTTCTGTAACACGCGTTCCGTACAAAGAGAGCATCTTGAGTTGTTTCATCTGCTTTAGATAAACAAGCCCATTATCACTAACCTGCGAGCCTCTAAGCTCCAAAGTTTCCATCTGTGTCATATTGGAAAGATATGAGAGCCCTTTATCAGTGATACCCTGATTCCCCGCTGACAACCATCGCAGCTTCGTGAGCCCCTTAAGGTGTTCAAGTCCCTCGTCGCCTACGCCGGGACTTATAGACAGTACTTCCAGAGATGCGATCTTCCCAATGTGAATCATTCCAGCATCATTGGTTGGTGTATCCCTAAGCCCAAGACCTTTCAGCGCAGATATATCCACAAGAAACTCAAGCTCGTTGTCGCCCACCTGTGTCCCTCCCAACCACAAATTCTCCATCGAATCGAGCCCGGCCAGATATTTCAGCCCGGTGCCAAGTATATTTGTTTCCGACAGGTCCAGCTCTCGAAGCCCTTTTAGGTGGCTTATATTCTCAAGTTGATCGTCAGCTAACTCGACACCTTCGAAATTAAGCTGCACAAGGTCATCCTGCTTGAGCCTGGATAAAGGCGACAAATCGTCCGCCTTCTCCTTGCTCCAATCCAGCCTCAATACACTCCCAGCAGGCACAACAACATCCCCAATAGCCTCAGAAAAATACTCCCACTCCAAATTGCTCCTTGCTCCCGCCCCATTACAATCTTGTACATACAGAGTCCCAACCGAGCGTCTTTTGGGAAAATGCAAAACGCGAACGGCCTGCCCACCCGCCTGGCCGGTCATCACCATGAAGCACACACAAACAACTGCAAGAACAACTCTGCATCTAATCCGGCCCATCCTTTGTCTCCTTTAGTATCTGACTCAGTTCGTTCAGACCCACACCCTCCATACATACAACGTGATTACTATCCGCCAAAACCAGCCAGGGCAGAGAGCGAACGCCGCAGATCAGGCGTGCTTTAACAACTCCACCATCGTAAGCTTCTGTTGTCAGGTGAATATTGCTCTTCTCAAGCCACTGAACGGGGCTCTGCGTTTGTTCTGAGCCTACATGAATCAAAATAAGATTAATGCCGTTTTGAGCTAAATATTCACTTCTCCCAGCCAACCGTTGAATACAGTTTCGCGATGGCCTTTGAGCGACATCCCAAAAGCACAGAAGAACTGTCTGGCCCTTTAGTTTCTCAATAGCCGAATCGATACTCGCCTGCCCGAGTTTAGGCAGAGCTTTGCCAATAAGTCCTTCCCGCCTCTGTTTGACTTCAATCTCAGGGGCAGTCCTTTGTTCAGCCACCAAAGAAACATTCTTGTACGCAATCCAGTAATAGTAGGGCCTCTTCTGAAATTCAATTCGCTCGATATTTTCAACGTTGAAATTATCGAATGTGTGAATATATCTGATCAGACCCCCACCTTCTCCACCTGTATATCTCTTCGATTCACGCCACTCACCATCTTTATCGAGTATTCTCAGGCGAGTAGCTTCATTTGCGAAAGCGTGCGTCACCTCTACGACAACATCCTCTTTTCTCTGCTCGGGACATCGAAGAATCACCTCCTCATCACTGCTGAAAAATGAATGGTAAGGCGAAGCATTTTCCCAGAAAGGCCAGTCCTGAACTACCGTCCAGTCATCTGTCGCCAGCCCGATGCGAATCGTAGCAATCTTTTGCTCAGCGTTAAACCGAAGCGTAAACCATCGCAGGTCGTTCGCGTCATCGAAACCGGGGCTAGGCTCTCTGACGGGCCTCGGATTGATGTCCTTGCCCCAGGGCCCGACAGCTATACAGCTACAATCCTTGCATCCCTTAATGTCCACCACGAAATAATAACTATAAGAAGTGCTTGTACGCCACGTAGTTTCGTCCGGCGCACCATCCAAAAGCGAGCCATCCGCTCTCCACCATTTCCAATATTTACCCTCTGTGCCACTCAACTTGAGAGCACTAAAATCCCGCAATCCGACTAACTCTACAGCACTGCCGTTAGGCAGTTCAGCAATGAATCTACTCGTATGTTCCTGCGCCGACGCAACCCATAGCACGATCGAGAAAACCAGAATCCATATGCCTCTACTCATTGCTCTGCCTCCCTGTTTACCTATTCAAGCTTTTCATCCAACTCACTTATCATAAAACCTTCCGCTATGACGACGTGCTCCCGATCCGTCAAAATCAGCCACGGCAGCGATTTGACTCCCCATGCAAATTGTTTTTCCTGCTCATCACCTTCGATAATCCCTACAGGAAAAGCAGTGCTCCGACTCTTCACCCACTCATCCAGGGTATTCTGCTCCACCTTGGAAGCCTGAACAGCCACAATAACCACGCCTTTTTCTTTCAACTCTTCAGCCCGCCTGGCCAACTGCATAACGCAATTTCTCGAAGGCCTTTGCTGCATATCGAAGAAACACATCACAATCATCTTATCTTTTGCATCATCAGGTGATAGTTCTATTCCCAGATCATTCACGTCAGGCAGTGCTTTGCCCGCCAATGTCGCATATCGCATATGAACAGACTTTTTACCTAAAACGATCCTGACGTTTGTATCTCCTCCTTCCGCCTTCATAAAACCTCCACCGCCGGGACTGCCTTCAAAACTCGCCTGCAATCTTACAGGCCCCCCGCATATCCTCGTGATAGTAAAGCATCCATTGGCATCGCTTGTAGTAGTTCGGTCCGTTTGAACGCTGCTGGACAATCCATGTAGAAATATAGGCAAACCACCTGCCGGCTTGCCCTCAGCATCGACGAGAATCCCCGATATTGACTGATCCGCCCGCTTGAGCGTAATAGGATCAATTTCCACAGTAGTCCCAGGTTCGCCATCGAATCCGATTCTTTTGTAATTAACTCCCCCATACCCAAGCGCATCCACTGATATACGATAACTAAATCCCTTAGGCAAAGGCACGGCCCTGATCTCAAATCGCCCGTCTTTATCGCTAAGCAACTGCCCCCCGAAAGTCGAAAACGATCCTGGGTAATTCACGGTTAGCGCCACTTGTGCGGCGGGAATACCTTTGCCATCAGGCTCTAATATTTTCCCCAAAAGAGCAAATGCAGGTTCAAGATGAATTGTCACAGGCTCCTGCCTGTTCGTAACCTTTGTAATTCCGACCAGATTTTTCTCTGTATCCCTCGCAAAAACATGAAACTCCTCTTCATCATCTTCGAAGCTCAAGCTAAACTTCCCATCACCATCTGCAATGACTTGCCCTCCTAACGGGTGGCCCTGAACTATTGCATTTGCAGCAGGTTTCCCTGACTCATCAAGCACCACTCCAGAAACATTTTCGTAACGATCCAGCAATACCTCCAAATTCGAAACTTCCCCCTCGTTAACGGTAATCTTCTGCTCGGTCGTTTTGTGTGTATATCCCTTACCCCAGCAATTCACACTATAGCCGCACTGACCTGTGGGCGCCCCGATTCTCAGAACCCCATCCTCTCCAGTCTTAAACCATTGATAGAAATTTGGCCCTCCTGTCTCACTGGTTTGATAGATATATATATGAACACCACCAACACCCTTCTGCGTCTCTGCGTCTCGCGTAACGATCTCTATCACCCCGCCTTTGGCCAGCTTAAAAACAAAATCTTCAATATCTTTCCCTTCCTCCACTTTCATTTTAATCGACTGGCCGGCCAATTGCAGTTCTTCATTTTCAGGGATGGATACTTCCAAATATTGTCTTCCAGCAGGGACACCATCGAAACAAAACTCGCCATCCTCATTCGTAGACC
>CAZYMD010000181.1:0-10104 GCA_964649005.1 uncultured Pirellulales bacterium
CGTTCTTATCGAACCAGTACATCACAAACGCGTGTGAGAAGCCATCAAGCCCCAGCACCGCATCTGTGTATTTATCGTATATCTGCAGTTCAGCATAATCATCATGCTGCTTAACCTTGCCAATCGGATGCATCTGGAATTGCCTGTCGTCTGTATTGTCCATATCCTGCTCCTTTGCTACTGTACTGCTCGTTCTCAATCCCGCAATCGCCAATGCCCCTGTAATAAATTCTCGCCTTCGCATTTTCATCTTTTATGTTCTTGCCTGCACCAAAGAAGAATTCCATCTATATCGTAAGTACATGGCTTTAGAATATACCTGAACATTTTATAAAAGTGAAGTTTGGCATATTATTTTAAAAATCACAACGATTTTCTGATATAATCGCTGGCTACAATGATTTTGCGATGATGGTCGATATCGGGTAATATTATACAGTTCAGAATTCCGATCGAGTTATGCGACTAAAACTTGTTATCGAAAGGAAACGTCAATGAATGGACAGGAAAGACAGAAGCAACAAATCAACCGACGCGAATTTATCGGTGCCGCGGCGGCCCTGGCCGCAACTCCGTTCATTACACGGATGGCACAGGCCGAAGTGATGCCAAAGCCCAACTCCAAGTTCAACGGCGTACAAATCGGTGCGATTACCTACAGCTACCGTTCGCTGCCAGGCAGCGCCGAAGATATCCTCGAACACGTCACCAAATGCGGCATCAGCTCCATCGAACTCATGGGCGGACCGGCAGAGGCATTTGCAAAGGCAAAGTCCGGCAGCTCCGAGAAGTTCCCTTCGATGGACGGATTCAAGGCGCTGCGAAAGATGTACAACGACGCCGGCGTTAACATTCACATCATCAAGTTTGGCAATATCGGTGATGGCAGAATGTCCGACGAGCAGATCGAATACTACTTCAATGCCGCTAAAGCCGTAGGCGCAATGGGCATCACGCGAGAACTCTCCGAAGAAGCCGCCCAAAGGCTCGGCCCCATCGCCGACAAGCATGGCGTCTGGATTGGTTTCCACAACCATACGCAACTCAAGCCCGATACCTACGATGGCAAGATCCTCACCTACGGTAACTATCTTGGCATCAATCTCGACATCGGTCACTATGTCGCCGGTACAAACCACTCACCCTTACCGCTTATCGAGAAATTCAAAAACCGCATCATCAGCCTGCACATCAAAGACCGCAAGGTCAACAACGGGCCCAATATGCCGCTAGGCCAGGGCGACACCCCCGTCGCATTGGTGCTGCAGTACATGAAGCGAAACAAGCTTGCCTTCCCGGCCGACATTGAACTCGAATACAGGGTCCCCAAAGACTCCGATGCGATTAAGGAAGTCACTAAATGCGTCGAGTTCTGCAAGAAGTCGCTCGCTTAGAGAACGCCCGAGCATGAATTGTCATGACATATAATATATATGGCTGTGGTTAAGTGCTTTTGCGTCGTCTGCCTGAGGAGATAATATATGAGCAATAAAGCATCATCTTTCTTGTGCCTTATTGTGTTGATATTAATTTGCTCCGTAGCTTTCGGTGCAGAAGTTCGAATACCAGCTTCAGCAGTCAATCTGTTGAGCAGCGCAAAAATTTCGAGCAATTTCGAATCTTATGGTAAAGGCTTACGCGGCCAGCCTGACCACATGGTCTACGACATCGCCAAACATAGTTTCATCAAGGCTTCTCAATGGCACGAGTACGGCGTAGGCTTCGGTCAGGACCTTGGCGTTCTGTCCGAGGACAAACCCGCCTGGTGGATGGCGCAGTGGCCAAAGCATGTCGAGGCTAACCTGATAATCCTAAGCGCTGTCTATCCCAATCAGTCGCAGCCCGACACCGCCTGGAAAATCGAATTGCGAAGTGAAGGAAATTGGAAAACTCATGCAAGCGGCATTGGCGGCTGGTACAACACCGGTAAATACCTATGGGGTGGCCCGGACGCCAAGCCGCTTGTTTTCGATGCAATTCGCGTCAGCCTGTTCAGCAAAGACGACAAAACCTCCGTCAAGAGCATCCACCTGCGAGGCGAAGAGGGCATCTCATGGATTGTCGCCCACTGCCTGCCTATCGACGCAGAGCTGGATTTGCCCAAAATGCCCGTTCGAGCGGGCGAGCAAGCCAAATTACAGGCTATCCCCCTTATGGGTGATATAAAGAGATGGAGATGGGATTTTGGCGACGGTTCTAACGCGACAGGCAAGACAACAAACCATACCTATAAAAAGCCTGGCACATACAACATCAAACTCACATTCTCTGATGATAAACACACCTCGCGCCTGCAAGGCACAATTCAGGTTGCCCCTCCTGTAGAGGCGCGCATCACACCCCTGAAAATCCCTGTCATGGTGGGCCAGCCGATATCGCTCTCAGCGGATACTTCGATTGGGAAGATAACCAAATTCGATTGGGATTTTGGAGATGGCTCAACCGCAAAAGGTAAAACCGTAAATTACGTTTTCACAAAACCAGGCATATACAAAGTCAGCCTATCCGTGAATGATGGCAAATACGAAGACCAGTGTCTCGCAATCATCCGCGCACACACAACTAAGTCGCTGCACATTCCCCAGGTCGTTCTCGATACCGACCAGAAGAATGAGCAGGACGATCAGCACTATTTGTCGTATGGCTTGTTCAGCGAACTCGATATCCTTGGCGTCAACAGCATCCACCATGGCGGTGGTCAGGAGCCGATCAACTACGCTGAGATTCTTCACATTATCGAGTTGGCAGGCCAAAGCAGCCTGCCCGAAGATCGCGTGCCTTTTGTCTTCCGCGGCGCCGACCAGCGCCTCGAAATACCCGACTCGCGACAATGGTTTGACACCGTCCCAGTCGTGAGCGAAGCAAGCGAGGCAATTCTCGCAGCCGCTAGAGGCGCATCGCCCGGCAATCCCGTCTGGATCGTGCCCGTAGGACCTGGAACGAATACCGCTTCAGCGATACTTCATGCCCGCTTTGAAGGGCTCGAACTCAAAGACAGAGTCCGAATCATGTGGCTGGGCGGTTCCAATAACGAGATAATCAACGAGTTCAACGGAAACAACGATCCCTGGTCGATGTTCGTGGTCGCGAAGAGCGGCATCGAGACATGGATAATGCCCGCCCCTGTCGGAGCCAGGGTGCAAATCGACAAGCGTACTGAGTCTCGCTGCTACCCCGACAATTCTCTTGGAAAATACCTGTTTGGGATTATGCCCTCCGCTAACAAAGCCCTGTATGATCCATCCTGCCTCTCTGCCATCATCAGCCTGCGTCTGGATCTGAACTGGATAAAGCAAACCGAATACGTCACCGTAGCCGGGCCAGAACAGGGCTACCGCTGGACTAAGACCGATGAGAAGACTTCAGTTCGCGTGCTCCGACAGATAGACCAGCAGGCCATGAAGGAGGATATCTTCAACACGATCAAAGGCACGAAACAAAAGCTCATTGGCGCGTCGTCGAAGTAGCAGCTAATACAAATACCTTACAGACTCAAACAAAACCTTATTCTTGTCCTTATTGTTGTTCCCGTAAACCCTAACTGTCATTCCCGCGAAGGCGGGAATCCAGGATGTATTATGTTATTTTGACAACGTCTCTTTCAAGCCACGAATAAGACGTGCGATTCCCTCTTCAGCGGTGGACTTGTCAAGAGCGCCGTATGCCACACGAAGATAGCATCTGTCGGTAACGCCGAATGTCATACCTGGAATGACCGCGACTTTGTGCTGTTCGATCAGCGTTTGACAAAGCTCCATCGGATCGTAATTTCCATTGATGCGAAGAAGAAAATAAAATGCCCCGTCTGCGCGAGGTACAGTAACGAGGTCGGCAATCTTCGCCAGTTCATCAAGAAACATCCTCCGGATTTCGATAGTCTGGCCGAGCTTGTCCATACAGTACCCGCGGCCCGCCTGCATAGCCCCGACTGCGGCGTATTGTGAGACAACAGGGGGACATATCAGATTCGTGTCCTGAATTTTGCGAACAGGCTCGAATAAATGCTCCGGAATCACCATCCATCCGATGCGCCAGCTTGCGAAGCCGTAAGCCTTTGAGAGAGAGAACAGCGAAATCGTGTGATTGGCGGCGCCTTCGATTGAGCCCGGCGAGAAATGTTGCGCGTCATCGTAGGTGAAGTATTCGTAAGCCTCATCACTTATATGGTAGATGCCATGCTCTTTACATGTCTGATTGACGCGGCGCAAGTCGGATTCGGCGTAGACCGCACCGGTAGGATTGTTGGGCGATATAGTGACAACCGCGCGTGTCCGGTCGGTTATAGCGGCTTCTATCTTTTCAGGCTGCAATTGGTAGTCGTCGTCGGTGGGAATACAGACCGCCTTGCAGTCGGCGATTACGATTGCCATCTTGTGATTGAAGTAGTAGGGCAGGTTCAGAATGATCTCGTCGCCCGGATCGGTAATTGCCAACACAGCGTTGACAAAGCCCATATTTGCCCCGGCAGTGACCACGATTCTGCTGCTATCGAGAGCGATGCCATTTTCCGCTGTAAGCTTAACATTAATCGCATCGAGCAGTTCGCCGATTCCCTGAACGAGCTTGTACTTGTGGTTCTGCTCGTCGCTCAGGAAATCGGCGATAGCATCAGTCGCCTCCCTTGGCGGGCCGTAATACGCCACGCCCTGGCCAAGCGAGATCGTGCCTGGATTGCTGCGGATCAACTCGCCGACCACAGGTATGATCGGCGTCTGAACGGACTTCATCCGAAAGCTGTCTCGCATCGATCCGGTTCCTGCCGTCAAGCGATATAGGTCGATGCCGCAGTATCACCACCCCGGCCCGTCCAGTTCGTATGGAAGAACTCACCTCGTGGCTTATCGACACGTTCGTATGTATGAGCGCCGAAGTAGTCCCGCTGAGCCTGGAGCAGGTTGGCGGGCAGGCGTTCGTGACGGTAGCCATCGTAGAACGCTAAAGCCGTGCTGATTGCAGGCATCGGGATGCCCATTTTAACCGCTGCTGTGACGACGCGGCGCCAGGATGGCTGGGCCTTTCGAACGGCGCTCTTGAAGAACGGGTCGAGAAGCAGGTTCTCTAACTTCGGCTTCTTGTCGTAAGCCTGCTTGATCTTTCCGAGAAAGGCCGAGCGAATGATACAGCCGCCGCGCCACATCAGGGCGATACCGCCATAGTTGAGGTTCCACTTATGCTCTGCCGCTGCGGCGCGCATGAGCTGGTAACCTTGTGTATAGCTGATAATCTTCGAGGCGTAGAGGGCCTGGCGAAGATCGTTGATGAGCTTCGCCGGATCACCACGGAACTTGGCCTTTGGACCCCGAAGAACCTTGGCGGCCTTGACACGCTCTTCTTTGAGTGCCGACAGGCAGCGAGCGAAGACGGCCTCGCCGATGAGCGTAAGAGGCTGGCCCGAGTCCAGAGCTGCTATCGCGGTCCATTTACCTGTGCCTTTCTGGCCTGCGGTGTCCAGGATCAGATCAATAACAGCGTTGCCATCGTCGTCCTTGTAAGCGAGGATGTCACGAGTAATCTCGATAAGGTAGGAATCGAGTTCTCCCTTGTTCCAATCGACGAAAACCTCGTGCATTTGTTCGTTGGAGAGTCCGAGGCCTTCCTTCATCATCTGGTAAACTTCGCAGATCATCTGCATGTCACCATACTCAATACCATTGTGAACCATCTTCACGAAGTGGCCCGCGCCGTTTTCGCCAACCCATTCACAGCACGGTTCGCCTTCGTCCGTCTTGGCGCAGATGCTCTGGAAGATTGACTTAACGTGTGGCCACGCTGCCGGCGAGCCGCCAGGCATCATCGATGGACCGCGCAGAGCGCCTTCTTCCCCGCCCGATACTCCCGTGCCTATATAGAGCTTGCCCTTGCTCTCGACGTACTCGGTTCGGCGGATCGTGTCGGGAAAGTGTGAGTTGCCGCCGTCGATGATGATGTCACCGTCTTCCAGATGCGGCAGCAGTTTCTCTATGAATGCATCGACCGCAGCGCCAGCCTTGACCATGAGCATTATCTTGCGAGGTTTGCTAAGGCTCGCAACGAGTTCCTCGATCGAGTGGCAGCCGATGATGTTCTTGCCTTTGGCGCGGCCGTTGATAAAAGTGTCAACCTTCGATACGGTACGATTGAAGCAGGCTACGGTGAAGCCCTTGCTCTCGGCGTTGAGGATGAGATTTTCGCCCATGACCGCGAGTCCTATGAGGCCGATATCTGCTTGTGCCATTTTCTTTACTTCTCCTTGTTGAGTTTTGAATATTAAAGGATTCGGCCCATTGATTGACCGCTTGAAGGCGTATTGTGCTCATTTACAGGCTAAATGCAACAGGAAATTCCTCGTGATGCTTTTAATTGAGGTGTAGAAATTATCTTGACTTATTTGTCATATTTTCTAATCATGGTTATTGACTGTGTTGTTGTGGTTTTGTTGCTCAATATTTGGATTCCCAGGAGAACTAGTGAGTACGCGTTCATTCAAAATTTATTGTGCGGGCCCATTGTTTAATCCAAAAGAACGGGAAGAAATGTTGCAGATAGCCAATGTAATTGAGGAATCGGGATATTCGGTATTTCTTCCTCAAAGAGACGGACTGGAATTCGCTAGGCTGTTACCGGCTCTTGTGCAACGGAACGTATCTGTTGATAACGCCAGAAATGTCCTTAATCATGCTATTTTCTGTTTGGATGTTTTCCAGGTAATGAATAGCCACGGATTGCTTCTGAACATGAATGGGCGGGTTCCAGATGAGGGAGCCATGGTCGAGGCGGGTATTGCTTGGGCTCATAATAGAGTCATAGTAATTTATAAAAGTGATGATAGATCTCTCGTGGAAGGTAGTTGTAATCCATTGGTTTTGGGGTTGTCAGATTTTGAATACGTAACAGAATACGAAAATATACCGTCTGCGTTTACGGTAAAATTCTCAGATGCAATAAAAGAAGCTGCGCTTTCATGTGATCCACGTTTTGAAGTTGCCACACAGAACGGTAAGGAAATAAGCACATATTTATCAGGCCAAAGATCGGAGAGTGATATAGCGGACCTGCTTCTAAGTCTTTTCAGGGAGAGATCATGTCAAAATTCAAAAGATCCGAAAAGGAATTGTTCCCCAGCAAATATGCAACAATAGCAAGTAGAGGCAGGCGCAAGCCTCAGAAATCGGATAACTTCCGTACGGATTTCCAACGGGATGTCCACAGAATCATCTATTCCCAATCATTCCGTCGGTTAAGACACAAAACTCAGGTATTTTACTTTCCGCAAAATGATCATGTCACTACGAGAATGGATCATGTCAGGTTTGTAGCCTCAGCGGCGCGCACTGTGGCTCGTTGTTTACGGCTCAATGAAGACCTCGCTGAAGCGATTGGCCTTGCGCACGATATAGGCCATGCTCCTTTTGGCCATCAGGGAGAGAGATTCCTTACGGAAATTATTAATAAGCATGATTCTCTTAAGGCAGTTATGCCTTCTTTTTCTCACGAAGTCTATGGCCTTCGGGTTGTCGATTATATTGCCAAACGCGATAGAGAAATGCCTGGTCTTAATCTAACATGGGAAGTTCGTGATGGAATTGTATCTCACTGTGGGGAAGACTTTAAGTCATGTAAGCTTGTGCCTGCCGACAAAGGAAAAAATCTCGAAGGTATCAAAACACGTGAGGACGCCGGAAATCCTGCCACACTGGAGGGGTGTATTGTTCGATTGATTGATAAAATTGCTTATGCAGGTAAAGATATTGAGGACGCAATTGAGGCCAGAATCATAAAAGAAGAAAATGTCCCTCCCAAGTTTTTGGAACAGTTGGGAACAACGAACGGTAAGATTATAGGGACTTTCATTGAAGATATGGTCAAGTGTAGTCATCAGAAGGACTACATTGCCATTTCTCATCAGTTGGGCGACTTGCTTCATGAATTGATTCAATTCAATAGTAAGCATATATACCATAGCGCACAGGCTGAAGGGTACAAGGAGCAGGCAGGGAAAACGCTCAGATATCTGTTTGATGATTTGCTTGCCCAACTGGGAAATACAGAGAGGTTTCGACAATTCCGAGATGTAAGATATCAGACCGAATTCAAATCCAATCCGATAGTATATGGAGTCCTTCGAGACTTCGTCATCAGAGATATGAAAGATGTGTATTGTGCGAATGATCCGGACGAACTCATCATTTTGGATTTCATTGCTGGTATGACCGACAGCTTTGCGATACGATCCGTTTCTGATGTATTCGTGCCGAAAACAACTGTATGAAGGTTCACGTACAGACAAGGGCAATAGCTGATCGGGGCCACATTTCTTAAGCATGTGGATGGATAGCTCGCTGGAAAGTAAAGATAGGGATGCGGAGGTCTGTGCGGATGGCGTTCAAGGCGTAGAGATCGGAAAAAGGATTTGAATGACGAAGGCGACGGGTGTATTGTTGGCCGAAGCAGCAAAAAGACCGCCGAAAGACGCGATTCAAAAACAGTTAGAGAGGAATCCGACATGGACGATGTTGTAGTAAAACGAAGCCGACGACCATTACACAAGGGTTGGTATGTACTGCTTGCGATTGTGCTGGCGTTGGCGATTGCTTTGGGCTTTTTCTTTGTGTTACGTGCGAATGGCATCAAGAGGCGCCTGGCCAGGTTGCGTGCGGCGGGGCAGCCGACTAATTTCGCTGAGCTTGCCGAGTACACCAAACTGCCCGAGGGCGCCGAGAATGCCGCTGACACTTACCTCGAAGCCTTTTACACATACTTCCCGCCAGTCGACGAAGCGAACACTCCCGTTATCGGCAAAGCACAATTGCCCGGAAGAGGACAGCCACTTACAGAGCCAATGGTTGAAGCTATTTCGAAGTGTTTGGAGGACAATAAAAAGTGCCTCGAACTTCTCCGAGAAGCGGGGGGGATAGAGCACTGTAGATATGAGTGGGACTATTCTGCAGCAGCAGCGCCTCATTTGAGTGAGATGAGAAAATGTGCGATGTTTCTTAAATTGGCTGCGATCTTCTATAGTGACAAAGGCGATACCGACGCCGCCATTGGCTATATCAAAGACGGATTGAGGCTCAGCGATTCGCTTGTCCGCGAGCCGATGTTGATCGGTTATTTAGTGCGAATCGCTACTATAGCAGTACCAATTTCCGGATTGGAACGGACCTTATGTGTAACATCATTGTCTGACCAACAGTTAAGACAATTAGACGAAATGTTCTCGAAGACCAGAAAGACTCTCGATCTGAGCGAGGTGCTGGTGACAGAACAGTGCTTCATGATCGAGAGTTTCAGGAATCCTTCGATGCTCTCTGGAATGCAGGGCCGGATTGCACTGCTTAAGATTCCGCTCATCGGCAAGACCGGCCTTATCGATACCCTGGACTACATGGCCGATAGCATCGAGGCCGCGAAGCTGCCGGGTACGCAGCGAATTACACGATTTCTCGAAATCGAGAAAGAAATGCAGAACCTGTCTTTTCTGCATATTATAATTAAGATGTTGGCGCCCGCGATGAACCGTATCGGCGAGTTGGACCTGCGCGTCAGATCGAATCTGGATTTGGCCCAAACGGCGCTGGCGATTGAGCGATATCGACTGGCAAAAGGAGATTTGCCCGAGCGGTTGGAGCAGCTTGTGCCGCAGTATTTGGAGAAGGTGCCGATCGATCCCTATGACGACAAACCGCTTCGCTACAAACGCACGGAGCCCGGATACGTGCTCTACAGCATTGGAGAAGACCGCAAAGATAACGGTGGCAAAGAGAAGGACAGGAAGAAGTCCGGCGAGCCTTACGATTTCCCTTTTATCGTAACACGCTAAGCGGAGAAGTCGCATGGATGATGACGGGAACAGAGCGGCTAAGCGACATTCATACAAGCTCTGGTATGTAGTTCTTGCGATTGCCGCCGTATTTGTTGTTGTGCTGGGTCTTTGTTTTGTATTTCACACTGACGGCGTCGAAAAGCGATTGGCTGCATTGCGAGAAGCAGGACAGCCTACCAGCTTCGCCGAGCTGGCCGAGTATACCAGCCTGCCCGATGACGCTGAAAATGCGGCTGGTGCTTATATTGACGCCTTTTCTGCATACGTTCGACCTGCAGACGATGTGAACCTCCCCATCATTA
>CAZYMD010000182.1:0-9829 GCA_964649005.1 uncultured Pirellulales bacterium
ATATTCTCTGGGTTTATTGACCCAATCCAAGTATACACGGATCTTTACAAACATATCCTGAGCAATGCTTTGCTCGGCCTGTTGTTCTGTTGCGAGCTGTTGGCGGCTGGGGCGTGATGATGCGTGGGCTGGTTTGGGGGATATGGTGCTGATGAGAATAGTAACGAGCAGTGTCGTGTATAGGATTATATTTTTCATTTTCTTCGTCCCCTTTCATCGAGCGAAGGTTGTCTTATTATCTAAAGAGCAGGTTGTACATTTTGTTGGATAGCCGCATTACGAATTGCGCGCCCTGGTCGCTCTGGTCTATGATTTCGAAGCTCATGGTTTGCCTTATGTCCGGTTCGTCTACTGCCTTGTTTGTGGTTACGACGAATGTTCCCTTGCACTGATTCGGGACTGTAAATTCGATTAGGCCATTTTTGTCGGAGGATTTAATGCGGCCCAGGAAATATTTATGGTGAGGATCGCACCAAACTCCGAGATTCGGGACGGGCCTGTTTAACGTGTCCACCACTTTGAGGTAAATGACGATGCCCTCGGGTTTGGGGCCCAGGGGCTGTCTGCCCAGATCGAGGTTCTGGCCCTGTGTTAGAGGCGGGATATCAAGCATTGTGATCACTGGTCTATAGGGGACGTTTTTGGGGTTGCCATTGGGTAGAAGCTCCAACATCGACTGGGTTCCGGCTGGTACCAGGAAATCACAGGGTTTGTTCGCCTGGATATCGCGAGAGAATTTCTCCCATGTTCGTTTGAGATTTTTTATTGCTTGGGGGCATGGGCGATGGCTAACGTTAAGGCGAATGCATAACGACATAGGCTCGCTTAGCCCTTCGACGTAAGGTTCGAGGGAAATTTTCGCGGCAGGGACCAATTGCAATGTAGGCAGCTTTACGGTATTTGAATCAGCCGGGGTGGTTTGATTATCTTTATAGGCTATCGCCGTAGTCATCGGATAAATACAGGGAAGGAAGTTTTCTTCCAGTGCCCAGTATTCATAGAATCCTGAATCAGGTTTAACGATGAAGGAGAATCGGCCCTCACTATCCGCTCGAACGATTTTGGCTGGTCTACAGAATTTGCGAAATGGGTCCAGTGTTGGGTGAGCGGCGGTAATCTCGGCCGGGAGTTCGCGGATGTCTTGCCACTGCTGCGGCGTAATGATTGAAGCGTCAACCTGATCGCGGGAATTAAAGTTTGGGACGTTTGCTCTGTAGCTGCCCGCCATAACGAGGGCGAAGGGAATCGGCTTGCCTGTCAGGGCGTGGACAACCCGGCCCTGGTATAGCTGTTCTTGTTGCATTTGGAAGACAAGCTGTTCGGGGCTGTTGGATGTCACTTGCATTAGTTGGAAGTAATAGGGGCGTCTTTCTCTTATCGAGGCCTTGTATGTGCCAGGGGGCAGTTTAATCCCTTCTTTAAAATCATGGTAGCTTACAAGCACTTTACGGGTGTCGTTGCGTTGTATCTCGATGCAGATTTTCTCGAGCGTTTCTTCATCCGTTACCAGCCCTTGCTTTGTTTCGAATGCGAAGGTATGGAAGTAGGCAGGGAAGTCTTTCATTGATATGGTGCATGTTTTGTCTATGGGGATATAGCCATACCTATAATAGGAGCCAGGGACATCGGGCGGATCGATAGCTATCGAGTAATATGAATCAGGCGGAGGGAATGTGCCTTTTTTGGTCATCATGGCCAGAGCAAATTTGCCCTGTTCGTTGGTTATGGCCTTATGTCCGGTTTTGGGGAATGTGCCGAGGCTTTCACCGCCTGGCCCTTTGATTGCGCTGCTTCTTATAATAACATTTTCGACAGGTAGACTTTTGTCATCGACAACGAATCCCGACAGGCCAACCGGCTTTGTTGTTGGCTGTTGCAGGAGTGGCGCTATATATAAATCTTCCGATTCCTTAGCTAAATAAACTCTGCCCCCTTTGGGATTTTTCATTATGAGGGCCAAGTTCCATCCGGTAGATGGTGCGCCAATTTTAGGCAACAGGCCATCCTGATCGGTTATCACGTTCATTAAATATATCCGGCCCACTCTTGGAAGGCTTGGGGATGATACGTTATATTCCAGTGCTATTTCTATTTCCGCGTTGGATAGAGAATTGCCCAGGATATCGGTTATCTTCCATTTCTCATCGGTTTGCTCCTTGAGCTTTTCGGGCCAGAGGGACATAGGCTGCTTGTCGGAGTATAAACCTGCGAGGACACGATTGCCAAGTAATGTAAGAACAGCCTGATCCTGCTGCTCATGAGGCGTTACGATGATTACGGCGAACCGGTCGATTTCGGGCATTTGTTCGTAAAGATGCTGTTTGTTGATTGAAAGGCCGGCGACTTCGACATTTACCAGCTCGTAGCTTCTTTTGTCGTTTCGCCAGTTGTTATATACGCGAACAGCTATTTCTTTGTCATCCAACACTTTCTTCGCCAGTTCTTTTGTGTTTTCCTTTTTTTGAGTGAAGAGTTCGTGAAGTTGTGCGTCGGCCATGGCCTGAATCGTTTCATCAGGTAGCTCGATTGCGAATGTTTTATTGGCGTCGAGCTTTCCGGTTGTTTCGTATGCGACGGGGTGTTTTAGCGTTTTTCCTTTTTGGTTTTTACATATTGCAGTGAATGTTCCCCAATAGTTGGCGGGGATAGTGAATTGCGCGAATCCGTCTTCGTTGGTCAGGGCCGAATCCAATGCTCCGGACTCGCAATCCAAAGCGTTATTGACGACCCTGATGTTTTCTACTGGATTGCCCTGAACGTCGGTGACTTGTACGTAGACGTTGATTTCGGAATCGAAATAGATTTTTCCAAGATCGATACTCTGGCCTTGCTCTGCTTTGAAGGGGCCTAACTTGATGGGGCACTTGTTTTTATTGGAAATGTTTCTTGTAATGAATATCCCTGAATCCACATTGGCAGGGATTTGGATATGTTGCAAACCGTTTTGACCGCCAATGGTAATCGGAGGAAGCAAAAACGAGGCCCAGTTTCGATAGTGGGGGAAGCTGCGCGTAAATGGAGAATCTTTTTCGACGCACCAATGGGCGGATAATTTCATTTTCGGCTCGTTGATTTGAGGCTCGAAAATAACTGTAGCGCATGGAGAAAGCTTTATAATTACTATTTCCATACGGCCATCAATAGATGGCTGAATATTGCCGTGGCTTACATAAAAGGGTAAATAGTGCTGGTCGAATACGAGGAAGCTGGGATTGCCTTTAAGTGCGTTTTTAGGCAGGCGGCTTGTGTCCATTCCGTAGAAATTTCTATTCCAGAAATCGCCTGGGAGTGTTAATGTGAACTGGCCATCCTTTGCGGTGCGGGTGATTGCTTTGGATTTGCAAGGTTTGCGTATGCAGTCTATGGCTGGGCTGTCGATCGGTGGATTCGGGGGCAGCCGCCTAAGAGCGGCCCACTGCTGTTCGGTTATAAATCCCAGATTCGGGCGAAGCACGCCTGGAGCGAGAATAAAGGCGCCATCCAATGGCTCGCCCGTGAGGCCATCGATTACCTGGCCGTGGTATATTATTTCGGAGGCGGATTCTTCGGCAATGGTATTATTTGGTTCCTGGAATTGGGTCGCCTGTGTAAAAGCGCCAAGACAGATTGTGATTGCTGCTGCAAGGGCGAGCGTGCAGACTTTTCCTCTCATTTTCGTGTCCTCCCTCATTAAATTGCTTAGAGTGCGTTTTCCTCAAATACTCTTTAGCCGCAGACGCTTTTATCGTGACTGCCTCTATCTCTGGTGCATTTTTCAATTCCGCGCTGCGTCTGGGGGAATATTATAGAGCATGACATCCTTTTATACAAAAGAATCTTTTTGTAAAAAAGAGTATAAATATTTTGCCTTAGGTGTTTCTTAAAAGGGTAGAGGATAGCTATTTAATAACGGTGATGATGCAGGACATACGACCGATGGGGCGCTCGACGATTTTCTGGGGATGTAGTTGGTCGAGAAAAGGGCGGTCGAGGGCTGAGAACCTGCGGCGGCCGATCTGAGAGATGATGATGCCGCCCGGCTTTAGGATTCTATAGCATTGTTTGAAGATGGCTTGTATGTTAGCGGTTGATGATGGATAGTCGGGGCCCTGGTCGGTGAAGCTGTTCTCACGGATGTATCGCCAATATGTACGGCTGGTCAGGAGGATGCCGGCGTGGATGCTGTGTTGCTCCATGACGTGGCGCGAGTAGATAAGGTCGATAGATTGCGATTCAAGCTTGGAAAGGTAGCCGAGCAGAAGCGTGTTCTCGATATGCCGCTTGATGAACTCGCGGTGCGGTGTCCAGGGCCACAACGGCGTTCGGCCTGCGCCTCTAATATCAGCGCCAATCTGTTCGGCGAGAAATCGTATCAGGTTGACGCGGTTGCCCGGGCCGAGTTCGAGTATCGTTTTACTGTTCAGGGTTTCGAGACAGCCGACGTGGCCGAGCAGTTCTTCGAGGATGGCCCGATAGGGTTCTATCGCGTAGCGGCGATGTTTATCTATAATTGACTCGGCGTTGTCGTTTGCATATCTTTGCGCCATCGTCATCCTCAAAATTTATGCTTACGGGAACTCATCTTTGCGTTTCGTCAGTGCGTGAACTTCTTGTTTATATCGACGGGATACTTTGCCCAGGGTACTGCGCCGGCTTCAATCATGTGATTGCGCAGGGCGGCGAAGAGCTTTTTGTACATTGGATGGTTGTTCGGTAGCGGTTTCTGCTCGGCGGGATCGTCTTTTAGGTTGAACAGTTGCATCGGCTCGAAGGGCGAGTTTTGTAGGAGCTTGAAGTCGCCATATCTGGCGGCGTAGTAGGCCCTGCCGCCGTAGCGATTGCCCTCGCGGCGAACCCAGAACAGGTAGCGATCTTCATCGGGCTGGGATTGGCCCAGCAGGGTGGGCAGGATGGTTCGCCCATCGATGGTATGGTCGATTTTAGCGCTGGCGGCGTCACACATTGTTGCAAACAGGTCCATCGTAAGCGCGACGCGGTCGCTGTGCGAGCCCGCTTTGATTTTGCCTGGCCAGACGGCGCAGAATGGTTCTTTGATGCCTCCTTCGTACATGTCCTGCTTTCCGGCTCGCAAGGGTCCGTTGTTGGCGCCGATGCCGAGTTGGCCTCCGTTGTCGGAAGTGAAAATCACCAGCGTGTTATCACTGAGGCTTGTTTGCTTGAGGACACTGACGATCTGGCCGACGCCATGGTCGAGGTGCTCGATGAGGGCGACGAGCTTTGCGCGTCGGTCGGTGATGTCTTTTTCGCGATCCTTCACACGTTTGAGCCAGTCCTCGGGCGGTTGGATCGGTGTGTGCGGGGCGTTGTAGGCAAGATATAGGAAGAACGGCTGGCTGGAATCGGCCCGGCTGCGGATATAATCGCCTGACCATTGGCTGAACAGGTCGGTGGCGTGTCCTTCGGGGTCGATTTGGTTTTCATTGAGTCGCATGTAGTTGTTGCCGAATCGGCGATGGGTGTAGTAATCATCCATCATGTCGCCGAGGAAGCCGTGGAAATGGTCGAAACCTCGTTCGTTCGGCTTGTTGGGGGAGGCGAGGCCCAGGTGCCATTTGCCTACGATTCCGGTTTGGTAGCCGGCTTTTTTGAGCAGCTTTGGCAAGAGCACGACATGCTCGCTCAGGTAGCCCCAGCAATCTGTCGTATGCGTGCGAATAACGCCTGGAACGCCGACGAGATCGGGGTATCGGCCGGTCAGCAGTGAGGCGCGGGTAGGCGAGCAGACAGGGCAGTTGGCGTAGAAGTTGTCGAGACGCATTCCTGAAGCGACGAGTGCGTCGATGTTGGGAGTTTGTAAATCTTTTGCGCCGTAGCAGGAGAGGTCGCCGTAGCCAAGATCGTCGACGAGGATCATGATGATGTTGGGCTTGCGTGATGATGTTTTCTGTTGGGCTGTGGCAAGGCCTGTTGTTGCCAATGTCGCAGCGCCGAGGCCGAGGGCTTTGAGAAAATCGCGACGTGTGTGGATTGCTGGATTCATCGTCTTGCTTCTCCTTGTTTGATGTTTGTATGACGCTCGAAGCTTTAGAGCATTAGGTACACTTAGAATGTCTTGTTAGATGATAGGCGATTGAGTTGGAGATTTAAAGAGTGGAATTTGTTTTGCGATGGCTATTTGCCGTGCAAGGTGGGAGTGTTCAGGTGGCCGAACTGGTTGTGGATGACGTCGTTGAAGATTCGGATTTTGAAGGCGAGATATTCATCGTGCCAGTAGTCGAGCATTTCCTTTGAGTATGGGATTCCTTCGGGGTGGTCGGCTGTGTAGTGTTTTAGTGTTCGGTCGATGTATTCGAGGCCGCCATGGGTGCTCTTAGTGGAGCCGAAGATCCACCATGAGAGAGCGACCCAGGGGCCTTCTTTGCAGTTATCGTAGTAGACCTGCATTGTTTCGATGGGGGTGGTGTAGGTGGCGTTGTTTCCTTCAAGCTGGCCTGCGACGCCGATATACCACATCATTGCTTCTTTTGCCTGGGCCAGCTCGATTCCATTTAGAAGAGCGTGTGTGTCGTTCCAGCATTCCGGCAACCAGGTTTTGGGATCGTTGGCATTTTGGCAGACGCATGTTTTGAGACCCTGCGGGTAATACAGCGTTCGCAGGCGGTGCCACTCGGTGGTGTGTGCGAGGACTTTCTCTCGCGGAATTGAAAGATCGCCGGGGTCGAAGGGACTGTATTTTGGGAACCAGTAATGGTAAACATCGACGCCGATGGCCTGTGTATTGGAGGGCAGCTTGTGGCGTCTATGCTGGTCGATGTCGGCCTGGCTTGCGGCGTAGCAGCCATTGTAGTTCAGGGCGGCGTAGGCGATCAGGTTGTACCAGCCTCGGATGTGGGAGAAGGGGGTTTCGCTGTCACGCTGCTGGTAGCGGATGTTTTTATTGAACTGGTTGTAAACATCGTATAGGCCATCTGTGCCCAGACCGCTGAAGCCTTCGTCGCCCAGCTTGACGGCGAGGATGTTGTTTATAAGCTGGCGGCCGGTTGCGGTGTCACCTTCCGGATTGGTGAGCTTTTTGTCGCGATTTTGCCAGAGTTTGTCGAGGATGCTGCAGGCGTTTTCGTATTGTGTTTCGTTTTTTTTGCCGTAATAGTCGCGCAGGATTATGAGCTGGCGATGTTTGAAGCAGCGGATCATCAGGTTGATGATTTCATCGCGATAGTGTGGCTTGCGGGCGTAGAGCATGATAGCGGTGGACCATTTGGAGGCGATGTCGATTCGTCGGACGTTTTTGGTGTGGAACGTTTCGAGGGGTGTGCCGTCTTTGTGCTCCATCAGATAGTATTCGAACAGGTAGGGCAGGACGCCCAAGCCTTCCTGTGGGCTCCAGTGACGTATGGGGACATAGGAATAGCTTACGACGTCGCCTTGTACGTATCCTGGTGGGAGGGGATCATCGGCCTTTACTGGATTAGTCGATAGCAGGCTGCAAAGGCAACAGTATAACAGGATGTACGGTAGGTATCTCATGGTTAGTTGCTCTCCACCACCAGGGCCCAGTCGGAACGATGGGGGGCTTTGAAGGTCTGGTTGTTGGCGGCATTCAAGCCCTGCACTGGAATTTCTTTGTACTTGGTGCGTGTGTCTACAGCGGTGATGCTTTTGATTTTCAGGCCGCTTAGGTTCATCTGGACCGAGTCGGTGTTTTCCTTGTAGAGCACCAGCAGCCCATCGGGGTCTTTGAGGCAGACGCCATCGGTGAGGCTGTTGTTGGGTGTCATGTGTTTTGTGAATCGGTTTTGCCAGAAGAGCGACCATGTTTTGATCTGGCTCTTGTTCGGATAGGGGTGCATCATGCCATCGGGCCTGGGGTCGAGCAGGTTGCCCCAGATATTTGCGGCTCCGCCTGCCATTGTCGATCGCCATAGTCCTCGGCGGGTCATGTCGAAATCGTAGTCCTTGTCGGGGTAGACATTTTTGCGGACGCGAAATCGGTCTTCGAGGAAAGTCGGCTTATCGGGATACTGGTTAATGGCCTTTGCATAGATTTTATAGTCGGGACGATGCTGCTGGTAGGATGAGTAGTCCAGGCTGTTGCATATCTGGGTTAGTTCGGGTGCACGTGCACCGAGCAGATGAGAGTAGCCCATGTGCTTGTGCATGTACTGATGCCAGGTGCGCAGACCATCGTTCTTGACCCATTCCTGGAGGTCCCATCCGTAACTCATGGACCAGCCCGGCAGCGGGCCGAGGCGGGCACAGATATAGCGCTGCAGGCGGCGGTCGATTTTGCCGTTCAGGCCCCATTTTATGGGAGTCATCCGTCGCTGCTCGTCGCCCCAGGTCCAGATGTGTACTACACCACCGGCGTCGTATACCTTGCGGATTAGTAATTCGAGAGCCTCGAACGTCCTGTTGTCTGGATTCGGATCAGGGTCGGTGATTTCACTTGCGCGAGTCTTTTCGATGTCGAACCAACTGCACATGACACAGGTGTGGAAACCGTTAAAGCCGTGCTCGACGAGAAGCTCCTCGATGTCACGATCTATACGTTCGGATTTGTTATAGTAATCCACCGGCGATGTGTACATCGCATATTGCGGGACAAAGGCTTTGCCTGTTCCCGTTCGGATCCATTTGCTGCCATAGTTGCCGACAAACCCCGGCGCATCTGGATTTGGCTGGACATCAACTACAGCTTCGAAGCCGGCCAGATCGGGATCGTTGCTCTCGGTGGATATGGTCCATTTGCCTAGTTCGATGCCTGTGAAGCGCAGCTTCCATGTGTCACCGCCGGCATAGAAAAGCTCGCTACAAATCTTATGGCCGGTTCTTTCGTGCGTCATGGTAGCTGTGGCAACAATATCGAACGGATTGCCGCTATATGTGGGATTGCTGATTGTGAAGTCCATCGGCTCGAACAGCTTCGTCTGTTTGGCCGGCTCTGCGAAACAGCAGACCGTCACCGTGATCGTAAGAAGAAGCAACAGGCCACGAGGGTAAATACAACCTCGATGTTTTGGTTGTTGAACTGTAAACATTACAGCTCCTTTCAAAAGCGGGAAAATTACAACATCCTGTTATTCGTTTATTCGTGTGCTGCCGGTTTGTTGATAACGTCCATGAATCTCATAGGCTTATTATAGTTTCTTATAATTAGCAGGTGCTTATTATACTTTTGCGGCCAAGAGTATAATAACAAGGCCTTATGATCCGGTTCAAGCGGTAGTGTTCTGGGTCTGCGCAAGATTCTCGCTGAGCAGGCGGATGTGCCGCATTTCCTCCTGGATGATATCACTGATGGTTTCGATGCCTTTATCATCGGAGACGAAGCTCTTAAGACCTGTATAGAAAACTACCGAATCCTTCTCCTTTACGATTGCCATCTTGAGAATTTCAGCAAATGTCTCGTCACCGGCTAAATGCCCGGCTGGCTCGTGTGTTATTCCGAAGACAGCCAGCCCTGCTATGGCTTTGGGGCTCGACGGTTCGTCCTGGTGTTGCGGAGCCGGCTCGATATCATCATTTTCCAGCAACAGCTTTTGCATATCGGCAAAGACCATTTCGTGTTCGAGTTCACGTTGAGCGAGTGCAAGGAAGAGTGTACGGGGTGTTGGATCTTCGAAAAGCTCGGCCGCTTTCCTATAGAATGCAACTCCGTTACGCTCTATCTGTTTCGCGATGTCAAGCACTTCAATCGGGCTAAGAGTATCTTCCATCGTTTTCCCCTTTATAAGGTTAGCAGCCGAAGTTGCTCTACGACAGTAGGTTCCAATTGCACCAAGGATAGCAGATTCATCGCCGGATGCCAGAAGATTTCGGTGGCGATCTTCCCGGGTGTCTGTGCAGATTTTCGGGCATTGGCCTTCGGTCTCATACTATGCATTGGATA
>CAZYMD010000183.1:0-9759 GCA_964649005.1 uncultured Pirellulales bacterium
GCTTCAAGGTCTTTATATGCCAGCCCGTTAATCCGGAGCAGCTCGGTCCGCCCCATCTCGAACCAGACCGGGTAAACGCTGTGGTGTATAAGCCCCGCCTTGTCCGTCTCCACATAACGAGGAACGATCTCTATCGTATGACTCTGAATTGTGATCCGCTCGGGAAAATTCATCTGATTATCACCTTTGCCGTCCATATTAAAAACACACTAAGAGGTTCTAACAGAACTTTCTCTTGTACTTTTTATAATTCCCATACCCCTACAGTCATTCCCATACCACTACCGTCATTCCCATATCCCTACGGTCATTCCCGCGAAGGCGGGAATCCAGAATGTTTTCTTAGAGCCAATCACACTGTTTTACCCCAGTACCTGTCTATCTGCTCTAAGGTTTTTCCTTTTGTTTCCGGAACAAAACGAAGCACAAACAGGAACAATGCTACACACATAATGCCGTAAAGACAGAAAGGAAACCCATTGTGGAATTTCTCCACCAGCCACGGATCCTCATCCATCATGGTGAAGCTCTGCGTAACGATGTAATTGGACATCCACAGGAACACAGTCGCCACCCCCATAGCCCGCCCTCGAATACGCGTCGGGAATATTTCCGAGAGTATTACCCACGTTACAGGTCCGACCGATAGAGCGAAGAATGCGATGTAACCAAGGATGAAGGCGAGCAGCCACATCCCCGTTGTGCTCTGTAAATAGGCTGCAAGCCCCATAGCAGCCAGGCAAAGCCCCATCCCCGCCGAGCCGATCAGCATCAAAGGCTTTCGGCCAAGCCGATCGACAGTCCATATAGCCACAACCGTAAAGGTCATGTTGACCGCTCCGACAATGACTTCTTTTAGCAGCGCCGCATTGGTCCCCGACCCCATCTTCTTGAAGATCTCCGCCCCGAAATAAAGGAAAACATTGATCCCGGTAACCTGCTGCAACACTGCCAGTACGATACCAATCACCAGAACGATCCGCATCCCGGGCTTCAGCAGTTGGCTCAGCGAGCTGCTCTCGTGGGCGATGGCGTCCTCGATTTCTTTCAATTCCCACTCGGCCTGTTCCGCTCCTCCGACACGAGTGAGTATCGCCAGCGCGTTTTGACGATGCCCGTACTTGGCCAGCCAGCGTGGGCTTTCAGGCACGATAAAGAGCAACAATAAAAGAAGCACTGCAGGAAGAGCCTCAGAGCCGAACATCCAACGCCACCCATACGCCGTATTCCATTGCTCGGTCCCCTGTTGGGCGATGAAGTAATTCACTAAATATACCACAAGAAAGCCCGTGACGATGGCGAACTGATTGATCGAGACCATTCGCCCCCTGATTCGCGCAGGCGATATCTCAGCGATATACATCGGAGACGTAATCGACGCCGCCCCAACACCGATCCCACCGATGATGCGGAAAATAACAAACATCGTCACATTTTTAGGCAGCGCCGTCCCGACAGCCGAAATGAAGAAAAGAACCGCCGAGACGATAAGGGTCTTCTTCCTGCCCAAACGATCGCTCATCAGCCCCGCAATACAAACCCCTATAGTGCAGCCGATCAGCGCACTGGCCGCGACCCAGCCCTTCTGAAAGCTGGGATCGAGATTGAAGTGATTTTCAAGAAAACCAATTGCCCCCGCAATAACCCCTGTATCGTAGCCGAAAAGCAGCCCGCCCAAAGCCGCAACGATACTAACCAGCACCACATACCCGATACTTCCCTTATCTTGATCTTCTATCATATTTCTCCCAACCATACTTACCCTGTCCTGGCTATTGCGAACAGTTTTCCAGAGCGTACTTAAGAGCCCAATCGATAAACGCAATATGATCGTTATTGATATAGCTTCCGTCTGGATTCAAACATCGCGCGCGGGCTTCGCGAATTTGCTTTGCAACTGGACAGGCCCTGCCGTCGATACGCTGTAGCTCCCTGGCCGCATAAAGAGCCGTTTCCTGCCGATCCTCTCTCAATCCCGCAGCAAGCACACCCAATGCCCCCTCGCAAATATCCAGCCTGCAAAGCACGCCCGCTGCAGCAAACCGCACGTTAGGCGCAGGATCGTCCAGAAGCGCCTTGATATCCTCCGACGCAGGCCCTGCTTGTCGCCCCATAGCATCCAGAGCGATCACAGCCCAATAACGCGCTGCGCTATCGGAGTCTTTAAGCAGCCCTCGGATCTCATCGAGACGATCGGACCCAGAACCGACCATTTGAGCCGTCCCCAGAATCCGTTTAACAGGATATTTCAGTGGATTCTGCGCAGCTTCATAAGGCGTCGCCCCCTCCGCCCGTATGTGCATCTCCGCCTCAGACATCAAACCTGTATCGCACGTCTCGATCATCCAGTCGGCCAGCACCCCTCGAAGTTTGTTCAAAATGCCGCTATGCGCCTGCGAATATGCCAGGTTGTTCAGCTCATCTGGATCGTAGTGTGTGTCGTAAAGCTCCTCGACAGGCTTTCTCGGCTGCCAGAGCGCCATCTGCTGCGCCGTCAGCTTGCCCTCCGAAACAACTCGGCGCATCTCCTGCATAATCTCAGCCCTGTCGGGAAATTCGCTTGGCTGAATATACCCCAAGTGAGGCATGAAGTTGCGAATGTACTTATAGCGTTCGTTGCGAACGCATCGCGACATTTCATACACTTCATCAACCCTGCTGCTCGCTCCGAAGATATACTGTCTGCCCCCGCGAATCTGCCCGCCAAGAAAGGCGCGACCCTGCATATGTTCTGGTATCGCCACGCCCGCAAGACTCAAAACCGTCGGCGCAAAATCCACGAAACTAACGAGTCTGTCGGTCCGTCCTCTTGCAGCTATTGAACTGAGATTTTTATACTTGTCAGGAAAATGAACGATCAGCGGAACGTGCAACCCCGAATCGTAAAGCGTCCTCTTGAAACGAGGAATCCCCAATCCGTGGTCTGAGAAGAAAAACACGATAGTGTCATCCGCAAGCCCGTCAGCTTCAAGATCAGCCAGCAGACTGCCCACTTCACCATCCATGTATGTTATCAAATCGTAATATCGAGCCCAGATTTTGCGAATGAAAGGCGTATCGGGATAGTAGGCCGGTAAAACGATTTTCGCCGGATCGCATCGCTCCTCAGGCTTTAGCTTGGAGCCGTATTTCTCTTCGAACTCTTCATCGGAGCCGTTGATTTGTCCCTGATGAGTCGCCATCAAATTGAAGACGCTAAAGAACGGCTGGCCATCTTTGCGTTTGCGCCAGTGTGCCTCGTGGCTGGACTCGTCCCACACTCCAGTCGCATCGAAATTGTAGTCTTCCTTATAGTTGTTCGAGCAGTAATAACCAGCCTGCCTGAGATACTCTGGCAAGCACTTGATGCTGTCGGGTAGTTTCACTGTCGAACGCAAGTGTTGCGTGCCAAGCGAAGTGGCATAGAGCCCCGTGATAAGACAAGATCGACCCGGAGCGCAAACAGGAGCAGTCGAAAATGCCCGCTCGTACAACACCCCTTCACCTGCCAGCCTGTCCAGATTAGGCGTAACAGCCAAAGAATCCCCATAGCAGCCGAGCCTCGGACTGACATCTTCGCACGTAATCCAGAGGATATTGGGCCTGTCGTCCGCGACTGTAACAGCCCGCCTTTTTCCCGAGCCGCCGCAGCCACCAAACCAAACGCTGCAAACGCCAATCCCTGCCGTTTTCAAAAAATCCCGGCGTTTCATATTTCTGCTCTCCTCACTTTTTAATTGGAGCCTTCACTTTGAAATCACGAACGCTGGAGATGCGATTGCCTGATACCGTCTCCAACACAGCAACGATTTTGTAATCGCCTACCTGTTCTGGTATTTGCTGACTGAAGGTCAACGTCTTACTGCCCAATGATTTAACCGTGCAACTCTCAACCTGCTCTGCGACTTTTTTACCATTACGCTTGAGTTGCAACAGGACGTTTCCCCGCCAATCCTCGTACAGATCGTTGATTACCACAACTTTGATCTCCTGCGTCGAACCTGCGCCAAGCTCCTCACCCCAGAAATCAACCATCACTCCAACTGGCGAAAAAGCCTGCCGAACGTACTTCTCGAAGAATGGCTCGAATTTGAGCTTCTCCAGATCGATGAAGTGATCGCTCGTCGCCCCACCTTCAGGTCTTGGCTTGTCGCCTGCCCGCGAATATCCCAATCCGCAAAAGTGCAGCACGCCCGCACACTCACGACGACACCGCCAGAACTCCGTCAGCGCCGCGAGATATTTCGCATATAGAAGTTGCCGCTCTTCGGTAGCCGAATCAGGCCCTAACAGCTTTTCATATATACTGCCAGTTAGGCACGTCGTGGTCCCATCCCGATTGAGCCAGAGCCATGCATATTCGTTAATGATAATCGGCACATTGCGTTTTTTCTGCTCGCTCTGCAAGCTGGGCGTGCCGCTTACCTTCACCATATCGGCAAGCTTGAATCCCGGATCATCTCCCCAGTACTGATCCCATAGTTTGCTGAACAGATAAGGATGCGACTCCACGAAATCTCCATCGCTTTGTGGCGCCGCCCAGCCGTTCTCCCAGGGGCGATTCGACAAATCCAGATGACGCACCTGCCCAAGCGCCTTGCCCGTTTCCGTCGTGTTACTCTCATTCTGAGCATCCCACATCACAACGGACGCGTGGTTCCAACGCTCGCGCATCCACTCGGTGTACTCGGGGACGATCTTCTCGGCGAGAGGCTTTTCGGGAGCGTTGCCCAGCAGCCAGATCGGAAATTCATCCTGAATCAAAAATCCCTCTTCGTCCGCAATGTCATACCAGAAATCCGGAGGAAAGCCGATACAGTACCGAATCGAATTCCAGTTCATGCTCTTGAACTTACGATGCAGCTTGCGCACCCAGTTCTTGCGCCAGGGCTTGTCACCGCGTTCCGTGTCCTCGAAGAAACGATACGCGCAGACATTTGTCCCCCGCATGAAATAGGGCTTGCCATTGAGAATAGCCCGCCCGGAATTTTTATCAAACTTGAAGGAGCGTATCGCGAACCGAACGTTGACATTGTCACCACCAGTGTTGATGCGCAATTCATAGAGAAACGGATTCTCAGGCGACCACAACTTACAGCCCTCTATCGGAATCTCGGCTTCTATTTTAGTAATCTTGCTGGCGCTGAGCCTGCCATGTAGCACAGCGTCACCGACAATCTTACCCGATCGCGCCTCTCGCACTTCAAAGTTGACCGTCCCCGAACCTGCCTCCACGCCACATTGAATTTCAGTCACAACCTTCACTTTTCCGGCGGCGATGTCAGGTGCTGTTTGCACGTTCACAATGTAAGGCTCGCCCGTCAGGATCAAATCCACCGAATCATAAATCCCCGGAATATAAAGGTACTTCTCGAAATCCCAACCGGAAGGCTGCCCAGCCGGCACGCTCTCGCGATCCGCCCCGACGCGAACGACCAGTTCGTTCTCCTGCCCCGAACATCGCAGTGCATCTTTGACATCGAGATAGCAGGGCGTAAAGCATGGCAAATGCTCGCCAACAACTTTACCGTTAAGCCAGACCTTCGTGCCGTACTTGGCCTTGTGAATCTTCAGCACCGCCGTCTCTGGTATCGCGCCCGAAACCTTGAAGGTTCGCCTGTACCAGAACGCCTGTCTTTTGTCGCTCTTTTTACCAACGTCTTCGAAAGCAGGCTCCGCCATATCGACCAGCCCTGGCACTGGAACCTTAGAGCTGAAACTCTCAGGCATCGAATCCATCGAGCTCTGCCCAACTCCCCATGTCCCATCGAGGCTTATGACCCGCCGATGGCCGGCGCTATTCCACGAGGCATTTTTAAGAACGTTGCATCCGCACGTCAGGACCATCAGTACCACAGCAAAAATCAATAGTCGTCGTAACATCGGCTGGACTCCTTTTCAATGTGGATTCGCTGCTTATATCTATCTATTGACGTTTCTACCCAGCGCCTCGAACATCGCCAGCAGGTTCTCCGTCGGCGTATTGCACTGGATATTGTGAATCGTGTTGAACACAAACCCAGGCGTAGCGCCGAACACCCTTACCCGCTCGGCCACCTGCTCCCGGACCTCGTCGGGCGTCCCGAACGGAAGCGTCTGTTGTGTATCGACACCGCCGCCCCAGAATACAATCCTGCCACCGTACTTCTCAACTAGCCCCTCGGGATCCATCCACTTCGCTGAGGTTTGAACCGGATTGAGAACATCGAATCCAGCCTCGATGAAACCTTCGATCAAAGGCTCGCATCCGCCGCAGCAGTGCTTGATCGTTTTCCACTTCGTATTCGCGTGAATCCAGTCGTTAACCTTCCTGCTGTAAGGCATATACAGCTCCCGATACGCATCAGGCGAGCAGAACAAACTATTCTGCGAAGCCAGATCCGTCCCATCCATAAAAAATATGTGCACCTTGTCACCCACCGCCTGATAGATAAGCCCGAGGTTCTTTATCGCAATCTCCGCCTGCCCCGCGAACACCTCCTTGATATAGTCTTTCCGCGTGATGGTGCTGATGTACCATTCCTCGATATCGCGAATCCCCTTCGGATCCTTCATCCAGGGCGCAGGAACCAGAGCTATGTCACCGAATGCCGCCCCACCGAATCCGCAGGCGACCGCAAGGTCCGTGCTCTCGTAAAGCTCGCTCGCCGCACGCTCGTAGTAGGCCAGATCTTCATCGCTGATCGGCCCGAAGTCCTCCAGATTGTCCGCAGGATTCAGCTTACTGTCATCGATCGGTTTTTGCCTGATAATCGAATCGAAATAGTACCCTCCTTTGGGCATTTTAGCCGACGCCGACGCCGACTTGTCCCCCTCCGGGTACATCAGAATATCGCCGTCCGCCTCAGGCTCCGTATTGAACTTCTCCGCCACAAGAACATCCGTACCGTCGAAGGTCCGCCAGCTCTTCCAGCCGGTATTTTCATAGCCGAACATATTCTTTGGCGAAGGAAGATTCACCACATCGATTCCCAGTGCAGCCCGCAATTCCGCATCAACCTCCCCTAACATCTGATAAGGCTCGACGACCTTCACCCTCTCGCCGGCCTTCGCTAGCCCCAGAGCCTTCCGCAAATTAGCCACAACGCTAACGTGCGCCCCCGAACAAGGCGTCCCCCCAATATCCACAGCAACTCGATCGACCCGCTCATAGTTCAACGTCTTCAGAACTCGCTCCCTGCCCGTCATAACCGACTTTCCCATTGGACGTTCTGTCATCATATGTCTCCGATTCTCCTGTTATATCGATAGCAAAACCTTCGCCGTATTCTATCACTCAAGCCACACGATGACAAAGAATATCGGAGACCCCTGCGATGTGTGTGCAATTCGTATTTGTGGCGAACCCGGCGCGCCGGGATTGTTCCTTTCCGCAGATCCGCCAATGGCGGTCCGGCGACATGTAAGGCCGAGATGGTCTCCCCGCGAGAAGAACGCCGCATTTGGCGGAACCGGCGATTCACACTACCTACAAACGTGAATCGCAACCCGTGCCTGCTCACAATTCGAGCGCAAAAGAACGGGGCCTGCACTATATAATGCAGACCCCGATTTTCTCATCTGCGACCTTAATACAGGCCGCATTTCAAATACAAGCGTAGCCTCTTATGGCTCCGGCCACAACTGCTCCTCGAGCCAATGATTCAGAAGTTCCGCGTAGTCCACGAAATTGACAACATCCGGATTAGCCGGGTTGTAAACTCCTGCATCGCCGACCTTCGTGACAATATTCACCGCCGAAGTCAGAGGAACGTACAGAGTTCCGTCACCGGGCGTCGTATCGGCAAGATATGCAATTTCCGCATCGGTTAATACACGACCGTAAAGCGCCAGTTCATCCATCATGCCGCCGTAGTAGTGATCGATCGGAGTGCTGGCCAAATTAGCCGCTCCGGCGTTCTCCTGCAGTTTCGCTCCGATATACAGTCCTTCACCGGGCGAAGAAATGTCACCGGTAGTAACATTCGCCTGAGTGTTGGCCAGTGCGCCATTGCAGTAGATTCGTAGCTCGGCTGCATCTGCGTCGCGAACTGCAGCCGCATGGACCCAGTCACCTGTGGCGAATTCATCGCTGTTGCCGTTCACGATGGTCTTGGTGACATTGTCATCGATAACAAAGCGGAAGTCACCAGCTCCCTCGAATTTCAGGGCGTATCTGTTGCCGCTTGCGCCTGTGAACTCACTGCTGTTCGTTCCGTTACACAGGACGAACTCCTTGGGATCGTTGGCCACGAAATCATCCTTGATCCATACTGAGATCGAGAACGATCCGGCGCCGAACTCTACAGAAGGATTATCCGCAACCGTTACGTAGCTGCTGGACGTGCTCAGATCGAGTGCGTTACCGAAGGCTCCGGCACTGTAAGCTACGGCGCCTTGCGCCACACCGTTGCCCGATCCGGCGCTGTTGGAGAGGTTGTTCTCGAACTTCCACAACGCATTGGCGGCCCCTGGAACTGCTGTTGCAATCTCTGCATCGCTCTTCAGCCAATCGCCGACCATCACATCGAGGTCTCCGTAATTGACGATCCCGTCGTTGTTGAAGTCGATTGCCAGAGGAGTTCCATAGCCCGAAATGTATCTTGGCGGATATAACCTGACGTCATCGAAGAACATCAGACCTGAGCCGCCCGGCTGGAAACCAATCGTCATACTGTCGATATTGAGCATGTTCAAACTGGGATTCAAAGTCGTGAATTCGGTTAGAGCCAGCGGCCACTCTGTCCAGCTTGTCACATTAGCCGCGTTAGGATCGGGATTTATGACAGTCGCCATCTGACCGGTGCTGTCCTTAATCTTTACATACATGTTTGCCCGAGCGTTGCTCTGGATGCCGATATCCTGACTCATGAACGTCGCCCCGGTTACTGCACCTGTGGTGGTGATGTTCGAGAACACCACCTCAGCCGGAACGCCGGCTTGGTGGCTGGTCAATGCCAGACCTATATAGGCAGGCGAATTCATCTGCAGTTCGTATGCAGCGACCTGCTCCCATGTGCCCGGCGATCCACCGACATCATTGGCGTGATACGCCGTGAAGGTGCCGGCTAGGTTCTTCGTCAGCTTAAGCCACTGCGGACGATCTGAAACTCCGGCCATTTGTACATTTGCACTGGCCCCTTCCGTATCTACGCGATACTGGAACGTTATGCCCTGGGTATTTGAAATACCGACGAAGACATTGATTGAGTTCGCATCGAGTGTCTCGCGAATCATAATGCCGGCCTTTGCCCACTCATTCAGGCCCGAGCCCGTGATTGCACCGACCTTGGCGACGATTTCGACTGCTCCGGAACCGAGAGTCTTCCACGCAAAGTGGAATTGATCCTCGGTATTCCAGATATCTGCACCGGCGCCTGTCATCGTGTATGTGCCCACGGGACCTTGGACTAAGCTGCCATGTGTGGGCAGGTGACCGTAGTACCATAGTGACATCGACTTGACGCCGTACTGTGTCCAGTCCCGGACATCATCGGGTAGTGTCCTTGTTATTTCGGAGAATCCACTGTAGAACATCGGACCCGACTGTCTGCCGCCGTGTGTGATGTCGGTTTCGCAGAAGTGATCACCGTCCGCAAATACCGGGTAAGGATAACCCGCGATCGATCCGTTAGTCGTACCGCCGAAACCGTCGAGCCATGTCTCGAACACGCGATCCGGCGGTTCGTCGTTATAATCCTCGAACTCGTCGATAACAATATAACCGGCTATGTCGAATTTCCACACGCGACCCGTGCTGATACTCGAGTCATTATTGATCTCGTCAATTCGCCAGTAGTA
>CAZYMD010000184.1:0-9726 GCA_964649005.1 uncultured Pirellulales bacterium
TCATCAAAGTCCTTCTTGAGTTTTCGCCCTTTTGGGGTCAATTCAACATAGGTCACCCGGCTGTCGGTCTGGCAAGGGATTTTTCGGACATACCCATATTTCTCAAGGGTATTTATCATTACCGTAACCGTCGATTTGACCCGTCTAACACTCTCAACCACATCTTTAATTGGAACTGGCTTATCCTGTTGGAATAGAAACATTAGAGCCGGGCCATGAGCTGGTACAACACCATTGATCGAACGTTTGCGTAATTGGGCCTCTATCAGGGCATTGGCATACTCCCTGATCCTTGCGATCTGAGCAACGATTCCTTCTGTATTCATATTGTTGTCTTTATTCATCATTACACCGTCTATACGTTCAAACTACCACGATAGTTCGCCTGCGAACTATAGTCAATGAAAATTTGAAATATTTTCAGATCACGGGTAAGTCCACTCTGGCTTTATTTACAGCAATCCATTGACTGCGCAGTCTGGAATTGAGTCATTTTTCACGCTGCATAACTTCAACTAATCCGGCTCTTAGTTTCGTTGCTGTCGAATCCGCGGAAACGCCGCTATGCACAATGTGCCGGCACCGATAGGGGCGAAGGGTGATCTCTTCAGCTTTTGCATTAACAGGCGTCTTAGCCGGGCTTAGCGTTGGAGGCGCCATCGAGTTTCGATTCATCATCCAATAAGGACGAAATTGGCCGAGGCTTCGTCTACGTACATCCTGCCGTATTCAACATCAGGATACGACCGGCTTACCTCTTCGACTACTCGGTCCCAGCAGGCAAGGCTATGTATCAACGTGTTGGATTTGGTCACGTTTCCTGCAGCGGCAACAGCTTTCTTACTTGCGGGTACGGATGGCAGGACCTATATCTTGCTGGCGCGCCATGTCCCGATCCTTTGTCATGAGCCATTTGTCGAATTCGAACCCGTCTTCACGCATGGAGAAGGAAATCATGTGCAATCCGGCCTTCTCGATGTCCAGAAAAATCTTGTAGGGCTCGCCACAATGCATTTTCTGGGTGCGTTGCTTGCTCTCCCACCTCCACGAGTTTTTGCCTTCGCACCATTGCAGGCGCTGGCCCGATTCGGGCCAGGCTCCATCGATGCCCACGTGCAGGCCGTTATCCTCAGCACCGGTCGAATATGCGCGAACCCAGACGTAGTAACGACCGGTAGTGTTGAAATAGACTTTGTAGTTGAGCACGGCCATCCTGCCTGCCTCATTAGAAAAGTTCTGGCCAGCGATGAGCTTGTCTTTGTCCGAACGGCGAGTGTCGGGCAGGCATTCGAGGTAGAGTCCACCGGAAGCTGCATTAGCATGGCTGTCGTCTCCATCCGGAGCAACATCTGGGGCCTCGTTCTTGCCTATGATATACCAGCGGCGAACGTCGTCCTTCGTCTGGCTATCGAAGAATTCTGCTTCGACTGCTACGAGGCCGTTGACTTCTTCGAAGATAACGCCTGCGGCTATCGGTTTTACCTTCGGACCCATTTTGACCTTTTCGGCCTGAGCAGGTGCGGTCTTAGGTTGTGTAATTTGCGCAGGGCCGGCTGTCTGGGCGCCGGGTTTGGCAAATGCAAGGGCTATCCAACGACCACGAGCGTACGCTTTGCGGTTTCCCTGCTGAGTTTTATTGTTCGTGGCAGTATTGAACTCCACGCGAATCCTGGCGTTTTTGGCCATGGTGACGTTCTTCCAGATATTGTTGGTCGGGTTGTAATCTACGGCCGTCTTGGGATTTGTAAATTCACCTATGAGCTTACCATCGATCAGGACCCTATAGGTGGACTCACCATCTGTTTCGGCCATGGTGGTCAGGATTACGTCGTAAGTTCCCGCCTGGCCCGGGAATGTAGCCTCTGCGGCGGCGAACTTGTCTTTGTAGCTGTCGGGGTTGATTGCCAGGGCTTCATGGCCGTTGTCTTTATAAGCCGGTACGAAGCCGTCGCCTTTAGCGATTTTGAAGTCCCGTATCGCTCTGAGGACGACTGAGCCTTCGGGGGTATTGATTGCAGCGAAAACGGGCGGCGCAGGCGGTGGACCTTCGGCCGCCAGAGACAGTTTGCCTTTGCCTTGTATGACGAGCAGCCAGTCGTTGTCATCCGGAGCGGTCAGCTTGATCTTGCCGTTCGCGGAGCCTTTCTTGAGCAGGCCGTCGAGACCATCACCCGTGCGTGGATTGAACCAGCCGTAATTGAACTTGCCGGATGTGACGTCTACTTCGATGTCTCCGCCGTGCTTGAGGTAGACCAGGTATATTTCCCCGGGTTTGCAGAGCACATAATCACTATCGCTGTCTGTCATCTCATCTTCGCACTTCATGTCCCAGAACGGGATTTCATACTCTTTGAAGAAGTCCAGCGCTATCTTGGACTGTCGCCACATCTTCTCGCGCGTTCGGTAGTCCTGGCAGGTCAGATCGCTGTGGGGATGCTTATAGCCGAAATACCATTCGACGCCGGCGCCTCCAGCCATGATATTGCCCCATAGAGCGTTCTTGCGGGCATTGTCACGGGTTGGATCCTCGGCGTCGGTGATCAGTGCGTGAGTTGCGTCGCCGGGTTCATCACATGCAACAACCCAGGGCTTACCAGCGGCTGTTGAACGATCAATGTAGTCGCGGGTTCTTTTGTGAACCTGGCTGAAATCGGGCTTGCTTGTCTGGAGTGAAAAACCTGTCAGATATGAAGCATCGCCCAGTAAATCGTAATGAGGGTTGCCCATATTGTGGATGACGATGTGGTGCTGATATGGATCGTGCGTCCAGAAATAATTTGCCCAGGCCACCTTCTGATCATGCGAGGCGTTGTTGATCTCCTCGCCGAGGTTCCAATTAAGAGCGAGATGATGGGCAAACCGTGCAATCAGCTCACGATAATAAAGCTTTCGATGCGGGCCGAGATCGCCTTTATCCAGAATGAGCTCGTTTTCCGTCTCAAGCGTCTTGAAGTGTAAATACATCCCCATCCTGGTACCGTGCTCGAAAACTATCTCCCATTGATCGAGCCGAGAACAATCCATGCGCTCACGCTCATCGTATGTAATGTATGGAAAAACGTTCTGGTCGTCGCCTGCGATGTTCATGGACAAAAATGAAAATACATTCATACCCTGAGAAGACAGATAATTGACGGCGCCGATAATGCCCTTGCCTTTATGATTATGCCAGATCGGATCGCCTGGCCTCCAATCTTTTATGTGCGGCTCCCAGGTCTTTATTAGATTGTCTTTATGCCCATCATTCTTGAAGTCGCCGTCGAAATCGGTGTAGGCCAGGAAGTTCTCTGGGGCATCGGCCCCGCATTTTAGGAAGAATTCACCAGTGCCTGCAAATTGCAAATGATGCTTGCCGACGTATTTCAAAAGTCCTTTGCCTCTGAAATCACGTCCCGTCTTGTCTGTCAGGACGACGTTGAATGAGCCTGTCTCTCCATCGAGTGGTCTGTAGGATTTGCCCGCGTTATCTGCCTCTGCGACGGCAACATTCTTACCCTCGCGAAACGATACCTTATATGTCCAGGTCCCCACCTCATCCGGAGCAAAATGAACGCGCCATTTGTCGCCACTGTCGGCGGAAGTATTGGCCGCATCGCCATCGGCGGCAAAGTAGCCCGGTACAACATAGCTCTTGCCGCTTGGATCATGTGTGAACTTGACGTTCAACCGATAATCCAGAAACGGATTCGGATTAGCCGTCTCACTCGTCCTCGGCCCATCAAAAGTCAAGGTAACTTTATGCCATTTCTTCAACTCCCCATCAATCGATGTTTTCTCTGCAGCTTGTGCAAACATTCCAAAGAACAACACCGTAGCAGCGACTAAAACTTTGTGTCGCATTGAGCGCATATGCATAACAGCTTCTCCTTTTCTAAAATACGCGTTGTTATCAAGCCGGCTGCTGGCCGGACGATCAATCGCTAATTTACTCACTATACTGGACAAGTACAATAACATCTTGTGCACAAATATTTCTCAATGTGCGCATTTCCCGGAGCAGCTTGACGATTTGCTCCGGCTTGTGGAGCTTCCTTTTCATGGGGATCATAAGAGAAGTAGATGGGATGTTGAGATTGAAGTTGGTGGTGGAGTAGGGATTTCTCACTACAGTTGATCAGGTCCTTCCAAATCAGCATCCCTTCTTGGCATTTATTCCCACCTCTTCCTCCATGATATTCTGAAATCTCGTGCCACCTATGGGATGGTCAGCGACCAGCTTACCATCGTACAGCACGCCAGAAACAGCAAAGGGCCACGGTGCGTTCTGGGCTTGCCTGTAACTTCTATACTCTACTATTCTCGGTTCTATTCCGTATCTGTCTTTCGCAATCTCAGCAATATCGTTAACCATTGTCACATTATAAGGGCATTGGCCAGAGGTTATAATCGTGAGGCCCTTACCAAATTTCTTTCGCTTCTTGTCCCACTGCCCCTTAAAGCTCGGTGTTGGAGCAGATTTCTTAAATTTCTTCACAAGCAGTGAAAAATCTGGAAGTGCCTTCTCAACCTCCTCGAATCCATTCTTGAGAAACAATTCCTTTCCAACCATCCAAGTACCCTTGCGTGTTACGACTGCCACACCATTCATGCCTGCCTTCTTAGCGTCTTTCATACACTCCTTAATAAGGAGTGTGCCAGAACCTCTGCCCTTGCACCTCTTCCACTGGATGTATATGCAGTGAATGAACATGAAATTCTCAGAGTTCACAGCCCTCCATGCGTGTTCACCGGGTACATACTCAATGTAACCTACTATACCATCATCCGGCGTATTGAGCATCTTCACCTTCAATCCTTCGGACATGCGTTTCTTTATCCACTGGAACTTGTGTTGATAACACTCTTTGCTCGGATCTTTGTGCCCACATAATGGCACCTTTCCAGCGTCCTTCGGTGTCATTTCGATTATCTGGACTTTTGCCTGCGGTTTCTCAGATGTTTTCATAAGGTGGCCCTGCTTTCTTCAATATAGGAAGACAAGAGACAGCACATACCTTATTGTACAGCTATATTGATTTCTGCAGTATTTAGCCCGTCTGCTTTTCCCCGGAGAGTAATTGTTCCTGCTTTTTTGTTTTTTAAGGGTCTGAGGATGACAAGAGCTTGCCCGTGATAGGTTTTACACACGGGATTGTTAAAACTCTCCATATCATAAGGGCAGGCATTTCCCGAGCCTGCGATTTGGCCAACACCCGTTACAGTGAACGTGACGGGAATGTTTGCATTGGGAATCAAATCGCCTTGAGCATCGGTTATTTCAACTTTTACATAAGACAAATCGTTACGGTCTGCTCTTATCTCGGTTCGGTCGGCGGTAAGCTTTATTTTAGCTGTAGCTCCTGTTGTTCTGAATGCTTTCGAAGCCACTTCGATTCCATCTTCCAATGCAATGGCTCTCAAGACACCTGGTTCATAGGGCACCTTGAAGTTTGCAGTTAATTGAGAATGCTCACCGATCGTTTGTTTGGCGATTGTCTTACCATTTAGTTCGAGCCGGATAGCCGGGTAACTCGAAAAGACCCTGACGTCCATCATGTTACCTTCGTGACCCTTCCAGCTCCAACTCTGTAATTCGTCAGGCCATCCCCAGCCACTGACAAGCTCTTTTTTGCCTTCCGGAATCGGGACATGAACAGCCATTTCCAGTTTGCTATTATTCCATAGCACATCCCGGTAAAGCATTTGCGGTTTTTTAAAACCACACAGATCAATATCTCCGCAAAAAGCGTTGAACCAGGGCCATGACCGTAAAAAACTTTTATCAGGATCGTCATCCAGGCGGGAGTTGCCAATCCCCGTTTCCCCCAGATAATCCATGGCGGTCCAAACGAAATCACCGATGACCCATGGATTCTTTTCTACCGGCTTCCAGGAGTTGTAGGCTTCTTTCGCATACGATTCGGTTCCCGCCATAATTCTTTGGGGGAATTGGTCATGGTCCGATTCATACTTTGAGTAAAGATAATTATATCCGCTCACATCGAGACAAGCGAACGCCGGAGTTGTAGTAGACCACTGCTGCCCCTTGTGATCCCAGAAACCGCACAGGGCTTCAGTAACCGGACGCGTAGGATCGAGCCTATGTACTTCATCGGCCAGTTTTTTGGTGATGGCATAGCCAACGGGTTCGGCCCGTTCGTTAATCTCATTTCCTATACTCCAGAGAATAACCGACGGATGATTTCTGTCGCGAAGAATCATCGATTCGAGGTCTTTCTTCCACCAGTCTTTAAAATAGAGATGGTAATCTTGTGGATTTTTTGCCCTTTCCCACATGTCAAAAGCCTCGTCAATCACCAGGACACCTTTGCGGTCGCAAGCATTGAGGAACTGTCTCGATGGAGGATTGTGACTGGTCCTTATGGCATTGAATCCGTATGCCTTCATCAGTTCTACACGTCGCTGCTCTGCACGGTCGATGGTGGCCGAACCCAGAAAGCCGTTATCGTGGTGCATGCATCCGCCTTTGAGCAGAACGCTTTTGCCATTCAGCGTAAATCCGGTTTGTGCATCAAAGTGAATCGTTCGGATACCGAATACCGTGCTAACCTTATCTGTGATAACACCGTCGGCAACTACCTGAATCTCGGTCGTATAAAGATTTGGGGCTTCGAGAGACCATAGTCGGGGCTGGGAAATGGTTATGTTTTGAACCACTTTCTCATCAGGTGATGACATTTTCTTTGCTTGCGTTTCAGCTTCTTTTACAACCCGGCCATCGGAACCAATCACTTTAATCAGCAGTTTGACATCAGGATTTTCTGTTGCAGCATTATGAATAGCGGATGCGACCTTCACCTTGGCGTCACTGGAGGAAATACTTTCAGTGGTAATAAAAACTCCTTGATGAGAAACATGAACGGCCTGCTTCTGAATCAGCCAGAGGTGCCTGTAAATACCAGAGCCACTGTACCATCGGGAATTTTTACCCTCGTTTTTGACTTTCACCGCAATCACATTGGGCTTGCCTGCTTGGTTAAGAAAATCAGTGATATCGAAATGAAAGGGAGTATAGCCATAGGGATGTGAGCCAAGCAGCTTGCCATTGACCCAAACATCGCAATTCATGTATACCCCGTCAAAGTCGATGATTGTTTTGCAGTAGCTCTCCTGAGAACTCAACGTAAACGTTTTTCGATACCAGGCTGTCCCACCCAGGACATGGCCTGTTGACGTACCCCCTGGGCTTTTCTTGGAAAACGGCCCTACGACTTGACCGGGAACCTGTCCTGGAAGCTTTTCAATACTCCAATCGTGAGGCAAATCGACGTCACTCCACGATGTATCATTGAATTTGGTTTCTTCGGCTCCGTCGATATCTCCCAGGTTAAATTTCCAACCCTCGTCGAAAAGCATTTCGCGTCTGGGTATTTGGGCAAGCCCCTGATTAATAAAGCCAGCCAGAATAAGCAGTATAATTGAAATTCGATAGTTCATAGTCGTTTCACCTTTTTATTTGTTCTCTCTCATTTTCATTAATTTAATTGAACCTGCTCAGAAATACAACGATCCAGGTTTTCTGTTTGGTCAACGTAGGATTTGCCGGTTAAGAGGCTCTCAGGAAATACTCCACAACTGCCCGAGTATCCCGATACATTGGGAGAACCTACGACATAGCGGTTAATCCCGATGTATATCGGGACTCGCTCTACCGCTTAAAAGATATGTTCTTATCCAGACGGCAGATTTACGGCTCTTTATAAACTTCTCCCTGTTCATAGCTTCAGAGCGTGATCAACAGCTTTCATAATACACAAGTTCCCAGGGACCGTTTTTATGAGTGTATTTTGAGCCTTCATGTTCCCCGCTCACAGGATTGTGCTGTCGAATACGCTCAGACAGGTTATCTGTCGAGCCGACATAAAATCTCCCCACAGGATTCTTAAGCACGTACACCCAAAATGGACCTCCTTCAATCTCCAAGCTCCCCGAGTAGGACTCGAACCTACAAGTCCAAATGGCCAAAGTGTCGCTGACAAGGCACTTAGAACAAACACGTGTCCTGTCTTGTCCACTGGCTTGGACAAAACCTTGCAAAAACACCCCGATTTGGCACAGGTTATCGAGGCTTGGCCGGACCTGCCTGAACACGTCAAAAGCAAGATCATGGAACTGGCTATTTCTTTACCCCCTAAAAAAGGGAGCGAACAATGAGACGCAAGGAAGTAAGCTTGATCGTGTTCTTGAAGGGTTCATCTAATCCCGAACATCTTATGCCAGGCTGTGCGAACTACGACCACACTCACGGCGGCTGTCTGCTTGGGGATGCGTGCAAGGTAGAGCAAGGCAAGCGCTGCGGCTATTTCGAGCGGTCGGTCTTGCCTACAGCAGCGGACATAGGCCAAAGAGAGCACGTCTACTGCCTGTACGAACAGCAGGTAGGACTCAGCAAGCCACTGGTCCGGGACGGGGAGTTTCGGCTGTGTCCAGAATGTGGCGAAGTGGAGCTTTCATCGAGGCAAAGATATTGCCCTGATTGCACTCGAAAGAGACGGCAAAAAACCAAGCGGGAGAATCAACGGAAGTATAGGGCGAAACATAAGGTCTGTGCGTAGTACAGTTAACTTCTACAGGTATCAATATAATGCACTGAAACTGGTCTTTTGCGCTGGTTGTAAAATGGATGCGTACTATTTTACCTTTTGGCCGATTTTGGCCGTTAACTGTACTACAGAGGGCCTCAGCTGAAAACCGAAGGCCAGGGAGATATTTGCTGAGTTGCCGTATGTGGCGTGAGGTTCCCTACTCTAATTATGACAATGTCTCATTCGTTTAGCACCTCAGGACAGATACGAATTCATAACATCTACGAGGTATGTGAACTGAGGCTAAGGACGGATTAGCTCATGGAATCCATTCCTAAGAAATACATTGAGTTGGCGGAGAGAATTGCAACCAGTGTTTTTCTTGTGATGTTGGGCATTCGGTTTTCCTTATTCTGTTTGAGATTACTTCCACAATTTGTTAAGAAATTTTTCATCCAAAACCTTAAGTTTCGAATGCAGTTCCATCGCCATAAAACTATCGTCGATCGCCTTTGAGATCACTGCAAGATCGCCCTGGATTCCGACAACCGGCTTGTTGTCGACTATACCGATAGTGTAGATGTCGCCTTTACTGATAACACTCGCAGCAGCGCCCATGATAGTTCCGCTCTTGGCCAGAGCCTCAACGGCGGTGTTCTCACTTTCAAGAGCATAGGCTATAACAATCGCCGAATCCTGACCCGATGTTACGACTGCGTCTTCAAGACCCATCAAATAAATCGCAGTTCGAACATCAGTCAGGCTTGCTTTGTCGTAACTGGTCGGGACGATCATGTTTCCGAGCCAGCCGATTGCGATATAACACGCCCCGCAACCAATAGCAACGAGCAGACTCTTTAAAAACGGAACTTGCCATTTAGATTTCGGCTGCTTGCGAACATAAAGGTTAAACCCGGCAAAAGCCGCATACAGCAAAAATCCAATCGTAGCAAGACCGGCAGCACCGCTTAATACCCGTGTCAAAATTGATCGCTGCCACCATAGGATCGATAACGCCAAAATAACTCCCGCCGCTATGATGGCGTACTTGTATGGGAACTTCGCTTTTTCTGTTACTGGTTGAGCCTGTTCGTCAGGCGTTTTCGTCGTTGTTTCTGTATCGCTCATAATATCTCCAGGTTCATCAACTTAACTTTCGCACTTTTTAGGCGACAGATTTTAATGGTTTATGAACAAAAAC
>CAZYMD010000185.1:0-9699 GCA_964649005.1 uncultured Pirellulales bacterium
GATCACAACACAGGCCCCTGCAACAGGCTCACCCGTGTCCTCGGCTACAACCCTCCCTCTAACAGCAACCTCATCAGGCAGCACCAGTCGAACGTCGGTCCGGCCAACCGTATAGCCGCAAGCACTCAAATAATTTGGCGTAAATTTATGTGTAGACGCCCTCTCCGGCGCCTTTACCCAAAAATCAGAGCTTGCATCAGCGGGCAGGTTGTCGAATCTGAACCCGCCTTTACTGCTGGTTCGAGTAGTAAACCATTGCTTGGGCGCAATTATTGGCCTTTGATCCAAGCCTGAAGGAAAGCTCGTTCTGGGAACCGCCTGCACTTCAGCTCCTACGATGGCCTGACCTTTCTCATCAATCACAGTCCCTCCCAGAACGCAGGGCTTATCGAGAACAATACTCGTACTGACTGACTTATTGTTAACCAAACCGTTGCTGGCAACGTTCCAGCCAAGAGCCAGCCCATCCTTGCGAGCAACAAAGAAGGTGCTAAATTGCATGGATGAACGAACAGTTGTTGAAAAAGTACCTTCCGAATCCGTTTTGAGAATATCGCAAAGCAACTCTCCGGCTGATTCTCTGTGAGTATAATCTTCAACTTTTTCGTAGACAGCAACCTGCGCCCTAACAACAGGCTCCCCCCTGTAATCCACAACTACACCACGAACCGCTACATCCCCAACATCCTGTCCCACTGCCACCGCTGACAATAAGAGACACAAGATCGATACACAAATATTCCTCATAACATAAATCCTTTCTCGATATCGCTATTCGCTCTTACCAACCGCCTCAATACGCTCATCAAGCTCAGACAAACCAAAACCTTCCGCAACAACAACACGCCGCTTATCCGCCAAAATCATCCAGGGCAAAGACTTAACTCCCCAATTAAATCGCACCTTTTTCTCGTCCTCTTGGATCGTTCCAACAGAGAAGGAAATCCCCTGCTGTTTCACCCAGTCATCCAAAACATTCTGCTCAACCTTGGAAGCCTGCACGGCCGCAACAACCACGCCTTTTTCCTTCAACTCCTCGACTCGCTTGCATAACTGCATAACACAATTTCTCGAAGGCCTCTGCTGCATATCGAAAAAGCAAACAAGCACCGCCTTATCCTTGGTTTGCTCCTCAGGCAAATCGACCTTGATCCCATCCAATCCAGGCAAAGGATTGCCCACACTCAGACCAACCTGACTCGGATCAGGTTCGAGAACCAGCTCGAAGTCATCGATAACGGTATTTTCATAAAATACTATGTTCTTTGAAGTGCCCCCGTACGAGATTTGCCAGACGCGAGGGGCGTATTCCCACTTTTCGTGTCTCATGGTATTGTGAGGTCTGATTTTCCTCCTTATGTGTTTGAATTGAAAACGCCCCTCCGAATCGGTCACAGTCGTTCGATCTCGGTCGAACCCAAGATGAGTATATGACGCCCTGTCTGTCTGTTCGAGCTTAACCTCCACATCAGCTATAGGTATTTCCTGGCCCTTTTCCATCCGCACCAGACGCCCATTGACTGTCCCGCCTTCAGGCAGCGTAACTTTCAAATCTTTCGTGTCGTATGGAATATCATATTCGATAACAGCGGCATGGTTGTCGGGTGAGAATCGCAGACTGTACTGCACACCTTCTTCAAGCTCTATTACAAAACGACCCTGTTCGTCGGTAGTATCGCGCAATTCATTATAAGAGGAAAATGTCCATGAGAATTTCCCGTCTTCACGTTCTTTCTTAATGCAGCAGACCCCAACTGGAACACCAGCAACAGGCGTCCCATCCTCATCGACAGCAATTCCCGCAACCAGCTTCTCAGCAGTCGCCAATTTCTGCTCGTACGTTTTACTGCTGATATATTGAACGACCGGATTTCCCTCTCGTACGATGATCTTAATATCGCTTGCGCCGCCATGAGTCAGAACTCGGGCGGACAACCTCTTTCCATCTCTATTAGCGCTGACCCTGAGATTGATCTTACCCTCACAAACTCCATCGAGTATAAAGTTACCCTGCTGATCCGACTGCGTGCTAATCTGCTCCGGCTGATTATCACCATAGCCACCACTTCTTACATCCGCATTCGCAACCGGATTGCCCTCCGCATCAACAATCTGACCCGTTAGTGAAAGATTCGCAACAGCTAAGCTTATCGCCCCGACATCGAGCCTGTTATCAACTGCTTCATCAGTATTTATATCCGATTGATTACTGCCGTATCCCTTTGCATTCACGTTGATGTTGTATCTATGCTTGCTTGGTATAGCCTTGATCTCGAAAGTGCCATCATCGTTGGTTTTCACCTCTCCTCGCCCAAGACTGGTGCCCCAGTTGGACACATGCAGCATCAACCTTAACTGTGCATCGCCAATCCCTTCGCTATCCGGATCGACGACCTTGCCCGCCAAAACCACCCCAGGCTCTAACTTCACATCGAGCGTTTTGGTGCCATCGCCTATTTCCATAGCCAGCGCCAAATTATGCTCCTCATCTCGGGCCACAAAACAAAAAACAGTCTCTCGCTCATCCCAGAAACTCCGATCCCAGATAATCTCGAATTTGCCTTCCGAATCGCAACTGATATCCCTGATTCCGCCGGGTAAAACACTCACCTTTGCCCCATCGACAGGTTCTCCATCAGGATCACGCACAACACCGGTAACCTTGCGCGCCTCATCGAGAGTCAATTCTATTCGCCTCGTCGCACCTCCAGCCACAGTTATCGTCTCCTGAGAACTCTTGCTCGAATATCCCTGCTTGTAGGGCCCGCCGATTGTATGTTGACCTGGCATTACGCGAATCAAGGCAATGCCCTCAGCATTCGTAATGCCGCTTGCCCACTCCTTGCTCCGCTCGTCCCGCGCGCTCACACTTGCCTTCTCCACAGGCTTACCAGTTTTCTCCTCAGTGACTTTAAACTCAAGAAGCACGCCTTTACTAACTTCCACTTTTACATCATCTTTGACATGTCCAGCACCGAGAGTCAACTTGACCGGATTAGCCACCCAATCCGCCACCTTCGATCTGTGCATAGCCAGGCCCACTGTATAACTATCCGGTATAAGTGAATCCACTGCAAACGCACCATCCTCCTTTGAAATGGATGGAGCAGCTTGAAAATATGGTGCTGTTCTTGTCCCTCTAATCATAACAGGCAGACCTGCAACCGGCTTATCACTCCCCTCTTCGACTACCTTGCCAGAAACCTTTGCTCCAATAGGCATAACTAACTTGATATCCTTATCACCGCCTGAATAATGAAGTGTCTCACTTCTCATTTGAGGATTAAAGGAAGTGACTGTTGCATAACCTTCTTTCTCCGCTCCAATTTCGAAGGTCGCGCCCACAGAAAGAGCATCAATTGTAAATTGTCCACTCTCATCTGTAGTAGTCGTTATCAACTTCCGTGAGAACGGGCCAACCAAAGATTGTCGCTCACCATCTTTCGCGTTATATGCTCCTCCCGCAACGAAAACCGTTGCTCCAGCCACCGGTTTATCATCCTGATCAACAACCACACCACCAAGCTCGTTCGGTTTGGTTAGTACTATCTCTCGCTCCGCGTTTTCGCGCATACGCCAACTCGCCCAGCCCAAAGCAAAACTATCCTTATGCGCCACAGCTACCCCCTCTCTATACCCCTCGCTCGCATCAGCCTCGAAAGAAAATGCGCCGTCAGCCTTTGTAATTGCTTCTTCAAGCAGCTTGACATCATTCGTGCGAACATACTCACCCGTCTTCATCTCGTAGAGACTTACCTTAGCCTCCCCTATCGCTCCTCCCAAACCGTCAACAACCTTACCAGTAAACGCAACCTGCGATTGTCCCCTGGCCAAACTCGCAATCACAATCAATGACAACGCCATACACAGAACTGCTCTCTTTTTTACCTGCACCATAGTAATTATCCTTGAAATGCCTGAACGCCTATCCATACCTTATCTAAAGGCTCCTCGCCCAAATTCACAAATCTTATCCTAAGCACAATAAGCCCCCCCCATCTTTCCAATTATTGTGCAGGAAATCCCGGCCGGACCAACCGGGCAAGAGAAGTGTCAATCCGTATCTGCGCACGGTCCCTCTCCTATGCAGATTGTTACTACTTATATACACTGTCTGAAGAATGCTTCAGCAGTTACTTAGAGTGCCTAATACTCTTAGCATGTCCCTTGCGAAGCGTCATGATAATCGCGACGACAAAAACAACAGACAACACAACCATCGGCCAGACTTTGCGCTTCTCAGCAGGAGCATCCGCCGCAACAGGTGTAACCGACGCTATGGAGCCTTGAATAACAACCGGTTTGCTTTCCACCTCAAATGGAACGCCAAGTGCGACTGCTGCAGTAAAGGGACCATTTATATTCTTTGGCTCTCGCCACGAGAGCGAACATGTGCCGCCTCACCCATATGCGAAGCTATAGGTTCGGTCGTACGTACCTTCTTTATTCTTGATATTCACCTTCGGCGCCTGAGGCCGCGAACCGTTCCGCATCAGTTCTATCGACTCGCCGTCCTTACCCTTCATATTATGTCGAAATGAATGCGTCCCTTTATTATCCGATTCGGTTAGCGTAGCAACGATAGGCGTGCCTATTGTTAACTCTAACTCCTGGTTCTCATTGATATCGAAAAGACCCTTCTCATCGCTGAACCTGCTTCCCCGAACTCTCCACTGCGCGCCCTGGTCGTCCTGCTTCTCGATTACCCAATCGTTAATGCGATACTTCCCAACAGGCAGCGAACCGACTCCTCCCTCAGGTTTGACTTTAAGCAGCCCATTCTCCCCACCCGCCGAAAATTCCGCTATCGATTCCTGAAGACGAACCGTTCCCATCTTCACATCATCCGCCTTGCTTAATATTACAAACGCCCCATCCCGCGCGATCTCAGGCCTGTACAGCACATCGCCAACCTCGATAAAATTGCCCACAAAGCGCGTATCCTGATCGTTCTCTTCGCCTATTCGAATACGATCGCATTGCTCCGCGTCGAGCGACTTGTCGTTAAACGTTCCATTGACATTATGATCGATCAAAACGCAACGCTTCTTCCCCCCATCGATTGTAATATCCCCCTCGTACCATCCGCCCGGATATAAATACAACCTTGTAGTATCCCCCGATTTGTAGAACCTGAAGTTAAGATGATAGCTAACAGGCCCGTCTTCGATCTGAAACATGACCTTCACAGGCCCTATATAGGTGCTATACTGATCGATTCGGTACGCTTCCAAAGCACTCTCATCCTTGAGCTGGCCGTCCCCGTTCGAGTCGATATACAGCAGATCGTACATCCCTCCCTTTTGCGAGCGGTCGAGCGCAAACAATAAATGCCCCTTCTCGACCATAGGCGTGAACCATTTGCCAAAGAATGGATCATCCGCTTTGAACTCAGGCAATTCCACCCCTTCCGGCTTGTTAAGATCCAACTGCAAACGCAATGAGCCATGATCTCCGACTATATCTCCCGCCTCCCGCGATGAGCGATACTGCAGCCACTGCTCCTCCTGGGCCTCGCACGCCGAAGCCAGCGCCACAATGCCGATGAGCACAACAAGCCTGAAAAAGGCATTGCTCTTCATTTGTGCACCTCCAATTTTAATTGGCTCTCTGAGCGCACCAATACCGTTATGTACTTCTCATACCTATAAGACGCCAACATGGCAAGATCGTTACATGATTTTTACGTTTCTTGCGATGTTTTATTGTCTTTTTCCGCAATTCTCCCCTTTCTGCGGAAAACAGTATCGAGGCTCAGCGCCCCAGGCCCGCACTTTGTGCAGTCGAGGCACCGTATGCACCGCGAATCAGCAGGCGACTTCTCAGGCTCTATCCCAAGCTCACAGAATTTATGGCACTGGCCGCAATGAGTGCACTTGGCCGGATCGAATCCCAAAAAGAACACCGAAACGCGATTGAACAGCGAGAATATGCCCCCTAACGGACAGAGGATTCTGCACCAGGGCCGCCGAATAAAAAAGATCGCTACGAGGAATGTGAAAAGAATCCCTAACTTAACAGGATTCGGAATGAGTACCTTTTCGCCCGCAGAGGCCTGCTGAACCATATTAGGCACTGCCGCCTCAACAGCCCCCGCAGGGCAAATACTGCAAATAAACAGCGGATGATCCTTGCCGAAGAAGTAAGGCACAGCCAGCACTGCCCCAATAAGCACAACATAACGCAAATGCGAGGTCCATCGTGGAGGATCGAACTTAGGCGTAGGAACCTTGGCTGCAAGGTCCTGTAGTAGGCCGAATGGGCACACCCATCCGCAGATCAAGCTCCCGAACAGCGACCCTACCGCAATTAACAATCCGACAACCACAAATGGAAAGATATGCAAGGCAGCAAAGCTGGCTAAAACCCCAATCGGACACGCAAACGTCGCCAAAGGACACGCATAGCAGTGAAACACAGGCGAGCACATGCCGTGCATACGTAAACCAAGCGGATCAAGCCAGACAGCGAGAAACGCGACCTGCACCCAGATACGGCGTGGGATCAGTCTCGATGCGATGGAATTCAACCAGTTTTTTGCGGCCATGGCCACCACAGCCTTCCCGTTAATTCACTCAGGTAGGGCAGGCTTTGGGAGCCTTTCCAGTATAGGTTTTCTTGATTTGACCAGATGCATCCCGCTTCAACCCCCCTATCGCAACTTCGCGTATCAGGGAAGTCTCAGCTTGCGCCACCGCCGCATCAGCTTCCTGCGCCGAGGAAATAACAGCAGAATGGAAAAATAGCCCGTAAACCAGAAAAGCCGCTCCCCCAACAACAAGAACTATCGAAACAAGTTGTCGCATTCCGCCGCGTTTCAACATATCAACCTTGTTATACGTTCCAAACCCTCACTTGCTCACCTTTACGCCACAACATACCACGCTGTTCGCCACCCAACAACAAAAAATGGCGGAGGCGAATGGGAATCGAACCCACCCAGGACCTTCTCGGCCCAACACTGGTTTTGAAGACCAGGAGCGCCACCAGGCGCCAGTCACCTCCACAAAACCCTAACTTGCAATTATTTATCATAATACGAAAATCCCCCACACCAGTCAACAAGCAGTACCCATTGCGAGCAACACGAAGCAATCACCTTGCCTATCCTGTATCATTGCGAGCAGCGCAGTCCCGGCGCACCGCGATGGCAATCTCGATCCACTCTTTGTCACCCTGAGCGCAGCGCAGCGGAGTCGAACGGGTCTGCCCCCGAACACATACAACTTTCCATTTCGCGATCCCGCCATCGACAAGGCCCTGTCTGTCTTTACATTTTGCTATGTCACTTTTATTTTTGCTTTTTGATCTTTGAATTCCCTCTTAATCCCCCAACCAAAGCCACATTACAGGCCTTCACCGCCTTGCGCATTATGTGGACGAAGAACGCTGCTGGTCTGGGGCCGAGCTGCGAGCCCCTGGCGCCAGCTTGTTATCTTAATGTGTGTAGTTCATAGTCGCTATTTTCCATTCATTGTTCAATAATCGAACCTTGAAGCTAACAGCGTTTGTCTCGTTACTACCGGATTCACCTTGACTCTCTGTATCCATGATTCCTTCTCGCCAACGCCTGGCAATAGCCTCGTCACCAGGTCTGAACGGCCGATTCGATTGTAACAGCCAGGGTGGCGCGTAACCAGTCGAACTTCTTTTTCATGAAATCGTAATCGGGACCGGCCGTAATGAAACTTGCCTTTCCCTTGATCAGAAAACCGGCTCCCATTCCATGCAACCCCTTGACTTTGCTGCTCCCCAATGTAATCAGAACTGCCGGATTGTAGGCAACGTTGCTCTCCGTCTTGTGCATATAACCGGCGGGGATAAACAGTCGTTCATCTTCTGATATTCTGATATAGCTATTCCAGGTATTCACCATATGCGGCCCATCAGAACCCAAAGTGGCAATGGCAACAACTCCATCCTTCTTCATGATTTCCCGCAGCTTTTCTGGTATCATCGTGTATCCTTCCATGTTTATTGGATTTGTCGTTCTTCATGACAATGTATATATAACTTCTTCATAACACCTACGTCCCGCAAAATCGACCGTTGTTTTGCCATTACCAGTACCGCTCACCCCCGAGTTCCGAAGCGCCCCCATGTGTCATCTCGACTGGAGGGCCGCTTTGCGGTCCGTAACGGAGAGATATCCCCTCCGACCAAGAAGCTACTACCGCACCCAGCACAATCGGTCATTCCCGCATGTCGTTGGCGGGAATCCAGTCGTTGTCACCCTGAGCGAGCATAGCGAGTCGAATGGGTCTGCCTCCAAACAAGCCCAATCCCCCATGTTGGAAATCCATCCTAAACGAGGCTCTGCCTATCAATAGGTCCCATCGGTCCTATCAGTCCTATAGGCCCTACAGCCCGGACTTTACCCTGAACCATGCACAAACCACGACTGTGTCATTTCTGCCCCCCTCTGTCATTCCCGCGAAGGCGGGAATCCAGGCCCTGTCATCGCGAGGCCGCTTGCGGCCACGCCAATCTCATTCGTCCTATCAGTCCAATACGTCCCATGTGTCCTATGGCCTTTCCATCTCAACTTATAGACTCTCGACTTCTCTTTCCTCCCTTCACCCAGACCCCATAGAATGCTCCTCGCCGCGCACCTGCTGACATCTCTGTCTCTGTCATGTTGGAACAGATTGCCTTAGTATCTGCCGATTGCAGCGGTGACCACGTATACCAGTTCATATCTCGATCCTTTCACGATCATAACGCCGAGCATGAGGAGCGAGCGACTAGCGAGTCTCTCTCAATCCAAATATTTGGAGTGGCACACTACGACCACTGTGTGTTACATTCCCGACAGATAACTTTGGTATAAAGGAAATTACCGCCCTTTACCTTGCTTTTGCCACAAGCAGGACAGATGACACGAAAATGCTCTTTTGCCCCAACAGTCCCAAGGGCAAAGAACATAGGAAAAAGCGGTATTCCCTGCAGAGCAATTAGGATAGCAACAATTAACATTGCAGGTTGATCTGGAATGCGAGCGAAAGCGCTAACAGCCGTAAAGGTAAGTATAACAGCTCCGAGAAGTCCAAGCAATCGACCCCATTGCCATGCTAGCCGCTGTCCCTTAATAATGCCAATCAGAATGAGCACAGCCACTATGATTGGTATAGGAATTGACAAGAGCGAAACCTGGCCGGACAACAATGCGAGGCCTCCCATGATGATCCTAGCAATAACCATTATGCTAACTGATACTACTGCGACTATGATTGGTTTCTTCATATGATTCACTCCGAACAATGTATATATGTTTTCCGCATAAGACTCCGGACCTCTCTGAGTGTCCGTATAACACCGTGGCTCAGAACATGCGTATAGATCATCGTCCTTTTCACGTCCTTATGGCCCAGAAGTTTCTTTGCACATAGTACATCCACACCAGGGAACGAACCGTTCAATACCCGCCCGTGATTATCCCATTACAGCACCTCTCGCCGGGGCTAATACGAAACCTCGCCGGGTAAAACCACAATATCCTTCTCAAAACTCCCAACATCTCTGACCTCCAGAATTCAGCATTCAATTCTTTTGAAAATCTCACCACGAATGCCGTTAAACAGTAAGACGGCTATACAGTCAAACTGTCATACCACCAAGCCGTCGAAACTTTGCCTCTTGATGCCTTCCCTACTATTTTCTTCGCGCTCTTCGCGTTCTTCGTGGTTCACAAACCAATCT
>CAZYMD010000186.1:0-5694 GCA_964649005.1 uncultured Pirellulales bacterium
CAGTGGTGCGATCAGGTGGACGACGCCTTCGAAGATGCTTTGTAGGCGTGAGGCGTGATTGATTCCGGTTCGGCAGTCGCCTGCAATGCCTTCGAACCATGCTTGTGCGGCGGCGATCTCCTTTGCCCCATACGCCAGCAGCGCGATTTCGTAGTCGAGGAACAGGCTGCGTACGTCCATATTGGCAGAGCCCATCACGGCGAGATGGCTGTCCATTAAAACCATCTTCCCATGCATCATTCCCCTTGTATACATTAGAATTGTGCCTCCTGCATCCTGAATTGTACGAAGGAAATTGCCTCGGACCATATCGGGCAATAGATGGTTGGATCGTTTGGGCAATAAAATACATACGTCAACTCCGCGGCGGGCAGCGAGGACCAGCGCCTGCGTCAAGGCGTCATCCGGCACGAAATACGGAGTTGCGATCCAGAAGCGTTCTTTGGCGGCGAAGATCATGGACAAGATGGCATCGTAAAGCGCATCGTTCGGCACATCAGGGCCTGACGGCACGACTTGTACGACGGCGCTATTTTCAGCAGAGGCGATCTGCACGCATGGTTCTTCAAAGGCCAGACTCTCGCCATCGGCAAACTTCCAGTCGTACCTGAAAACGTCAGCATAATAGCGAACAGCGGGACCTTTTAGCACAAACGCCAAGTCTCGCCAACGGTGCGGCCTGGGAACCGGCCCGATATATTCACTGCCTATGTTCGTGCCTCCCGCCAGGACCACGCTATCGTCGGCAATGGCGATTTTCCTGTGATTTCGAAGGTTGGTTCGGCCTCGAAAGGGACGGTGAAGCACAGGCATAAAGTACGCGACGCGGCCGCCTGCTTCGATCAGCGGCCTGAAGAATCTGCGATGCGTATGCAGCGAGCCAACGCCGTCCAGCAGCAGCCTGACTTCGAGGCCCTGGGATGCTTTCAGGGTGAGCCTGTTGAGAATGTCTTTGCCTACCTCGTCCTTTTGAAAGACGTATGTCGCCAGGTGAAGCGTGTGAGAAGCACCGTCGATCAATTCGATCAATTGGGCGTAAGTCTCTTCGCCTGTGTGACAAAGCTTTAAGTCATTGCCTGTCTGGGCGTCTGGAATGTTATAGCCACGGAGTAATCGCCCGATGGGTCCGGACTGGCCGAGAGGCGACTCCTGCTCAGTGTAAAGGCTCAGGGAATCCTTGCGGTCGGCGCGAAGACGAACTTTTCTGCCTCCGAGCACGAGGTAGAGCGGAACACCAACGTAAGGCAGCAGCAGGATCACCAGCAACCAGGCAATCGTCGCTGAAGGAGAACGTTTTTGCACAATTATGTGAGAGGTCAGGACAATTGCGAAGCCAAAACCGACTATCAAGGCCAGGTGTGCCAATAGCCACGAGGTAAACATAACTATTAAACTCCTTTAATAGCGCCAATAGCCTCGCTCTACAGATACCAGAGGCATTCGCCTCACAGGTTCACCACCAAACAAGGTTTGCAAATAAGCATACACAATCGTGATAGCGATTACAACTTCCTAAACCGCAGATATTTAAGTATCATGTCTGTCCGGCATTATAATGATTCGATGAAAGATGTAAGCCGATTACATGGTCTTTGTAGAACTCTTACAAAAACGATGAGGTGAATTTCAAGAGCAGGAGTGAAAACTGATGAAAATATGGAAGAAGCTGATTAGATTAAATGCATTGAGCATTACAGTCATATTGGCCTTGTGTATTGGGGCTGGTGCGGGGCAGGGCCAGGAAAACGTTGGGGACATTCTCAGGTTTTACACTACAGATCGCGACTTCGAGCCTGTTGAGCCGGCGTCGTGGGTTTATGAGGGGGTGCAGAAAGCCTTTATTTCGGCGTTGGAGAACCCGGAGACTCTGAAGTATATCGACGAACTGGCGTCGATGGGGGTGACTGTGATTCACACGGCGGGGCCTGAGCCGTATTATCCGCTGAGACACGACAATGCAAAGGCGGGAACAGAACCCAAGCAAAGGGCGATTTTAACCGCCGTTTACGAACGGATGCGCAGTCACGGCATGCGTATAGTCATTGGCATATCACCTTATGCACCGGTGGAAATCGTCAAGCAGCATCCCGAGTGGAGACTGCAATCGAGCCCTGAGGCCAAGCCACTCGATCCGAATCTGGATCTTACGAGGCCTGAGAACGTACATTTGCGTTCACTTAGCCTTATCACTCCTTACGGCGACTATCTGATCGAGAACATAGCGGAGATATTGAAGGACTTTAAGGTCGACGGTATTTCATTCGACGGTAATTATCATCCAATGATAAACTTCACGCCCTACGATATGGAATTGTTCGAGAAGGAAACGGGACGCGAGTTCCCCTCGAAAATCGATCTGAGTGACATGGACTATCGAATCTACCTGCTCTGGGCGGATGGCAAGTTGGAGGACTGGTATCGTCGGGTGCACAAGCGGATGCGCGAGGTCAATCCACAGGCCGCGACTTATACATGGACGACAAACGCGGGACGGTACGGACATTTTCTAACAAGCCCGCGCGTGATGTCGGCGCGTATGAATCTGCTGTTCGACTGTCCGGTGCAGGAGTGGTGGCTCGATGAGGTCAATCTCGGTGACAGTGTGGTTGCGGCTTTCGGCGCAGCGTATGTGCGAGCTGTCACGGGCGGACGCACGGGGGCGAGCGAACCTTACGTTATCTCGCGCGGCAATCCTTACAGCGGATCGGGCTTTCCCGGCCACGAATTGACCGTGCGATGTCTTATGGCGATGACGAACGGCTCGATCACGCCCTTGATGATGCCTAACGGCACGGGGAGAGAGGCCAGCGCGCGCACCATGCGGGAGATCGGCAGGCGCAAGAAGTGGTTCGTGCGTTCGACTCAGGAGCCTTGGGCGGCGCTGCTTGTCAGCGAACAGTCACGCCAGTTCTATGCGAGGGGCTGGATTATGGATCGCTTTTTGTCACATGCGCTGGGCGTTTTTCGCGTGGGGTGGGAGGAGCATCTGCTAATTACGCCGATCACGGACTGGGACTTACGGCCTGAGCGTCTGGAGCCTTATAAGGTTTTGATTCTGCCCAATGCGGCGGCGTTATCCGACGAGCAGGTAACCGTAATACGCGAGTTCGTGAAAAACGGTGGCGGCCTGGTGGCTACGTGCGAGACGTCACTGTTCGATGAGATAGGCAGGCCGCGGGGTAATTTCGCGTTAGCCGATTTGTTCGGAGTGGATTACCAGGGGCGGCCTGCTGCGCCTGTTACACGAGAGAAGCTGGACGCCAATTTTTCGATTGTGGTCGATGACAAATACTGGGCCAACCGCACAGGAGCGGCCGAGATGAGATGGGGGGCCGGTGACATCCAGACCGATGCGCTGATTAACCATCCGCACATGAAGGATATCGTCAATGGTGTACAGGCAAGCTTTAAGGGTCCGCTGGTCAAGATGAGCGATGCACGCCCTCCTATGAAGCGTGCGATGATTATGTTCCCGGCTGGTTTGGATCCGATACCTGCTGTTGTAATGGGTGAATGTGGGAAGGGACGCGTAGTTTACATGGCGGCGGGCTTCGATGCAGCCAATTACAGCTACGGCTATCCTTACGAGCGGCTGGTAATGGCGCAGGCGATACGCTGGGCGGCACGCGAGCCGGTGCCGGTTGCTATCGAAGCGCCTATGTGTATCCAGGCTACGGTGTTCAGGCAAAAAGACAAGGCAGGCGAGCGGCTGATCGTTCACCTTTTCAACGGTATCAACACAACGAGCAGCCACGGTTTGCCCGAAGTTGACGTGCCTTTGAGAGAGGAGGCGGTGCCGGTAGCGGGAATACGTGTGCGATTTCGCGGGATCAATCCAAAGCGCATTCACCTGGAGCCTGAAGGGATCGATCTGACTGCGGTGCGCGATGGGGAATGGCTGGAAGTCGCGGTGCCGGCTTTGGAGATTCATTCGATGGTAGTGGCCGAGCTTTTATGAAAGTCCTTGTCCATTCGTGGATGCTCGATAGAATCGAGTAAGTCACTTAAAAGTTTAACTGTAATGAGAGCGTGTAAAATGAAAAAGAAAACCTTTGTTGTGTGTATCGTAATTTCGGCCTGGATAGTAGGTATTGCGGGGGCGGTGGAGGTTGTTTCGCCTGATGGCGAGGTGAAAATATCTCTGGTGGTGAAAGATTTCGAAGGGGCGAAAGCTTGCGCGGTTTATAGCGTTTGCTATAGGGGCAAGACGATTGTGAACGAGTCGAGGCTGGGGTTGGAGCTTGAGGGCGGCTCGCTTGGGGAGGGGTTGGAGATTATCAAACAGGCCGAGCGGAACAGCGATACGACGTGGAAGCCTGTTTATGGAGAGAGAAGCGTTATTCGGGATAATTACAACGAAGCGGTAGTTGAGTTGAAGGAAAGCGGTGCTCCCAACCGGTTATTGACGGTGACATTGCGGGCGTATGATGAGGGGGCGGCTTTTTGCTATACGATTCCAAAGCAGGATGGTATGGATAGCGTCACCATATCGAAGGAGCTGAGCGAGTTTCGGCTGGCAGGGGATTATACTGCCTGGGCGGTTTACAGCGCGCAGGGGAAATACGCGAAGGTGAAAATCAGTCAGATCAAACGGGGGTGCGAGAGGCCTTTGACGATCAAGGTAGACGACGATGTTTATATATCGCTGACCGAGGCGAGGCTGGTGGATTATGCGCGGATGAAATTGACGCCGCTAAATGGAGCGGAGAATAGTCTTGTGAGCGATTTGAGCGGACCTGTCGAGACAAAGCTGCCAATGATGACTCCATGGCGGGTAGTAATGGCGGCTGACAGCCCTGGGGAACTGCTTGAGAATAACGATATTATCCTGAACCTAAACGCGCCGTGCGCGATTGCGGATACTTCGTGGATCAAGCCTGGCAAGGTGATTCGAGAAGTGACATTGACGACGGCTGGCGGCAAGGCGTGCGTGGATTTCGCGGTGAGGCACAATCTACAATACGTGGAGTACGATGCGGGGTGGTATGGGCCTGAGAATTCCGATGAATCAGATGCGACCACCGTGACAGTTGATCCCAAGCGCTCCAAGGGGCCGCTGGATTTGCAGGAAGTTATTCGTTATGCGGATGAGCGGGGGATTGGGATTCTTGTGTACGTCAATCACAAGGCGCTGGAGCAGCAGTTGGATGAGATTCTGCCTCTTTATCAGAGGTGGGGGATAAAGGGGATCAAGTATGGATTCGTAAACGTCGGGTCGCAGAAGTGGACGCGCTGGATGCACGAGGCAATTGCCAAAACCGCCGAGCACAAGCTGATGGTGGACGTGCACGATGAGTATCGGCCTACGGGGTGGTCGCGGACGTATCCGAATTTTATGACGCAGGAGGGGATCGCGGGGGACGAGACCAGTCCGGTCAACTCGCTGACGCTGACGATACTGTTTACGCGGATGCTGGCCGGGGCGGCGGACAATACGATCTGCTACTACAACGAGCGAGTGGACCGGAATGCGTCTCATGCGTATCAGTTGGCCAAGGCGGTTTGCTTTTACAGCCCATGGCAGTTTTTGTTCTGGTACGACAGGCCTGCATCCTCGCCCAAGAAGGTCGGCGGCGCGGGCGGTTCGGAGACGGGGATCGGCAGCGAGCCTGAGATCGAGTTCTTCGAGCATTGCCCAACGGTGTGGGACGATACGAAAGTCATACATGGCAGCATAGGCGAGTACGCGGTCAT
>CAZYMD010000186.1:5794-9468 GCA_964649005.1 uncultured Pirellulales bacterium
ACGTTCGGTGCGGATGCGGATATCAAGTTGAATTCTCTGGGCTTTTTAGCAGGTGGGCAGAAGAAGGCTACGATCACAGCGGAGTGTTCGGATTTTGCCTTAAAGCGGGCGACCAATGGCGAAACGGTTTATTCGGGGAAGGTGGCGGGTCCGCTACATCAGAATGATGTGAACCAGGATGTGTGGATTGCGGATTTTTCGACGGTGAAGGAGAAGGGCAAGTTCTATCTCGATGTGCCTGGGGTTGGGCGATCTTACGACTTCGAGATTGGTGAGAAGGTTTACGACTTTGCTTTCTATACGGCGATGAGGGGATTCTACCTGTGGCGGTGCGGCACGGCTGTCGAGGGCGTGCACAACGGGATTACCTATAAGCATCCAGCGTGTCACATGAACGATGGCTATGAGGACTATATAGGCGAGAAGGGCGCCAAGCGGGATGGGGTTGGCGGCTGGCACGATGCGGGCGATTACGGCAAGTATACAGTCAACGCGGGGGCGACGGTGGGCGTGCTGTTTTTTGCGTGGGATCATTTTCAGGACAGGCTCAAGGACATCGACCTCGATCTGCCAGAGACCGCGCCTGGATACCCTGATTTTCTCAAGGAGCTTAAGTGGGAGACAGACTGGCTGCTAAAGATGCCCTACCCTGACGGTTCTGGGAAAGTCGTGCACAAGCTGACGCGACTTAACTTCTCGGGATTTATCATGCCTGAGAAGGATGACGAGAAGAGGTACTATACCGAGTGGAGCTCGGCGGCGACGGCGGATTTCGTTGCGATGATGGCGATGGCGGCGCGGTACTTCGAGCCTTACGATGCGCAGTACGCTAAGACGTGCCTTGATGCGGCGTTGAAGAGCTACGCTTTTTTGAAGGACAATCCGGAGGACAAGAGATTCAACCAGGGACCGTTCAGAACGGGCGGCTATCAGACGAGCGACTCGGACGACAGGCTCTGGGCGGCGGCGGAAATGTGGGAGACGACAGGCGAGGAGCAATACCTAAAAGATTTCGAGACACGCGCTGTAGCTCCTTCGCGCAGACGATTCGGTCGCGGTGGTTCAAGCCGGAAGATTGACGAGAACTGGGATTGGGGCAACGTTCGCAATATGGGGATGTTTACTTACCTGCTCTCGAAAAAAGAAGGCAGGGATGCAGAGCTGTTGGAGACTATAAAAAAGGATTTGATCTCAACCGCTGACGGGATCATTGCCAAGTCTAAGGCGGATGTTTACGGCAGGCCGTTCGGCAGCTACTACTGGGGCTGTAACGGAACTGTGGCGAGGATGACGTTAGTGTTGCAGATCGCCAATAAGGTTTCGCCTAATCAGGATTATATTAATGCGGCGATGGATGCGGTGGCGCATCTTTTCGGGCGTAACTACTACGGGCGCAGCTATGTCACGGGCCTGGGGCACAATCCCGCCATGAATCCACACGACAGACGCTCAGGCGCCGACGACATTAAGGACCCCTGGCCTGGCTACGTCATAGGAGGCGGGCATAACGCGATTAACTGGAACGACGATCAGAAAGACTACAGGACCAACGAAATCGCAGTCAACTGGCAGGCGGCTCTGGTCTATGCCTTGGCGGGATTTACTAACGGGCCATCAAAATAAGCTCTATCAAATGAAAAAACATCACGGACCTACCTTGACGATGCCTTCGCACCAGTGACGCAGGTCCCAATCGTTGAATTGTATGTCCGACGTAATTATATAGACGCTTGGGCTTGTTTGAGATTGCGTTGTGATCTTGAAGCTGGCTTCATTTTCCTGTCTTGGGGCGATATTGAGTGAGAGAGTCGCCGGTTGGAGCTTCAGACCTTTGGGGATGTGTGGTGTTACCGTATAGAAGGTTGGCTTGTCTGAGTGGTTGAATATTTTGACAGCGATTTCTACAGTTTCTCCGGGTTTTACTGTCTGGCCGTAGGGGTAGATACGGGCCCAGCGTTCGTCGACGCCATAATTTGGCTCATCCCAGGGGAACAGTTCTTTCAGTGTTTGTTTTCGCTTGGCCAGCGTGTCGATCATGTGGGCGATCTGGTTTTCGTCGTAGGCGAACGGTTCGAGGACGTGTTCGTTTATCAGCAGGCAGCCGGGAGGCAAGCCCTTGAGGAAGTTCAGGCAGTAAAGATAGCCCATTCCTTCGTGCATTAAATTGCGATTCAAGAGGCAGTAGTCGTCGATGCCCGAAGGCGTGAAGGAATCGCCCATGAAGAATATGCTCTCGGCCTCATCTTTCTCAACCAGTAGTGCATCGTGGTATATCGTCTGGCCTGGGTAGTCGTAGAAGGTGAGGGTGAATTCCTTCCAGCGCATTTTGTGCCCATCCGGGACGACGGTCAGGCCCTTAATGGCGTTGGACGTCATGGCGGGCAGACGGTAAGCCTGCGGATTTTCGAGTACATCCTTCATTACCGGTGATACATAGACGGGACAATGGAACTGCTTGAGCAGCTCATTAACCTTGTCGGTGTGGTCGTCGTGGTAGTGAGTTATGAACAGGCCATCCAGAGATGAGAATTTGCCGCTTTCCTTGAGTTCCATGACCTTATCGATGATCGACTGCGAGCCTGAGTCGACCAGAAAGGCCGCACCGTCTTTTGATGTAATGAGACGGGAATTGTCAATCGGGACGATCCAGTCGGGCGGAGCGCTCTCGATCGTCTTTGCATAAGGCATCCAATCAACGCGGCCGGCTGCCCCAAGCACGCGTTTGGCCAAAATATCGTAGTTGTCCTTGAAATACCAGTGCCCCGCATTGATAGACAGGTAGTTTGCATACGCAGCCTGCACCCTTTCAATGAGCAGCTCTATAGCCTCCTTGGGATTCTCTATAACCGGCCCTCGTGCGGGAATGAGAACATCTGGCTTCTGCGCCAGGACCTTCCGCAGGCTCTCAATAAGATCGCCCAGTCTGCCTGCGTAACCGTGATATCCTCCTATGTTAGCTTCTTTCACCGCGTCCTGGAGGCTGTATAGATCGAAGAGCTTGCCCTGGCCGTAGATGAGGTCGCCCACGAAAGCGTACCTGCGCCGGTCCATATCGAGCAAGTACGAAACGGCGCCCCTGGTGTATCCTGGTGTATCGAGCACCACGATTGTCACGCCCCGCCATTGGATAGTGTCACCACCTGAGACACCTCTATCGATCTTTATCGATTCGGTCGGTAACTTAGTTGTCTGCTGGGCATAATCATGGAATCTCTTGGTGATTAATTCGGACCAGAAGGTTTCGGCCTTCGTAAAGCAATCCATCTCCGCTTTTGGCGCTACCGATAGGGCCTTGTTCTCGATTAGCTTCCGACCCGCCCAAACGATATCCCGCCTGCAATGGGTAAAGAGCACCATATCGGCACATTCGATGCGATCCTCTGGATCGCCATAAATTACCAGCGAATGTCCATCTTTCTCGACAATGACGCCATTGACAGAGCTATGATTAACTGTGATATGAGAGCCATGCTTTGTCTGCAGCCCCGCCTGGCAGATGGTTGATAATATGAACGCCAAAATAAGCATTGGTATCAGGTATTTCGATCTTTGCATAGTACACTTCCTTCGTTACTCAAACAGTCGATCGGCCTAAAAAATATGCCTCCAGCATAGCCTATTTCCACGCTACCGACAATAATCTAAAACAATCCCTAAAAATGTGAGGTTTATTG
>CAZYMD010000187.1:0-9435 GCA_964649005.1 uncultured Pirellulales bacterium
GATGACGCAACGGGCAAAGCCTGAGTTAAGGATGGATCGCGAGACGGAGGACTATTTACGTTCGAAGGTAGATTTCTCCGCTGTGGACCGCTTAAGGCGGTCCTCCGGTCGAAATGACAGAAAAAACCGCAACGTCAACTCGACATGACACAAGGGGTTAAGCCTGAGCTAAGGATAGACTGCACGACGGAGGACTATTTACGTTCGAAGGGCATGAGATTGCCGCGCTGCGCCCCTATGGGGCAAGCCCCTAAGGGGCAAGCCCCTAAGGGGCAAGCTCGCAATGACAGAAAAAACCGCAACGTCAACTCGCAATGACACAAGGGGCCAAGTCTGAGCTAAGGATAGGCTGCACGACGGAAGACTATTTACGTTCGAAGGCAGACTTCTCCGCTCGCTATGCTCGGTCGAAGTGACAGAAGTGGCGGTTAGTCTCGGTCGAAGTGACAGATAGGGAACACGCTTTCTGCACGAGAATTTATTAGAATACGTATAAATCCTGCCAAAAGCAGCGACAATAGCGGGTATGGGGCTAAAGATAAGGGGCATGCACATATTTTTTGCAGGCGCCGATTTGTTTGGGTGCGAGGTTATACGCATCGCACGTTATGTGTGGTTGTAGCTTCTTATTACGGCCAGAGTGTTTGGTCGAGCCATGTTTCGGCGAGGGTGGCGTAGTCTATGAAATTTACTGTCTGGTCTGTGTTCAAGTCGGCCTGGAGGTCGGGGCCGGTTTGGAGCCACTGGCTTGCCATGATGTCGATATCAGCGGTATCTACGATGCAGTTGTTGCTTAAATCAGACACAGGCTTAGCCAATTCTGGTATGCACCTGCTTTTATAGAGTCTGATGTCGTCGAAGAAGACCAGTCCTGAACCGCCGATCTGAGTGGAGTTGCCTCGTGTACCGAAGCCTATCGAGATTGTGTCGAGATTGGCAAGATTCAGGTTTGGATTGGCTTGTGTGAATGCTGCCAAGGGGATGCCTTCACCATACTGGCCCCACTCTGTCCAGCTTGTTACGTTGGCCGCGAGTGGATCGGGATTTTGGACCAATGCCATCTGCCCCGCGATGTCTTTGATCATTACATACATTCTCTCGGGATCACAGCTTTGTATTCCAATGTCCTGATGGGTAAACGTTTCGCCAGTTACTGCGCCGCTGGTTGTGATATTGGAGAATGTCACAGTAGCGGGCACGCGATCCTGGTGACTGGTCAATGCCAAACCGATATAGGCGGGTGCGTTCATCGTAAGAGCATATGAGCCAACCTGCGTCCATACTCCGGGTGAGCCTCCGACGTCGTTGGCATGGTAGGCCGTAAAGGTGTCGCCTATGTCTTTGGTCAATTTTACCCACTGTGGTCGCTCGGAAACACCTGCCTGTTGTATGCTCGTACTGACGCCCTCGGATTCCTCGCGATACTGGAAAGCGACTCCCTGGGTGTTTGTTACAAACATGAAAGCATTTTTCGAGTTCGTGTCGAGTGTCTCACGGATCATTACACCTGCTTTGACCCACTCATTAAGATTGGTTCCTGACAGATCACTGACTTTGGCTATGATTTCCGCACTGCCTGAATCAAGTCTCTTCCAGGCGTAGTGGAAATGGTCTTCGTTATCCCAGATGTCTGTACCGGCGCCTGTCATCGTATAAGTGCCGATGGGATTTTCTACCAGGTCTCCTTGTGGCTGGGTGTGGCCATAGTACCATAGCGACAACACCTTAATGCCATTTTGTGTCCAGTCATTGTTCGGGCTTACCAGTTGCTTTGTTATCTCAGAATACTTCTTGTTGTTATTGTAGAAGAATGGCATCGATTGTTTGCCGCCATGGACGATCGAGATTTCGCAGAAATGCTCGTCATTAGCGAAATCCGGATCCGGATAGCCAGTGAAAGCTCCGTTGAGCGGCCACCCTCCGTCGTCGAACCAGGTTTCAAAAACGCGATCCGGCGGTTTGTCATTATAATCCTCTATATCGTCGATAACGAAATAGTCACCGGCGGAGAAGCTCCAGACATCGCCTGTATGCCTGGTGATGCCATCGGCTTCGCCTTCGTCGAAGGCCCAGTGGGCAACGACACCCGCTGAAGCTGGGGACGAAAAGCCAAGAACCACAATAAGAGAAATCAGAAATGTAAGTCTTGCACACATGACCTGGCTCCTTAATAAGGATTGTGTGTTGTGGAGCAGTTCAATGAGTGTAAACGTTCTCCGGCAACCTCCCCAATGAACACTGCGATATGTGCACGCTAAACTCATCAATATCTCCCGACTCTACAAATCCGATTATAGATCAGGGCGTCTGCCGGTGTCAAGGTTTTTTTCGCTAAATGTGTGGTTCGGGTAAGAGATGTAGCCAAGACGACATGGATCTGACGGGGCAGAGTTGCATTCACGGACAGTCAGACTACAGGGGCAGTGGATTGGATTGCGAAAGAGTCATCTGCGCAAAAGAAAAAGGGCCTGCACAATTGAGCGCAAGCCCCTTTTTTCTTTCTGGTGCGGCTTTAATGCAAGTCGCACATCATTTGCAGTAATAGTCTTTTATTGCGGCCAGAGCACCTCAGTGAGCCAGTCGTCGATCAGGGCGGCGTAGTCTTTGAAGTCGGTAACGCCATCCTGGTTCAGGTCAGTGAAGAGGAACATGGCTGGACATTCACGGTCGCCTGTGGCTGTACACAGCGAACCATCACTATGCGAGGTGACAGCTATGCCAATGTTGACAGGGTCGGTCATCGGAATTTCAACACTTCCCTGCTGGACCCATCCGTTGGCTGTAGAGAAATAGCCTGTGATGGTGTTGCCCTGGCGGACCAGACGCAGACAGACGGGAGCGGTAATTCCGCCTGTGGTCGAACTGTTCGACGATTCATTAGCAGCTTCGCGCCACTGGAAGCTGGCGCCGCTGGCCGAGGTTACGACCATCATGGCGTGGGCTGAATTCGGATCAGCCGCATCATCACGAATCATCACACCGGCCTTGGACCATACGTTGGTCTCGTCGATGCTGTTGATACGAATGGTGATCTGACCATCGCCTGAGAGCGGCTGAGAGGCGTAGTGGAATTCATCGCCTGTGCCCCAGATATCGGCGCCGGAACCGGTAATCGTGAAGTTGTCGGAGCCATTAATCGTGAAGCTACCGACTGCGTCAACTGCACCGATATCAGAGTTGGCCCATGCGCCGCCCCAGACCGTCTCAGCCAACTCAGGTGGCTGATTTAGCCAGTTGTCAGTCAGTATCTCAAGGTCCGGCATGTCAACGACGCAGTTGTTGCTGAAGTCGTTGTCGGGCTTGGCCAACTGATACACGCACTTGGGTCCTTCAAGTCTGATGTCATCGATGAACATCAGGCCGGAGCCGCCTGGCTGGGTTGAGTTGCCAAAGGTTCCAAAGCCAAGCGAGATGCTATCGATATTGGCGAGATTCAGGCTGGGATTAGCAGCGGTGAACTCGCTCAGAGTGATACCCTGGCCATACTGGCCCCACTGGGTCCAGGCCGTCACATTTGCGGCGTTAGCATCAGGATTATAGACGGTCGCTTTCTGGCCGGTGTTGTCTTTGATTGAAACATACATCCGCTCGGGGGTGTTGCTCAGAATACCGATATCCTGATTGGTGAACGTGGCGCCGGTTACATTGCCGGTCGTTGAAACATTTGAGAATACGGCAGTGGCCGGGACGTTTGCGGTGTGACTCGTAACAGCCAGACCGATGTAAACGCTCTGATTCATGCTTATGTTAACCGGATTCCAGGCCAGCTGGAACCAATTTTGGCCGTCATTGGAGTCGTAGGCATTAAAATCACCTGAGATAGTGCGCTCCAGCTTGATCCAGTGGGGCGCCTCGATGTGCGCAAGGGTTGTGACGGAGCTGTCGCTGCTTCCGTCGCCGGCGGTTTCGGTCCTTGCCTGATATCTGCAGCCGTTGCCTGTGGTTATGTAGAGTCCGCCAAACGAGGAGTTCGGATCGAGCGTATTACGAATCATTACACCCGCCTTTACCCATGGTTCGGTATTGCTTATGCTGAGACTCTCAACCTTAGCGATAATACTACCTGTACCGCTGAGCACCTTCCATGCATAGTGGAATTCATCAGCCGTGCCATATATATCAGAGCCGGCGCCTGTCATTGTGTATGTGCCCGCCGGGCCTTCAACGAAGCTGCCCTGGGACTGGATGTGGCCATAGTACCAGAAAGAGAGAGCCTTTAGGCCATGCTGTGTCCAATTCCTGTCTGAGCCGACCAGCGTCTTTGTAACTTCGGAATACTTGAGGTTGTTGTCGTAGAAGAACGGCATTGACTGCTTGCCGCCATGGACGATTGTTGTCTCGCAGAAATGCTCATCATCGTCGAAGACCGGATAAGGATAGCCGGCAATCGATCCGTTGGTCGTGCCGCCAAAGCCATCAAGCCATGTTTCAAAGACACGATCCGGCGGCTCGTCGTTATAGTCCTCGAAGCCATCGATAATCAGGTAGTCGGCGGTTGTAAAGCTCCAGACAGTGCCTTTCCATGGGCTATCGGGCTCGACAGTGTTAACCTCGTCGACACGCCAGTAGTAGGTCTTATCCCAATCGAGCGCCCCGGGGTCATGCAATTCTTCACCGAGCCCTTTGACGCCTTTGTATTCAGGCGAAGTTGTGGTGGCATTCGCTACAGCAGTTTCATCGGTTCCAAAGTAGAATTGATGTGAGGCGGCCTTCATGCCAGCCTTCCAGATAAGCTCGGGATGCTGGTTGACGCCTGTGGCCCTATTGATCGGATTGGCGCTGTAAGCTTTTACAGGCAGGAAGGGAGCCAGATAATTACCGGCAATAGTTGTGGTTGTCGGGATGCCTGGACCCTGCCATGCTACGTTGCAGTGGTCGCCACCGGTGTTTTCTTTCCACAATGCTTCAATGTAGTATTTCTCGCCGGCTACGAGAGGTATAACTGCAGAAGTCTGCGAGGTATACTTTGTAAATTCCTCGATACTGCTCCAGGCGGATAGGCTGGCGATTAACTCAGAATTCTCCGGATCTTCGTTGGAACTGAGAAACAGCTCGCCGGTGTCATCTGTCGCCAGGTAAAACGTGTAGTCTCCCGTCATTGGAGCATAGACCCAGCCGTAGATGCGTGCGCCATAGGTGTCGAGATCTGTCACATCCCAGCGAAACTCTGTCAAGTTCTCGGTAACGTCAGGATTGCCTGGGAACCTGGCATCGTTTTTCAGTGTGTTCAGGTCGGTGGTGTCGATGCCTTCCCATCTTTCCATTACTATTGTACCCAGACCGGGCTCGCCAGTAGTAAAGCTCCAGACGTTGCCTTTGTAGTATTTCTGATCGGGGGGATTGGATTCGTCCACACGCCAGTAATATGTTTTATTGTTCTCAAGCGGTCCGGGTGGAGTGAATGATGTATCCGGTGCAAGCTCGCCGGCGTTTTCCGGTGCATTGGCTACAGTATCGTAGTCGTCGCTGAAATACACGTAATGGACCAAGGCGCCGTAACCGGAAGACCAAGTCAGCGTTGCATCGGGATCAACAACAGCAATTCCATCGACAGGGTCAGGATCGTATGCTTTGTTCGGAGGTACAAAGAAACTCCAGACATCACCGGCATATTTGGTGACCCCGTCCGCCTCGACCTCGTCAATTCGCCAATAGTAGTCGATTCCGGGAGGAAGGCCATCGGGGTAAGGATACGGAGCAAAGCCGACGACGAAAAATTTACCAAGCTGGTTGCCCTGGAAGGTTCCGCCGGTGCCGTTTGCCACATCATCGTAGTCCGTGCCGAAATAGACGTCGTGTGAAACGGCAGTCGCGCCAGGCGACCATTGCATGGTTGCATACGAGGACGGATTCAAAGCACCATCGGTCGGCGTGGGGTTAGATGCCGTCTTCTGCAGATCGATAGTGATGTTGTCATAGACAGCAGTGACAAGCTCTCCGGCAGTGTGTGATGTAAGAGCCAGGCCGACCTGAACCGGATCAGCCATGACGACAGTGTATGCTGTGCCCTCCTGGACCCATGTGCCTGGCGCGCCGCCGTCATCCGGTGCAAACCAGGCTTCGAATGAGTTGTCAATACGTATGAGCTTGATCCATTGAGGCGGTGCTATGTCAGTGTGAACATGCGAAGAGACGCTGCTTCCGCCAGCGGTTTCACGCCGCTGAAAGGTCTCGCCACCGCCATCACCGCCTGTTATCGCTATAAAGGTGTTGGCCGAACCGGCGGTCAGGTCATTACGTATCATAATACCTGCTTTTCGCCAATTACTGGCGCCCGTTGAGATAGAGACAACTCTCGCGATTAATGTAAAGTTGCCTGATACCTGCTGGTGAACGAAATGGAAATTGTCAGCGGTGCCCCAGATGTCGGCCCCAGAACCATCGACCGTGAATTCACCCGTACCTGGATTATAATCGGCGCTGCCCATGGTCGTCTCGGTCCCTATTGTCTGATCGCTCCAGGGACTGGGCACCGGATCGGCGTATGCTCCGTAGACGCTCAAACCGAGTATAATCAGCAGCGCCATTACACAATTTTTCTTACACATAATAATCCTCCTTCAAAAAATGGATCGTGATATTGCCGCACCCTTGTATACTCAGCTAATTGGCTCGTGACCATGTACCAAAATGTTGAAAAGTGCGACAATGTGAATTAAATACAACACTTTTTATATAACGATATTCTGAGTGAACCAATAATCTTCAAATTACCACTATCCCATATCTCCAGTAAAAAAACGTAGGGACTCAGAAACCTAAATTTGCCTCCTTTTTACCAAATTTACACATGGGCTACTGTGAGGAATGAATACGAGGTATTTAGTTGTTTTGAGTGAATTTAAATCCAGGCCGTGTCTGTAAGTTATGAGTTTCAGCAGTGCATGGTACGACATTACAACTCCTCCACAGAGCGTAAATACCACATGATACCCTACAACGTACGAATACGTCCGAAAACAACGCTTAAGACTCCATATTCTAACATGTTATCGGCCTGTCTGCAACTTGTATTAAGAAGATATGAGTAGAAAATCGGATGATTTTCGCAGTTCGACGTCTAAGTCATTCTGATTTAATGCTTTGCAACCGCTGTATAACCGGGACTAAGCCGGCAAGTACTTTGACAAGATTCCGATAAACACCATGTTAATAATATCTCGTGATATTTGGTAAAGCTTTATTCTTCCACCGCAATACTATGGGTTTAAACCCATAGATGAAGTTATCCGCCGGAGGCGGACAGGCGAAAGCCTGAAACCATAATGCTACGGGTTTTAACCCGTAGTAGTTTACTCCTTTATTATGAATAAGTATGGCCTGATTCAGCATACTATTACACTATTCGGTCCAATTCAGGCGCTGCGGATTGCTGAGACAAACCGGATACAGAATATACTTCAGAACAATGCATACCTCGCTTCAAGTGTCCGCCATCCTTTTTAGCACCTCAAAACGATCCATTGCAAATTGCCTATTTTTCCCATGTACCCATTCGCGATCCGCAAGCCACCAGATACTAAAAGCCTCATGACACGAAAACTTGCACAGACAATCTGTTGGAAGGGAGTTGGTGCTGATCTTGCATATCTGGTATACTCACTGTATTATGGGAAGCTATGTTTCGTATGGATTGGAACTATTGGAAATTTAGCACGCAACGAACAGGGAGGATACTATGATTGACAGAATCACAAAATTGCTGGGCGATGACGCAAAGGATTTACTGGCACATCAATGCGGGACTATCACGAGCGATGCCTTGCATCTGCCTGGGCCGGACTTTATTGACAGGGTCTTGCGGTACTCGGACAGGAATAATAGGGTGCTTGTCAATCTTACGCGTCTGCACCAGCACGGCCGTCTTGGGGGGAGCGGATATCTTTCGATTCTGCCTGTGGACCAGGGCATCGAGCACTCGGCAGGGGCTTCCTTTGCGCCAAACCCTGACTATTTCGATCCAGAGAATATCGTCAAGCTCGCTATTGAGGGCGGTTGTAACGGCGTTACTTCAACGCTTGGCGTTCTCGGCATCGTCTCGCGCAAGTACGCGCATAAAATCCCATTCTTTGTCAAGCTCAACCACAACGAGCTGCTGACCTATCCGAACAAGTTCGATCAGCGCATGTTTGCCAGTGTCGAGCAGGCCTGGAACCTCGGCGCGGCGGGCGTTGGCGCAACGATCTACTTTGGCTCGGAAGAATCGGCACGTCAGATAGAAGAGGTTTCCTACGCATTCGCCAAGGCCCACGAGCTTGGGATGTTCACTGTGCTATGGTGCTACCTTCGCAATCCGGCCTTCAAGACAAAGGACGTTGATTACCATCTCGCCAGCGATCTGACCAGCCAGGCCAACCATCTCGGCGTTACGATAGAAGCCGATATCATCAAGCAGAAGATGGCCACATGCAACAGAGGCTTCGAAGCGATGAAGTTTGGCAAGACCAGTCCCAAAGTTTACGAAAAGCTGACCACAGACCATCCAATTGACCTGACCCGCTATCAGGTGGCGGGTTGCTATATGGGCCGGATTGGAATGATCAATTCGGGGGGGGCAGCAGGGGCCAACGATCTCGAACAGGCGGTCAAAACTGCTGTCATCAACAAGCGGGCAGGCGGTTCGGGCCTTATTAGCGGCCGTAAGGCCTTCCAGCGGCCGATGAAGGAAGGTGTGGATCTGCTCAATGCGATTCAGGACGTCTTTCTGTGCAAGGATGTTACTGTTGCATGATGTGCAGGTGAACGAATAGCGGATCGAACTGCCATTCGCCAACAAATTTCGCCAGGTGACGGTGAGCTACTGTCCGACGTTGGTCGCAGGCTCTTCGCTTGATGCCTGCGCTTCTATCGGTTTGCATCCGAGCCGGTAGGCTAAGCGGTTCAGCATGACGTATAGCGAAGGCACGACAATAAGGGTCAGAATCGTTGCGAAGCCCAATCCGAATATAACGACGACTGCCATGTTGCGCCACCATTGGCTGGATTCGCTCTTGGTAGCCAACGAGAGGGTGTGGAAGTCGTACGATATGCCCAGGGCCATCGGGAGCAGCCCGATGATGGTTGTCACCGCTGTAAGGAGGACGGGCCTGAGGCGCGTGACACCGGCTTGCGCCGCGGCGGAGACGAGATCCATCCCGCTTTGCTGTAACTGTCGGGTGTAGGCCAGAAGCACAATGGCGTTGTTGACGACTACGCCTGCCAAGCTGATGATTCCGATGCCGGTCATGATGATGCCGAAGGGGAGGTCGCAGATCAGCAGGCCTGCAAGGGCGCCTATGAGCGAGAGAACCACCGTGGTCATTATTATCAGTGGCACAAGGAGCGAATTGAACTGGATCACGAGTACGAGTGTGACGAGTAGCAGGGCAATTCCGAAAGCTTTGCTCAGGAAGGCTTTCGATTCATCCTCTGTTTCCTTTTCCCCGGCGTAGCGAA
>CAZYMD010000188.1:0-9412 GCA_964649005.1 uncultured Pirellulales bacterium
TGGCAGGCCACAATACCATCACCAGCGGAGTAAGGGCACGGACTGCACTATCGCGTGATTAAGACAAACTCGCATCTCGCAACAAACGGATTAACGTTCTGGGGTATCCGCCACGTATAGCAGCAAATGGTCGACACTGCAAGGCACACAAATCGGAAAGATGTGCAGCCGCGACAATGCTTCTTTGCAGGACAACAGTATAGTCGCCATATCTATTTTCTGTGCACATAGTGGAGCATTATCTGCTCCGATGCGTGCAGGCGACGACATACCTCGCGGGCAATGTTCCACACGAGAATGCTGTAGAGTTCAAGATCTGTTTTGTAAAGAGACAGCAAAGCTATTCGTGACAATACGATCAATTCCGTTCTCTCGACAGCAATCGCGGTGGCCGAATGCGGCTGTATGCCGATAACAGAGGACTCACCAAAACATACACCTGTCTCCAACACGATCAGCTCGAGAGGTGTCGTATCCTTGTCAACGACCAGTTTGATCTTTCCCAACAGAACAACATAAATGTGGCTCGGCTGGCTGCCCTGCTCAAAGATGGTCTCGCCGGCTTCATATACTTCCTCCTGCAGCAACCTGAAAAGCGAACGCAACTGCTCATCAGAAAGACCTGCAAGAATTGAAATTCTATTGAGGACCGACAGTACACGTTCTGTGTCCAGGGAACACATTCGTTTCATCCCATCGGCCATAATTGCACCTTCACATATACAACATAAATTCAACTATCTGTATTTTAACATGTCTCCATGAAAGGTGCAAAGATTGCTTGCTTTGTCGCAAATAGTTATATAGCGTATTAGCATGTTATGACTATTAGGGGAAAATAACAATGAGCCAAACAGCTACATACAAGCCAGGCAAGACAACTGTTTTGCTCTTCACGTTTCTTACTCTGTTCTGTGCCCAATGTGAGGCCCAAAGCGATTCCACAGCTACAGTTCCTAACAACAACACCGGTACAGACACCCAAAGCTATGCCGTAAAGCCCATCCCCCAGGATATCCGTACCAAGTTAGAACTATCACCGTTCTATAAAAAATACCTTAACGTCGGCGGACTGCCTGTTGTTAGTTCGAACAACGCCTCCGACTTTGCACTACGTGAGGCCGCATGGATTCTGCGACATATGCTTGCGAACCGTAAAGACATACTAAGCGCAATGGCAGAGAATCGGGTCCGGCTTGTGGTCATGGCGTGGAACGAGTTCACTACAGATGTGCCGGAGCATAGCCGTTTGAGGCCAAAGGTCTATTGGGATCGCCGTGCACGCGGCCTCGGCGCCTCGCTACGAGCACCAACGGTCAGTTGCGCTGAAGAGAACCTGCTTTGCTTTCCAGGCGACCCCTATTCCACGGAGAACATCCTCATCCACGAGTTCGCCCACGCCATGCATTCAACAGGCCTGAGCAAGACCGATCCCACGTTCGACCAGAGGCTGGAGAAGGCTTACGAGAACGCGAAGAATAATGGCCTGTGGCCCGGCACTTATGCAATAAGCAACCGACATGAGTATTGGGCGGAGGCTGTACAATGCTGGTTCGACAATAACCGCGAGAACGACGCTCTTCACTGCCATGTCAACACGAGAGCGGAGCTTAAACAATACGATCCTGGATTGGCAAAGCTGTGTGAAGAGGTTCTTGGCGATGGACCATGGCGCTACCGCAAACCAATGGATCGCGACCAAACTGGGCGGGCGCATCTCGAAGGTTGGAATCCCAACGTGTCGCCTCACTTCAAATGGCGACAGGAACCCTTAACCGATGCGCCGCGTGTTCTTATCCAGACGGCTATCGGCGATATCAAAGTTGAACTCGATGCCAGACAGGCGCCTGCGACAACCAGGAACTTCCTTCGCTACGTCCTCGATGGTTTTTATAGCGATGGTATGTTCTTTCGGACCGTCACTTCATCCAACCAGCCAGACGATAACGTAAAGATCGCAGTGATTCAGGCAAAGGCTGACCCGGCGAAAGAAGAAGATTCCTATCCGCCTATCGCACTGGAACGCACGCGTGATACAGGCCTGCGTCATCTAAATGGCGTAATCTCAATGGCTCGTGACGGCCCTGACTCAGCCACACATCATTTCTTCATCTGCATAGGCGATCAACCGGAACTGGATTTCGGCGGCAGGCGTAATCCAGACGGCCAGGGCTTCGCAGCATTCGGACGAGTGGTTAAGGGCATGGACGTAGTGCACAAGATTCACGAATCACCTGCTAAGGGTCAGAAGCTAACACAGCCAATCTTAATTCAGCGTGCCATCAGGGTACACTAAGATTATGCTTCCCCATAAACCTTATTAACCAAAGAAGCGTTACTTCACGCTCACCCCCGCCAAAAAGATGGGCCTTGTCTTCTTTCTGATCTACGCCGCTTTAGTCCTGCTTCTCCTTTTGGGCGAACGTGCTTTTGCATACAGAGGCGAAGCAAACTCCTTTGGCTGGCTTTTTTTGTACCACATGCTGCCACTTGGGTGGCTCCTCCGCTCGGTCTTGGGCGAAACACTAATGCATGAGAGCGCGCTCTGGCTCCTGCTCCTGCTCCAGGGGCTGATCGTCTTCGCAATTGGCGCACTGATCGGACATCTGTGGTCGAAACGACCCAAGCACTGATTTGCTCTCAGCGTCTTGAAGCAATTTACTCCACAGCCTCCACCTGGATAATATTGTTTTCTAACTTCACATCACCTGTCAGTAGACGAGACAGAGGCGTAGTCGTTCGCAACACGAAGGATGGCAACCCTTGGAAAAATGCAGGAATTATGATATAAGCACAAGCGATTGTGCAGGGGCCCAGGGCTTGGTGACAAAGCCTGGAGTCGTGCGTGAGGTAGGACTATTGAAAGGCTACTGAATCTTTGGAGCTGATATGAACAAGTCAAATGGTAATAGGTTGATCGTGTGGGCATTGTTTCTGGCCTTATTGTATTCAGGCTTAGTATGTGCGGCGCAGGAAACCGATTGGGTGTGGCTGGAATCGGAGAAGCCAACAGAAATAAACTTCGAGGCCGGCGGTATGACACATGACTGGCTGAGCGATTCGTGGCTTTCAGTCATGGTCGATGCGGACAAGGTCGAGAAGGAGGTCCCCGACGATGGAGTTCTCATCAAGTACAGTTTTTCAGCCAATCGTGAAGGCCAATATGAGATATGGAACCGCGTCGGATTCGACTCGATACGAACATCATTCGCTTGGCGTATTGATGATGGCCAGTGGGCGACTATCACTCACGATGAGCCGACCATCGATTTGATGGAGATAGGCGTTTGGTGCGAAGTGAGCTGGTTGAAGATGGGCGAGCAGCGCCTGGGCAAGGGTAAGCACACACTGCAAATCAAGGCGTTGAAGAGCAAGGATAATAAGGGTAAGTGGGCGAGGTTGATTTATGTATCCGACGCTCTTTGCATACATAAGGGACATTTTGCACCGAACTCGAAGTTCAAGCCGGATGAAGACTGGCGAACACAGAAGGACCTCGATGCTGCTAAAGTGGTGTTCGAGCTACCTGCTCCCACCAGTCCCGAGGCACGGGCTTCGGTGGCGATGAAGGGCGCCTGGGAGATTTGCAGGCACGATGAACTGCTGCCTGGCGAAGTGGCCGCACCAATCAGGGAATTGCCCGCCAATCCACACTGGACAGCTATTGAAGTTCCAGGGGACAAGAATACGCAGCGTCCCGATCTGCTCTTTGCCCACCGGCTCTGGTATCGAACGCGAGTCAACGTGCCTGCTGCATGCGCTGGGCGATCTTTCCACATCGTCTTTCCGCAGAACAATCTAAATACGACGGTCTATGTTAACGGAGTATATTGCGGCTTCGACAAGAATCCATTTGCCCGCGTTCAGATCGATGTGACAAAGGGCATGAAAAAAGGTCTAAATGAAATATGGGTGGGCATACGCGATGCGTGGTATGGATATTCCGCCGATCCGGAAAACCCGCTCAAGCTCAAAAAAGCCTTTGTCCTCCCCCTTAGTTTTTTGGGCCAGGGATTTCAGAATCTGGCGTACCCAATCTGGAATCATCCTCAGTCGGGAATATTGGTGACGCCTGAGTTGATCGTTGCAGGCCCGGTCAAGACGACAGATGTTTTCTGCAAACCATCAGTCGCCCGCAAAGAGCTTTCACTTGAGGTAACATTAAGCAATCCGAAGGATAGAATCGCAGCAGGCGAGCTTATCTGCAAAGCAGTAAACGCTGCAACAGGCAAAGTCGAAAAAATATTCGCTCCAAAAAGCTTCCAACTCAAGGCGAGTGAAGAGCAAGTGCTCGAACTCACTGAGAAGTGGAACAATCCCAGGCTCTGGTGGCCCGATGATCCGCAGATGTATATGTTGAGAGCTACAGTAAAAATCGCAGGCAAAGCAGTGGACGTAAGCGAGACATCGTTCGGATTTCGCCAGTGGAGCTGGGAAGGCCGGGATTTTAAGCTAAACGGCATCGTCTGGCATGGCTGGGCCGACTGTTTCAATGCAGATAGCAAAGAAGAATGGCTCGATTTCTATCGCAAGAACAACGAGCGAGTGATGCGGTTTTGGGGCACAAAGTGGAAAGGAATGGCCCCGGAAGAAGCCCTTACGTTCTTCGATGAGAATGGCGTAGTCTGCAGACGCAGCGGGACGCTCGACGGCGAAGCCATCGGCTATATGGCCATCGAAACCGACGAGAAAATGAAGAAGAAGTACCAGTCAGAAATCCGAATGGACCTGCTTCAGAACTGGAAGGACCAGATGATCGCACAGGTTAAGGGCGAGCGGAATCATCCATCGGTCATGATCTGGTCCATTGAAAATGAATACCTTTACATCAACTGCATCAATCTTTATGGCGGTCTGATGGATCAGTTCGAAGCGGAGGTTAAAAAGGTTTCCGATGCAGTACAAGCTGTCGATCCGACCCGACCTACCATGAACGATGGCGGCGGCGCGCATAAGAACAACGCCATGCCCGTCGCTGGTGATCATTACGTCGTAGGGCCATATACAGCCTACCCCGCCCTGGCATACGAAGATCAGACCAAAGGAGGCGGCCGGGGCCGTTGGGAGTGGGACCAGAAAAGGCCACGCTTCATAGGCGAGGACTTCTTCATCACAGGCAACGATCCCGCATTCTCCTACTTCGGGGGCGAAGAAGCATTCCAGGGCAAAATCGCCACGCGCCCTGCGGCCAGCATCATGACTCGAATGCTCATGGAGGGCTACCGCTGGTCGAACCAAAACGCCTGGCATTTCTGGATGGGCCAGAACGATGCGCCGGGCCAGTATATTTCCTATGCCCCGAGGGCGGTGTTCTGTCGACAGTGGGATTGGACGTTCGGCTCAGGCCAAAAAGTCAAACGCACCATCGGCATCTTCAACGACACTCGCTACGACGATCCTATCAAATTCACATGGACACTAGCGCTGGGTGGCAAGATGGTTGCGAGTGACACCAACACCCATAATCTGGCTGGTGGTGCAAGTGAAAAGTTTGAAATCGAGATACCCATGCCCAAAGTCGCCTCGCGAGAGGAAGGAGAGTTGGTCCTGTCACTGTCGGTCAAGGGCAAGGAAGTCTTTCGGGATGTTAAGGCTGTCAGCGTGCTGAATGCCGATCCGCGACAAAACGCGGTCCCCGGCCTGACCGGCCTCAAAGCAGCCGAACTGTACGTCTGCGATCCATCAGGCGGCATCGTTGCATCCCTTAAGACGCATGGGATAGCATTTACACCTCTGGCCGACCTGAACACTCTGCCACAAACAGCTAAGGTCCTCGTAATAGGCAAAAATGCAATCAGCGCAGCAGAGAGCAGTTCGAGCCGTCTGGCAGCCTATGCTTCAGGCGGCAGGCGTCTGATCATCCTCGAACAGAGCAATCCGCTGCGTTACCAGGGTCTTGTCCCCGCTGAGATGGATATAGCGGAAAACCAGGGAAGTACCGCTTTTGGTGAGGATTTGACCCACCCATCGCTGCAAGGCCTCAAGCAGAAGGACTTTTTCACATGGGGCCCCGACGACATCGTTTATCGCAATGCTTATGTGAAGCCAAGCCGCGGCGCAAAAAGCCTGATTCAATGTCACGAGAAGCTCCAGAACACCGGGCTGGTTGAAGTGCCGGTTGGTGACGGCCTGATGCTAATAACACAATTGCTCGTAGGCGAGAAGATGGGCGGCAATCCCGTCGCCCAGAAACTGCTACTTAATCTGATAGGTTATGCAGCAACGTATAAGCTGGAATACCGCCATGTAGCTGCAGCCGTTAAACAAAGCCCACAGCTCACAAGTGCAATGAATGCAATTGGATTGAAATACACAACAGCAACCGGTCCTGTCGAAGCGATGTCAACAGCCGATGCAGGGATTGCAATCGTCGCAGCAACATCTGACAATCTCAAGGCACTGGCCGGTAACACTGACAAAGTCAAAGGCTTCACAACCAAAGGCGGATGGATCGTTCTCAACGGTCTGACGCCCGAAGGTTTGGCTGACTACAACAAGCTCGTCGGCTTCGACCACATGATTAGACCGTTCAGGCGAGAGCGCGTCACCTTCCCGCCATTGAGGCACCCCCTGACTTCGGGCCTGACCATCGCGGATGTCGCGCTGTATTCATCGCAGCGCATCTTCCCCTGGACACAGGGCAATTACGTAGCAGGGGACACTTTCGCATACGTAGTCGACTATGAGGACATCGCACCGTTTGCAGAATTCCCACCTGAAAATCTCGAGCACCCCGACTGGAACCGCTCGAACCTCGTTAATGGCATGGTCTCTGCCGATGCCTGGAAGTACATTGTCAATACAACAGCCCCCAAGGATGGGCCAATCGACTTCTCACTCAAACTGCCCAGGCAGCTCACCATCCGCGAGATGGAATGGATCGGCAATACGTTCTACTATCCTGTCACGAAGGTGCAGCTCATCTCCAACGGTGATGAGAAAGCCGCCAGATCGTTCGATACAAAACCCAACAACGAGCCGCAGACCTTCACAGTTGATCCACCCTTCAAGGGCAAGGACATTACGCTGCGTCTGGCCCAGTGGAATATCCTGCCCGACAAGCAGGCCATAACGGGCCTCGACAATATCCGCCTGATGGCGGTCAGGCCGCCCGAGTTCTACGAGAAGGTCAAGCCCCTGCTGAATGTCGGCGGGATGATGGCGTATCCCAAAAGCGAAGGTGGTATTATCCTGTGCAATATCCTCTTCAAGGACAGCGAAGATGTCCCTGGCAATCTGCAGAAAAAGCGGAACATCCTTGCCACCCTCCTGCGAAATATCAAGGCTCCATTCGCCGGTGGTAAGAGCATCATCGCAGGCGCGAACCTGCAATACCAAATGATCGACCTGTCGAAGCATGCCAACCAGTTCAGAAATGACAAGGGCTGGTTTGGCGATAAGAAGTTCACCTTCAAAGACATGCCGACCGGCGAGCAGAAGTTTGCGGGTGTGCCGTTCATGGTGTACGAGTTCCCGACATCGCCCGTCCCGACGGTGCTTATGCTGGGTGGCGATCGCATCCCCAATAACCTGAACAAGGAGATTCGCGGAATCCATGTCAATCGCAAGGCCGACGCCCTGTTCTTCCTGCACACGATGCGACTCGACCGCAGAATGAACGACAGGGAACGCAAAGACAAAAAGATGTACGAAACGATGCGCTACGTGGTGACCTACGCCGACGGTAAGACCGAAGAAATTCCGATATACGCCGAGATGGACATCGACGACTATCGACAGAAGGAACCTAAGGCCATTGCCGGAGCTCAGATCGCATGGACCGCACCGTTTGCAGAGACTGAGTACTCAGCGGTCGCATATTCCAGGCAATGGAACAATCCAAGACCTGAAATGGAGATCAAGAGCATCGATATGGTCTACGGTGCCGAGCCGCGAGGAGTTCCTGCTTTGATCGCGGTAACCGCAGCATCGGCGGATTGATCCTTAGTTTATTTAAATATCGGAGGAATACCGAAGTGACAACTGTGGCTGGATCAGGATGCCGGGCTACCGGGCAGATATCGCGCGTTCTTTTGCTCGTGGTTTTAATGTGTACGTTCATGTTGGCAAGCTCGCAGGCGATTGCCGGTGACACATCCGTCTCTATTCGCCAGCGGATTTTCTACACAGCAGAGCAACTGACAAATCTGAAAAAACGAATCGCCAACGATCCCGTAATTAATGATGCATGGGAAGATCTGCTCGAGAGAGCGGACAGGCTTCTCGATGCGAAGCTGGTTTCGATAGAGTATGCCGAAGGCGGCACGGGCCAGCACGGTAACTATGGCAGACCCAGTTCACAAATCAGCCAGATGGGTACAACGCTCGGCCTGGCGTATCAAATGACGGGCAAAAAAGAGTATGCGGAAAAACTACGCGACGCCCTGCTGCACTTCGGGCAATTAAAACGCTGGGCGGGCGATGCTAAAAACGATCCGCCCTGGCATTCCGAGTTGAACACCGCCCGGTTCTGCTTCGGCTACGGCGTAGGATACGACAGCATCCGTGACTTTCTCCCTGCATCGGAAAGAAAGACAATCGTCGACTCGATGGTCCGCCTTGGCATACTTCCCACACTAAATGACTGGGTGCTCCCCGAAAAGCGGATTCACGCGCTCGATTCGATGGGACACAACTGGTGGAGCGTTTGCGTTGCAATGGCGGGCGTAGCGTCACTATCCATAATGGATGATGAGCCAGGATCGCAACAGTGGGCCGAGCAGATCGCAGAGACATTCCCTGAATGGTTCGCGTACCAGGGAAACATCCTGCAGAACAAGAGTATCAATTTCGACCGCGCCGGCGCGTTTTACGAAAGCGTCAACTACGCCAACTACGCCCTCTCCGAGTATCTGCTCTTCCACCTGGCGTACTCCAATATGATACCTGAACATCCACTGCCTGAGATTCCTGTGCTAAAAAACGCAGGCGATTTCTTCGTCAACACATCATATCCGACGTCGGAGTCACTGCTGTCTGTAAACTTTGGGGATAGCAGCCTCCATGCAACAGGCGAAAGAACGCTGAGGCTGCTGTTGGCCAATGGTTTTGATGCCCCTCAGTATCACTGGTACATTACGCGAACCGATTCAGGCCTTGGCGATCCCATAGGCCTGGCCTATTACGAATTACAAAAAAACGACCGCCCACCCAGTTATCTTCAAAAGTCTGTAATCTATCCTGACATTGGCTGGGCCATGATGCGATCATCGTGGGAAAACGACGCCACAATGCTCGCTGTCAAATCAGGTTTTGCATGGAACCACGCGCATCCCGATGCAGGCTCCTTCATTCTCTTTCATGGTGGCAAGCCCCTTATTATCGATTCAGGTAATTGCTCGTATGGCAGGCGCGAATATACGAACTACTACCGCCAGAGCAAAGCCCATAACGTGATACTTGTAGATGGGCA
>CAZYMD010000189.1:0-9392 GCA_964649005.1 uncultured Pirellulales bacterium
TTTATTTCCATCGATAATAAGGTTTTCAATACGGACGCCTTCGGCATCATAGGCACTTACGACCGGGAACACTGTCGCAGCCTTCGCGTTGTTATGCACCATGCAATCCGCCATCAAGGGTTTGTCGATCGAGAAGGTATGATCCTTTTGGCCCGTGATCCGGGCGACTGTAGTGTGGAAGCCGCCTGCGCGGTCGTCCCATATAGCGATGCCACAGCCTACGGAAAATCCGTCGGTATTTTCAATAGTAATCTGCTGTTCTCCAAAGTCGCCGTCCAGGGCCAGCGCTGATACGGCGCCGTCGGCCTTTCGTAGGATGGTCTTGCCTTTGACTCCTGTTACTGTAACGTTGGAGCGTAGGTGCAGCGAGTCGTGCATGATGAATTGTCCCGGGCCGATCTCCACTGTGCCGCCTCCCAGCATGGCAACATAGTCAACCGCCGCCTGGAGGACGCGGTTGTCCGTGCCGATCAGATCGGCGTTCTCGAGGCCGACGGTGATTGTTGGAAGCTTGCCCATCTTCGAGTGCATTTCGCCTGGTAACTGCTGCTCCTGAGGTCCTGGTGAGAAATCACGTTTCGTTTCAGTCGCATTCAGTGATTCGACCGGGACGAGAAAATACACCAGAAGAGTTGCATAGATTACACACGTTCGCGCCATTGTCAGACTCCTTAGTATTGCCTGCTGAATATTATAAATTCTGCTGATGCGGCGATTATCGTGCAGGCGGGCGGACGAGTCAATGTCTCTGAGGTATTATGTTTGCGGCTTGGTAATACTTGGGCCGGTTTAGAATTAAACCAGGCCTGATATGCGGAAAATATCTTGCAAATTCCTTGTAGCGGATGCAGAATATGCAAATGGACCAGAGAGTGCCAATAAGTCTAATATGGAAAAAGGTAGGCCTTTTTTAGCAATTATCAGCAGGGATCACGATCGTTGCATCGCCGCTCGTATAAATGAACGGCGAAGTATATATTAGCGGGCAGGAAGGTTAAAGGAGTATATTATGGTCACACACTTGCATGCCGGGTTCAAGGTCGAGAATTATGAGCAGTGGAAGGAGGGGTATGATGCGAGCCTCGAAGAACGCAAGGCGTCGGGCGAAATCTCATACCAGGTGTACCGTAACGCGGACAATCCCAACACTGTAACTGTGCTTTCAGTGCAGGAAAGCGCCGAGAAGGTTCAGGCTTTTCTGGACTCGCCCGATCTGAAGGCTCGCATGGAGGCGGCTGGGATAACACAGATGGGCCAGATGTTCATCATGGAACAGATGGACAGCGGCTCGCACTGACCTTGAGATACGTGTTGTCTTCAAGCTGAACGTTTGTGAATGAAATCATAGGCTGCGGGCTATTGGGTGAACGCAGCGTGGGCTTTGGTTAGCGCTGAAAGTGCAAAGACAAGCGGGTAGAGCTGTTCGGAATACCAGAGGCTGGCGAAGTACAGGCCGATCGGTGAGGGCGCGAGGGGTAAGTCTTCGTGGATTCTGGGAACCAGCCAGGCGGAGCCGCGCGAAACTGCGGATCGAATAGCATCCTGCGATGATGTATGTGTCCTGTTATTGGAGTTCTGCTTTCTCCTTATGAGAATGATCTGGGCCAAAGCATCCACTGCCAGGGCTGTCTCTTCGACACTTGAGGCATTCGCGCCTGGGGCTCCCCATCCGCTATTGGTGTTCTGTGCAGAGAGCAACCATTGGATCGCCCGCTCAGACTCCGATGACAGAGAGTTCCTATACGGTTCCGGCAGCAGCGCGAGATTGCTTAGCACTCGACTCGTCCCGTAAACGGGATTTTCGTGCTTCGGCGCCAATTGGTTGCCAAACCATAACGGTATCCAGGAACCGTCTTTCCTCTGGGCGGCGCTGAGGTAGCGAATTATTTTTGTCATGGCCTTGCGAGTTTTACTCTGAAGCTCCAGCGGCAGGGAGGGCAGCCATATCCCCATAGCGCCCAGAGCGTGGGCAGTAATATCAGGGGCACTCTTATCGAACGGCAGGGACGTCCAGCCCCTACAGAATGTTGGTATTCCTCCATCGCTGTTCTGGAGGCCCAGTATCCAGCGGATGCCGGTGCAGGCCGCTCTAAGTGTGACCGGGCTGGACGGATCGAGATTGTGCAGTGCCAGAAGCGCCCCGGCGGTGTCATCTGCATCAGGGACCGCGCCTGGCAGATCCGACCACGCCCAGCCTCCAGGCGCAGCGCCTGTGTAGACGTGCGGCTCTGTATGTTGACATCGAAGCAGCCATTCCAGAATCACCTGCCGCTCGGATTCGGGCAGGCTCGATCTGATATCTCCTGCTGCAAGTGCGTTGACTGATAATGTAGTGACCCAGGTCGCAAGGTTCGTGTCTATTGGCCAGCTTCCATCTTCTCGCACCGATGAGGCGAGGAACTCAGCGCCCTTGCCCACGACTGGGTTGGCCGACAGGCCGCACGAGGCAAGGCTCATCACGACGAAGCCGGTCAGCGGGGAGGCTTCGAGAAAACCGCCGTTGACTGGTTGAATCCCCTTGAGAACTCGAAGGCTTTTCTGTCGTGCCAGACCGCGGACGATTCTGCTAAACGGATTGCGAACCGTGCAATGATGGAAATGTGTCTGCCCAATTGCAATAAGGGCGGGCAAAGCGTAGCTGACTACGGGTAGTCTTAACCATTTGTACAATCGGTTCGGAAAGACCGCCAGTTCGAATGGCAGCGGCCTGATTAGCCCCCATGTCTGATTGCCATTGCCAAGTCGGCCTGCAAGGGCGCACATAGTAAGAATCGGAGCGGAGAAGGTTTTGTCTTTGCCATATTGCCTGTCCACTGCCTCTGCCAGGGCCTGCGGTTCCAGGCTTCCCACTGTTTGATGAAGCCACGATTCGGTTTTTGAGATGGATTCGGCGCACGAGGCGGGACGGTCCGGAATCGCCATCGCAGAGTAGCACAGCATAGTTGTGCTGAGGTTGCTCGGGCTGTCGGTAGTGTCACCCCATCCACCGTCGGCGTTCTGGTTCACGCTCAACCAGTGCAGCCCGTCGTTTATTAGCGAATTGTACTTGGCTCTATCAACCTGGGTCAGCGCGAAGGAGGCTATTGCTGTTGACAGGGCACTGCTTGAGAGCTGGCCTTCCCAATGGCTCACGTTGATCCGCGAGGCTAACAGTCTTTCTCGCAGCAGCTCAGTTGTAGCCTTTAGAGTCTGTATATCTATGTTCATTGGCATGAGTTGAGTCGGCCAAGAGCCAGCAGGCCATAGTAGGTGTATTCGCAATCAACAATGTTATCCATCCGACTGCCCTGGAAGCCGCCTTCGGTGCTCCATAGACTATCGAGGAAATCCAGGCATTCTTCTCTAATGCTGTCTATCGCGATCCCGGCAAGGCAAAGCGAATGCAGAGCGGTAGCGGTCGAGAGCAGGTCCGGAATACCTGAGCCGGCCTTGAATGCAATTGGCGTGAAGCCTCCCTGCGGATGCACACGAGCGATGAGCCAGTCCAAAGACGACTGATGGATGGGCTCGCGGAGGTAATGCAGGATTGAGATCGCTGCTGCAGTTGCTGGCGTGGAGCTGAGCATTGTCGCCGGATCGTTTGCAAAGCCGCCATCGGGCATCTTCAGTGAGTCAATGCAACCAACAACTGCACTGTGCGGCTCGAAATCGATGTTAAGATCCTGGTATACGCCCAGAGCGAAAAAGCACGCGTAAACGCTGCCTCTATCGGCCCCTTCCGTTGTGGCGAAGGCGCCATCAGCGGATTCGTACTTCCGCAGTCGCCTCATCAGAGCATCGCGATCTTCGGCCTTTATGTGCTCGCCAGTCGCATCAGCCAAATCTGCGATTGATCGGATCAGGCAGGCAAGGTGCACGAAGTCGAGCCTATCTCCTTGATTGAACTGACGCAGGTAGCTTCTCATACGCTCGAAGGGAATCTCGGCTTTCAATCCGAGCAGAGCCTCCGTGCCGAATACGGTGTAGTAGAGGTCGCTTTGCTCAGTTCTTCCTCTGAATCCTCCGTCATCGTTCAACTGCCTCGATAGGAAATCAACGACGGCGTCTTTGGATTCACTCGGAAGGCTGTCAGCCTTGCTCACGACCTGTTGCATGTCGAGCCTGAGAGTCATTACAGCAGCCCATAACTTCGAGATCGTTGAATATCTTGCCAAGCACACGCCGGAGCAGACTCTTGAGACCTGTGTTTTTCAGCGGGATCAGACAACCTATCGCTCGCGACTTATACGATTCCATGAGCCGCAGCGCCACCGCCTCGATGTCGAGAGAAGTAATCAGTCGTTCTACCTCACGCGCATCAGGCCTGGAATCAGGCTTGCTCCAGATACGCTCGAGCAGCTCCTTCTCACGCCCTTTTGCAGCTTCGTAAGCTAATGCGAGTATGATGGACGGATACCGACTATTGAAGAGCTTCTCACAATCAGGGCTCCGAAGATCCTCGATATCATCGCGAATTTGATAGGCCATGCCCAATGATTCGCTATACGAGCAATGCACCTCGGTTATTCCACCATCCGCCCCGGCGAGAATGGCGCCGAGATTGAGAGCGACTTCGAATGCAGGAGATGTTTTCTGTCGAAAGATGCTCAGAATTTCGTCTACTTTCAAAGGCTTCGGATTTCGCGCCCAGGCAAGCTCGCTGCCCTGACCCATGCAGAGAGTGCGATGGCCTCGTACGGCTGTGTCCAGTAGTCTCGTCTTCATGTCATTAGACACGTCCAGCTCTATAAGTAACCGGTAGCCCTCCCCGAGGAGCAGGTCGCCGACATTAAGCGCGATCGGCACACCATATTGTTCGTGAAGGGTTTGCTGGCCGTATCGTTTCTCATCTCCGTCTTCGATATCATCGTGTATGAGCGAGGCTTTGTGAAAACACTCCACAGCAATGGCGGCTCTTCGCAGAACGTCCTCTGAAACACCTCCACCCGTATCTGACAGAGCTTCATACGCACAGGCTGTAAGAAATGGGCGCCATCGCTTTCCCGCTTTCGCCATCCAGTCCAGGGCCGACTGCTCGGTCTCGCTGCCCTGCGGCGCAAAAACTTCTCTCAGCGATTCTGGCGAGAACCAATCCGTGACTCGGTTCTGTAATGCATCGAGGTTCAGCCTTCGGGTTGCATCATCCTTAGTCTGATAGATTGCCTCCCACACCCAGTCTACATCAACGAAAGTATTTGCACAGCCGTCCCGCAGTAGAGGAATCGCAACGCCCGGAACGGCGCCGGCTTCCATATAGGGAAACACTCTCTCTAAAACCGAAAGGCAGCTCACTCCGACAATTGCTTCTATCTTGCCTGTCTCGATAAGGGACATCACGGCGGGCGAACCCTCGGCAATCAGCACCGCATAGCCAAGCTCCTCAGCCTGGCTCTTTAGTTCATTGATAACGCACTGCCCGCAATGTTCGCATAGAAGGCCGATCTCGTCAAAGCCCGCCGGGCATTTTCCGGCGTGCCTGAGGCACTTGGGCAGCAGCAGAAGACGTTTCTCATAAGGGATCGCTGCGACCGTTTCCCGCCACACTTCATTATTGATAAGAACCGTTGCGAAATCGGAGTACTTTTGCTGAAGGTTGGACTCCCTGATCACGGCATCGGTGTGCTTCTGCAATTCGTCTATGGACAACGGTGGGACCGGCTTGTTGCGACTGGCATACGCGCGCACAACCTGCAACAGCCCGTCTCGCTCCTGTTTCGTTTGCGGGACATTATCCTGCGGCGACCTCATGGGCCGAACCGTCGTGACGACATCATCAGGCATATGCGCTTCCCTTATCATAGGATGGGCTTGTGCCCTTTTCAAATTGCTTCTGTAGTCTCCCGAAAGTTCGTCTCCAGGTCAATACCTCACCTCGCCCTAGAATTTGCATAACGGTTCGCTTCAACCAGGAGACACCTCCGGCTCGCTGGTTGTCCCAGAACAAGCGGGGGACCTGCTCGAAGTTGATCTCGTAGCACGTTCGGTAGAGTTCCAGATGATCCATTCTCATTTTTTCGAGAGTGAATCTTTTGCCGTCCGCAATTTCATCAGGGGCAATCGGCTCATAGAACACTGGGAAGATCACCGCTCGCCTGACTTTCAGGTCCCTGACCATTTCCAGCGTGGCTGCGACATCTGCGGGTGTCTCGCCTGGCAGGCCAAGGACGAGACTGAAAACCGGGAAGAATCCGCATCGGTTCATGCGCTCGGCGACGTCACGCACCATCTGCCCCCAGTCTTCAGGCCTGAACGGGGCGACCTTGCCCGGGCTGTTTTGAGCGACCAGATGCCCGTTGGCGCTTTCGGCGCCCATATTCACCCAGAGGTAATCCGTCTTCTTCTCCCAGGTGAGCAGACGCCTAACCTCCATGAGCTGTTCGTCTGTCAATTGCAAAACGGATGTTATATTGGCATGGTCCATCTGCATGAAGGACAGACCTTTGATCTGTTTCATTCGAGTCAGCAGCTCGTGCAGCTTGTCAAAGTCAGGCTTTACGCCCTCGGCGCCGTATCGGAAGAAATCCTCGCTGCCGCTGACAACCGATCTTACACCTGATGCTACATTTGTCTCCAGGTCGGACAGAATCGTATCGGTGTCAAGATGAGCCATCTTGTGGCGGGCCATCGAGCAGAACTTGCATCCTCTGCCGCAACCGCGTGACAGTTCGATGATTCCAAGCATCGATGCGCCACGTATAGGCTGGATGCGGTCGGCGCCTGTATCTGATTCTGTTACATCGCCGGCAGGGCAACGGCCCTGGATAATCTGCTCGAACAACTCAGGTCCCGATGCCTCGAAGTATCCCTGATACACAAGGTCGATGTCAACGTCGGGCCGCTTATCCTGATGTTGTATCCACTGCCACGCGCCTGCGCCGCCGACAACAATCTTGAAATCATGCTTGCGCTTCCAGGCCGTCAGCTCTTCGAGAATCTGCCTGGTCCAGACCTTTGTGTACAACTGACCCTTCCAGAAGTTCGTCGTGGTCGTGTTACTCATCCCCATGCCCAACGGATCGCTGGAACTGAAAGCCACTAACTTGACCCAAGGCCCCATGAGCTGGCCCAGCTTTTCAGGTGTCGTACATACAACATCCTCTTTAGTCAGGGACGTAAGGTTGACCAGGGCCGACTCGGTCCGCCTAAGTCCGAGCGGGGCAGTAATGGCACGTCCCAGGCCGTCTGTCCGCGCAGGAGGAGATAAGAAGTGGCGCATGAAGAATTCCGGCACCTGTGTCGTTTGCATCGTTGCGAAGATGCCTTCAAAGAGAACGCGATAGTCGCCGCTAAGGGTCCGGTCGGCAACGAGGATAACCGATGGTTTCAAGACGCCGTCACTCATCGTTGCTACCGCTCCCATCAATGTTTTCTAATGTGCCCGACTGATTGTCCTGCGATTTCTTTGTGACTCGCTTCAGCTCCGCCGGCGAGAGTGACTTCAGAACATCAAGAGGTATATCGAGTTTCTTTCTCAACTGATCCATGGTTGGTTTAGCAACAACGTCACCCTGATTTTTCGGCTGCATGGAGAAGCGTTTAGCTTTGCTCTCTCGTCCTCGAATCATGTCGTAGACGTTACCTTTGAGCATGTCACCGAGTTCGCGATTATCTTCGCCTTGTTCGTCATCCTCTTCGCTTACTTCATCACCGTTGATCGGAGGTTCTCCATACTTCGGGAATATGATCGCCTTCTGAGGACACACCCTTGCACAGGCAGGGCAGTTGGTCTTGCAGCTCGACGGACTCGATACCATCACGCTTCCCTCGTCCGACAATGAGAATGTGCCGAACAGGCAGAAATTCAAACACTGCTTGCAGTTTACACAGCGGTCGTAATCGATCACTGGAAACCAGGGTGTCCATTCGTCGGTTTTGCCAGGCATCGGCTCTGCGCCAAGCTCTTTGGGCGCTTGCGAACCAAGCAGCGAGTGAACGATTTCGGCAGGTTCCTGAGTTCTCATATTGAAAAACTCAACGCCTTGTTCCGGCAGGGGAGCCCCCGCGACGTGGAAGAGCCATCTTAGGGTTCGCGGATAGCAGGCTACAATTTTGAGTGATTTCCCCTGCGACCACTCCAAAAGTTCGGGTGCATGTCTTGCAGCCATGCCGCAGAGGTCTGCGACCGCCTCAACCTTAACTCCACCAGCGATTAGAGAGCGGTAAACCTGCTGCCTGACGTTCTCGGCGACAATATCGTAATAAGCGCAGCTACAGAAAATTATTGTCTGGCCATCTGCGATATTTGTTTTTTCCGTCATACAATGATACTCGATTGAATCATCAATCAGCGTTTGAAACAACCTGCATAGATATTCACTCTGACAATTCTGTCAAATCCACCTTCACCGTCCTGCAAGGCTTTTATAGTCTATACTCCCTGTTATTGCCTATGTTTTGGGTAATCCAGTTATTCATAGAGAATAACCTACTTGTAGCATCCCTCCTGGAGCAAACTGATTACAAGTGTATACTAAGCGAACATCCTCTGCAACTGCCAAACCCAACGGCGCATCCTGACCTTCGGCTCAATTATCAAGCCCAGCAGAGTCGCTCGATCCATCGAACAGATTTAATTATTTCGCCTTTACGTCGTAGCAGAACAGCAGATCCTGGTCGCGGATGTACAGTTTGCCGTTGGCAATGACCGGGTGTGCCCAGGCCGGCGGCCTTCTGCGGTCCGGCTGTTCAAAGCGTCCACGCTCGATATATTGCTTCGAGTCCGGTTCAATCAGGATCACAGTGCCGTCCTCCATGCGATAGTAGAGTCGTCCATCCACCAGAGCAAGCGAGCCCTTCGCGCGACGACCGGCGGTGGCCCGTTGATCCCATAAGACCTTGCCGGTCTTGAAGTCAAGACAGACGAGGGCGCCGCCTTCATTGCCACCGCTGGCGCCGTAGAGGCAGCCATCTAAGAGGATTATTCCGCCATGGTGGTTTTGCATATCGGTTGTAGAATATACTTCCTCAGCTTTAACAGTCCCATCCGCATCCTTGCTGAGCTTCACCAGTCCTCCGCCTGCGCCATAGGCTGACGAGGCGAACACCATGCCGTCCTGGTAGATTGGGGTGGAACAGTTAATACCCATACGGTTGGCAGGCTTGTCATAACGCCAGAGGAACTTACCGTCGGATGCCGCAAATCCTACGAGTGTATTAGAGAGCAGTTGTACGTACTGCCATTGCCCCTCGAAATCGATCGCTATCACCGACGAGTACGCTGCGCGGGAATCACCGCCGCCGGAACCACCTCGCCCTCCGCCCAAACCACCACTTCCACCACCAAAACCGCCACCAAAGTTAAAGCCGCCACCCCGACTCATATTGCCCCCCTCAAAACCGCTATCTGGCTGCCAGACCTGGCCGCTCGAATCTGTAAGTGGTGTGGTAATACCTGCCTTGATACGTATTGTCGG
>CAZYMD010000190.1:0-9277 GCA_964649005.1 uncultured Pirellulales bacterium
GGAAAGAAGAGATGGCTTCTCCTTTCCGCCGGGAAATCTCAAAGAAGAATATTATAGGCACAGGCAGGGTAACAAGGTATAGTATTGTAGGGGACTACACCGCCATAACGATAATGTCGGACGGAAAAGATTATAAGTCGCCGTGCGTTTCAACTTGGAAAGAGGATGGAACAGGATTGAATAAGTTTGCTGGTAAATGGGAAGTAGAATCGGCAAAGATGTCTTCCCTCTCTTGGATAAGCTGCTTAGAAGCGAGGAGGCAAAATTTGCCATTTTGAACATTATTAAAGAAAGCGGTGTGAAAGTATCAGAAGAGGTGCTCTTGAGGGAAATATTGAGTGTTGGGAAATGAGAAGTACGCGCCGTCAGAGAGACTTCGACTGGTGGATTGTCGCGCCAGGATATTTCCGAAAAACCGCCAGTGGGCGAGGGAGATTTCGCCCATAACTATGTTTGGGTATGGAGGATTTTGGCTCGCTAAAGAGTTTCCTGCTGAGGAAGCTGGGTGTGAAAGTTGAATAAGTAAGTTGCACTGTGCCTTTAGGCATCTTACGCTAAATCGCCAGATTAAGTGGACAGCAGATGCACAAGGGTCGGTGCCCCGAATAGGGGCATCACCTGCTTGTGTTGCTGTCGGGTTCTGGCGAACCTAGCGTGGGCACTATGCGGTGGTGCCCTTTGATTTAGGTACTTCCGTAAATAGTCGCTGTTGTAGAGGTCTTTGACGATCAAAACCAGATTTCTCTTGAAAGGGATATTTCAGATAAAGAAAGGAAGTGTTATGAGAAACAAAGCTATTTCAATTGCGCTGCTCGCTGGAATCTTGTCTGTTCTGATGGCGAATGTTGCTAGTGCGGTTACCCTTACCTTATATGTACACGAGGGCAGTGACAGTGGCCCGATTATTGCTGGGGCGGTGGTAATGGGCTGGGATGCTGCATACAGCAGCTTCAACCAGACCACCAACTCAAGTGGTTATGTAACAATTGCAGGCACGCCGGGCACCTGGCAGTTCAGTGTCTCAAAGAGTGGTTATGAAACAGTTTCATGGTCACAATCCATAACCCATACACAGACCAGACACGCCTTTCTACAAGTTCAAAGACCAGATCCACCAACGCTTATTTCTCCATCGAATGGTGCTACTGTATCTCTTACGCCGACTTTCAGATGGAGCAGTGTATCTAATGCAAACTATTATGCTATTGCTATAAGAAAGGATCCTCCCAATGGTCCCATCGTTTATAATCCTCAACAAGTGTATGGCACTTCTCATACTGTGCCCATCGGTGTATTAGAAAATGGACATGAGTATCGCTGGAATATGCAGGCCCACAACAGTGCAGGCTGGAGCGCTGTTTCTGGTACGCTCTACTTTCAAACACTTCAAGCACCGCTGCCCGATTTAGTCGTTAACAATATATGGACAGACCCAGATCCACCGCTCGCTGCTGATTACACTACCATAGCGATTCAAATCAAAAATCAAGGCAATAGCAATGCAACAGGTACTTTCTTTCTTGAGTTGTATTTTGATGGCGCCTATAAGGGACATGTTTACATAAATGGATTAGTGGCTGGGTCTACTACCACTTCTTATTGGCAGGCTATGACATGGCCTGGAGATACTGATTTACATACAATCAGAGGTATGGTTGACCCAGATAATACTATTCTCGAATCAAACGAGAATAATAATGAGCGGTCGGAGCAATTCTCAGCCGAAAAGCCGACACCTACCATTTCCCGAAGTCCAACATCACTCTCTGCATTATGCCAGGAGGGCCAGAACGCATCTCCCGACTCATTTGAGCTTTGGAACAGCGGCAGCGGAACTCTCAACTATATGATCAGCGATAATGTTGGTTGGCTGTCGTGCTCACCTACAAACGGAAACTCAACCGGTGAACATGATACAATCAATGTTAATTATAGTACATCGGGTTTATCAGCAGGCTCCTATTCAGCAAAGATAACCATTAGCGACCCTGCAGCAACGAATGATCCACAGACAATCTTAATTAGTCTAACGGTTGAGTCTTCAACAATTGAGTTGCCAACGGTTACCACTCTACCCGCTACTGATGAAGGGGAGACTACTGCTACGTTATGGGGTTCAATTGAAGATGATGGTGGAGAGGCTTGTCAATATAGGTTTAAGTATGAGACGTCTGGACTCGGTTATAGCAGTGGACAATACACATCTTGGACCGGCTCTAAAACTACCGGGCAATTGTTTAGCCGATCTGTAAGTGTATGGCCAGGTTCGATTTATTATTTTTATGCCAAAGCAAAAAACTCCGCGGGCGAAAGTGATTGGGGCGGTGAAGAGAGTTTCACTACTACTGTTACTAAAGTCACCCTTACTGCCAGTGTCGTTGGTGGGCATGGGGTGATAAGTTCCGCCGGTGGTACCTATGATGCGGGTACTGAAGTAACGCTGACTGCTACGCCGGATGCAGGATATCGGGTCTATGGATGGAGCGGATATGGAGCGTCACCGGTATATTATGGGCCTGATTTTAACACAATTACCGTGACGATGATTTCCGACAAGACGATCACCGTGAGCTTTGCAGAAGCTTTTCCAATTCTTACTACCAATGTAAATCCCGAGGGAAGTGGCAACGTAAGCCCAAGCAGCGGTACTTATGACGCTGGAACTGACGTTACTCTTACCGCTTATCCAAACTCAGGCTGGGAGTTCGACTATTGGGGAGGAGATGCCTCAGGGACAAATACATCAGTGACCATAACAATGAACTCCAATAAGCATGTCACCGCCTATTTCACAGGTCCACCGCCAACCAATGTTACTTTGACATTATATGTTCACGAAGACAGTGCAAGCGGTCCGATTATTGCCGGAGCCAGAGTGACAGGCCAGGATGGTGCTGGTGTCAGTTTCAATAAGACCACTAATGCCAGTGGCTATATAACGATCACAGGAGCACCGGGCACTTGGCAGTTCAGTGTTTCTAAGTCGGGCTACCAGACCAACTCATGGTTTCAGAGTACTATATCGTCAATTACTAGGGACGCATACCTAAACCTAAAATCTGAAGAATCCTCTGGATCTCCTCCTTCAGATGATTATTTCTTGGGTAACCAAGACAATCTCTCCGGTTCAACTGCTGATCCTATCAATACAGCCACTGGCAATTGTACACATAAAGAAACAGATTTGCAGATACGTTCTCGCGGTAAGGCTTTATCATTCATTCGTTACTACAATAGTCAAGCTGGTTCAAGCTTAATAGGCAATTCATTAGGAATTGGCTGGTCTCACTCATACAATATTGTTCTCAGGATACATGCTTATGGTCAACTTGAGGGTTTGGTAAGTATTAAATGGGCCGATGGGCGTACTGATTATTGGTATAGGCGGAGTGGTGAAGGCATATGTACACCATACACGCCAGGGCTGTATGATACTCTCTATTATGATCCATCTGGTAATTGGACGCTTAGAACAAAAGAATACGATGTTTATAGTTTCTCTCGCCACACGTCATATGGAAAGCTAGAGAGTATAGCGGATAAGAATGGAAATGTGATATATTTAGAATATGATCATCCTGATAATCAATGGTTAGTCACATCAGTAAGTGATTCTTTGGGCCGCTCTGTAGTTTTCAATTATAATGAAGATCAACTTCTTAGCAGTATTCAGGATTTTGCTTCAACGCCGAGAGTCGTCCAATACTTATACACAGGCGGCAAATTATCTCATGTCACCGATGTTATGGGTGGTACAATTGAATATACTTATGGTCCCAACGGATATTTACAGTCTATAACTGATCAACGTGGAGTCACTACCATTACAAATATCTATGATAGTCAGGGTAGAGTAATTGAGCAATTGGACGGCAAGGGACGTTTGACTACACTTGCCTATGATAGCCCTGAGAAAAATCAAACCACTATCACCGATCCAATGGGCAATAAAACTATCCATACGCATTATACAGAATATAAACTATTACGCTCAATAGAAAATCCTTTAGGAGAGGTGATATCCTACTCTTATAATGCGAATTTGAACCGAACAGCAATTGTGGATCGTAATAATCATACAACAACCTTTGAATACGATACATTTGGTAACGTTATCAGAAAAATAGATCCGAATGACCCAAATGATTCTTACGATGGTGGCATAACAGCGGTTAAGTATAATAATCCTGATTTTCCACATATGCCAACCAGAAAGACTGACGCCTTGGGCAATGAGACCCTTTATGAATATGACGAGAAAGGCAACTTGATTCGACAAATCGACCCGAATGGCAACGAGAAAACTTGGACGTACAATAGTTTCGGCGGGAAACTAACAGAAACTGATGAAAATGCTAGTACCACGAACTATATCTATGATACCAATGGTCTCTTGACGGAAATCATTGATGTTAATCATACTTGGTATGGCTATGATGTACTCTGGAGACTAATAAGTATTACCGACGGCCGTGGCAGTTTTGCCGGCGATCCAGACCATATAACAACTACGGCATATGACGATGCCGACAGGGTTATATCGGTATCAGGGCCTATTACCAGCAAAAGTTACCAATATGATGAAGTAGGAAATCGCACTCACGTAACTAATGGCCGCGGCTATACAACCGTCTATGAGTATGATAACAACAATAACCTTATAAGAATTGAACTACCCGCTCCAGGAGGTCAAACTCAAATTATTGAATACACATATGACAAACTTGACCGGAAAACCTCAAAAATTGACGGAGAGGGCAACGTGACTACCTACGATTACGATGCTGCTGGTAGATTAATCAAAAAAACAAACCCCGAGGGTGATGAAACATCCTATACTTACGACGCTCAAGGTAATCTCCTATCTATAACTGATGGCAACGATGTGACTACTTTTTATAAGTATGACTCTCTTAATCGAAAGATCCACCAATATGACGAGTTGGGCAATCATTGGCATTGGCAGTATGACAGGCTTGGAAATTTGACCAAGCACACCGATGCCACCGGTCATATAACACGTTACGATTATGATGAACTGAGACGTTTGATCTCAGTAACTGACGACGCCAACAACATAACTGAATATGAATATGACGCAGTAGGAAATCTCATAGCGATAATCGATGCGGGCGGCAAGCTCATCAACAGCAAATACTATGACAGCGCAAATCGGCTCATTCGCAAAGAAGATGGCTTAGGCAACGCCTACGAATATATGTACGACGGTGCAGGGAACATTATCTCAGAAACGACTCCCAACGGTTATACAAAGACTTTTGTCTATGACAATGAAAACCGCCTTATTGAAATTTACTATCCCGATTCAAGTCAAGTTACATACAGCTACGATGATAATGGTAATCTGATAAGTATAATTGATCCTACCGGCACAACTACATATGTTTATGATGAGCTTGACAGACTCATATCCAGCACAGACAGCTTTGGCAAAACTGTCCAGTACAGCTATGATATTGTGGGCAACCGTGCCAGTGTAACTTATCCAGCAGATTCTACTAATCCCGCACGGACGGTTACCTATAGCTACGACAAGGCAAACAGGCTCGACAAAATCATAGATTGGGCTGGAAGAACATGGGACTACGACACTGATGGAGCAGGACGTATTACATCTCTGATTTATCCAAATGGAGTCAAAAAGGAACAGTTGTATGACAGTGCTGGAAGGTTATCTGCTCTATCGTACCTTCAGTCAGATGAATCGGAGTTTATTAGCCTCGAGTACACAAGGGATGGACAAGGAAACCCAATTAATATTTCCGAACATGGGACGCTGTTGACTTCGAATCTAAACTCCTTGAATATTGAGTACACCTACGATGAGAACAACAGGTTGATTTCCAGTATGGAACCAGCAGAAACATATGGCTATGATAATAGTAGCAACCGTATTAATCTATCCACGGATAATATTTCAACAACATACACATACGACAACGACAACAGGCTGATTTTGAGTACCGAACCAGCCGCTTACAGCTATGATAAAAATGGCAGTATGACAAGTCGAGTTCTTAATGGAGTTACCACTACCTTCAGCTACGATTATGAAAATCGTTTGGTCTCACAGATCACCGACAGTAATATGGTGGAGCATATTTACGATGGCTTAGGCAATCGCATTGCAAGGGTTGAAAATGGTGTATCGACTTGCTATATCCTCGACCGTGGCAGAGGTATGAGCCATATCCTTTGCGAGACAGACGATTCTGGAAATATCACCGCCTATTATATTCATGGCCCACAAATCCTCGCACGTATTGTCACAGATGGTTCCGTGCGGTATTACCATACCAACCATATAGGCAGTGTCGTTGCTTTGACTGATGAAACAGAAACCGTAACCGACCGCTACGCATATACACCCTTCGGCGTTCCGGCTGGGAATGAAGGTACAACTCCTAATCCGTTCACTTATGTTGGCGGCTTAGGTGTTATGAAAGAAGCCGATGGTCTATATTTTATGCGGGCAAGGTTCTATGAGCCGTCAACGGGAAGATTCCTCCAAGCGGACCCAGTAGGAAATTTCAGTAGTTATATCTACACTGTTAACAATCCGCTATTTTTTATAGATCCATTGGGACTATGTGCTAAAAAGACTAAAAATATATTAGAAAATATAGGCAAAATAAGTTGGTGGACTTCTGAGAAGATTTCTCCTGAAATGATTTACTTCGCTGCTAAGAATAGGCCTTTTGGCACTAGTTTGAGGCCATATATCGGAGCTAGGAAAATTCTTAGAGTTGGAGGGGATATTGTTATAGCCATTAATGTAGTAACAGCCGGAGCCGCGGAACTTAGCCAAAGGGATGTGACTATTCAAGGAATCGGAGAGGGAATAAAATTTTTACCTGAAAATATAGAATTTGCTACAGAGAATCCAGATATTTTCCTTGAATCTTTACAACACGGTGTTACTTCGACCACCGCTGTTACTATTAACGTGTTGGCTAGCCCTCTTATTGCTGTGGATGAGCTTTTTTTTGGAGGCTCACACATAGAAATGACTGGTGAAAAATTAGAAAGATTGTTAGAGAAAATGATATTTTATGGGATCTAAGAATTTCTTTCATTAATTTCTTTCTTTGTTTTAGATGAGAGATATTTCATTAATCCCGTGTCTATATTATATAAGTCTTTATTAAAACGAATGATATGAGACACTAATGCATTGATATTAATGGGAAACAAGGGCAGCCAAAAGTTATTTTCGGTTTTATTCCGAGTTTCTCTCCTACGAAGGTTCTCAAGCAGAGTAGGACAAAAGTGAAAAAATTTTGCTCTCGGATAAAAAAATGTCTTAGCTTCAATTTTCAAAATAGGAATAATATAATACGCAGATAGCGTTAAGAAAATCTCTACTAGAGGATCAAATGAACTTTTTTTTAAACCGAAGATTTGCTTAATTGGTGTCGTGCTGATTTTTCTGAAGAATACGTATTCTTCAAGCTGTCCTGGAGTTAAATAGATTCTATAGGTAAGAGCAACTATTAAAGAATAAGAAGCCCAGAGAGTTAATAAGAGGAAAATAACAAAGGGTAGTAAAATTTTGTTTTTGTAAAATTGATAATCGGCAAATATAAAAACTCCAACAGTAAAAAACAATACTAAAATAGGAAGAAGACGACAATAAATTATTTTTCTTGTGTGTCTCATAATCTTTAGAATATGTTTATTATGTTATCTATTCTAACATTGAAATTATGTAGTGCGTAAGTGATGATCGAAATTTGATACTTCAAGTAAAAGATATTTAGTTGAATAAAAGTGGAGCATAACTATGATAAGAACTGTGGCAAACTTAGCCTTTCTTAGTTTGTTTTTAATCACCGCATTACTTTCTCCTGTATATGCGGCTCAATATAATTACGACAATCTTCACCGCTTAACCAGAGTGATTTACGATAATGGCCTGCAGATTACTTACACCTACGACGAGGTTGGCAATTGCACTCGCCGGGTTTCCACGTTAATGGCCGACATTTCTGTGAATGGGACTGTAGATTTTCAGGATTTCGCTATATTGGCGTCGCAATGGCTCGATAGCGAATGCCACGGCCCAGCCTGGTGCGAAGGAACTGATATAGACTGGAGCACTGTTGTTGATATTGAAGACCTTGCTACCTTAGCCCAACAATGGCTCCGGGGGACTAAGTAATAACGATGGTTGCAATTTCCTGCCCCCTTAGTAAAAGTAGAAAGTGAATTGGATGAGATTTGAAGAACAGGGCATCCTGCTCTCGAATATCGGGACCACTTGAAAGCAATAGTCTGGTTTCGTTTACATGCCCACGTTGTAATCTGTTTGGCCAGCCTACAAATAAAAGGCTGAAGATACAATTAACAAGAAGAGAACATAAAATACAGAAGTTTCTATGAATTTATTCATCATTAATTAATACCTGTCGCCGCACCTCTTCTCTTAGTTGGCGAAAAACTTTCCATGTTAAGGCTTTGTCGCTTAGAACCGTTAGCCACGCTTTCTTGACATTGTTTTTGCCTGTTACTGACAGAACCTTGACGTTTAACAAATGAGCCACCCTATTTTTTAGAGCCATAGTAATTTCCCGTTTTTTATCAGGTCTTATATGGTGTTCGATAGTTTTGCGAGCCAGATAGTCTGCCAAGATTTCTTCCATTTTTTCAATATCCGATAATTTTGAAGCTTTTGTCAAAGAGGACGCAGCCAAAAACCAGCCAATCCAACCAAAAGCCATAAACATGGGAAGTTGATACTTATACAAAGTACTGTCTGTTACCACGAATATAGATTGCTCATCATGTACATCTTTAGTTATGAGAGATTCTATTTTTTCTCTTTCCCACTTCCTAATTTCATCGGTAGAATTCAGAACTGTTTTTATAAAGTAATGTTTCTTGATGTTTTTGCTTAAGGGTTTTTGAGCCTGTTTTAATGCTTTCTGTGCAGATCTCCACAACAAAAGTAACAATCCAATAAAGATGACAAAGCCTGCGCAACTCGATAACATATTTATTAGGTCTATATTAATTTAATAATTTATCCAATTTTGCTTTCGCGACTTTTATATTATCCTACCACAATTTTAATTTTAGCACAATAAGACCCCACGCAACAAGTCTTGAGAACGGTCTTGGAGTAACCCTTATAGGATGGCTCGACATTTACTACCACTACCATGAATTGGCGCCTGATTGTCGGATCTTTTATTGCTCTGCTAAGATTAAAAAGCAATAGTTTCCAACTGCCTACAGAAGAATACGCAAAGACTAA
>CAZYMD010000191.1:0-9151 GCA_964649005.1 uncultured Pirellulales bacterium
GCCAAAGCCAACGGTCGGATTCGAACCGACAACCACTGGTTTACAAAACCAGAGCTCTACCATTGAGCTACGTTGGCGTTAAAATCATGCCAAGCCTGTGATACAGACACAGCAAGGGATTTATCGGCAGTTTACATTTAAAGGTTGAATAGTGCAAGCAAAATGCCGGCCGGGTGTAGTCTTCAGGCGAGCTTAAAAGGTTCTTACGGGACGATTTAGATTGACACAGCCTGTTGTCGCGGCTAAAATCGTGGTTTTGTTAGGTGTGCGTATCTGCAGTCTGTTTCGAGACCGAGCGGCTGGAGTTTTATAGTTTAGGCTTACCGGAAAAAAAGGATTTGATTCGTGGAGATGGTGGTTGACTACTTGAGCCGTGTGGCCAGCTATGGCTGGTGGCGGGTGGGTGTCGAGCTTCTCCTTATCGGTCTTGTGGTCTACTGGGTTGTGGATTTCCTTGAGGGCACCCGCGGAGAGCGGTTGTTTCGCGGCGTAATCTACATACTCGTTACGGGCGTTCTGATCTTGAACCTTTTCGTCGAACGTCTGGAATTTCTGCGTTTGCAATACCTTTACAAAGGATTCCTGGTTGCGGTGTTAATCATAGCGGTCGCTGCGTTTCAGCCTGAGATTCGCAGGGTCTTAATCAGTCTGGGCCAACCGCGTTTGTGGGCGGGGTCTCTCAAGCGATTGTCACGAACCACCGAAGAGCTGATCAAGGCGGTGACTGATTTGTCTACGGCACGAACCGGCGCGATCATCGTTATCGAAAGACGTGTGGCATTGGGCGAGTTTATCGAGACGGGGGTTCGTATCGACGCAAACGTGACAGCGGAGCTTCTTCGAACGATCTTTTATTCGGGGACGCCGCTGCACGACATGGCTGTAATTGTGCGTGGCGACAGAATTGTGGCCGCGAGCGTACAGTTGCCCCTTGCTGAATTCGGCGCCCCAGGATCGGGCAATAGTGACACCGAACTCGGATCGCGCCACCGCGCTGCGATGGGCATTACGGGTGGATCCGATGCGCTTTGCCTGGTGGTAAGCGAAGAGACGGGCATCATCTCAATTGCTAAAAAGGGGAGGCTCGTGCGAAACGTAAGCCAGGCCCAACTAAGAGATGCACTTTCATGATGGACCGAGCATAGGAACATGGCAGCAAGAAGATTCAAACCCGGTAAGATAATTATTGTGCTGATTCTGACGGCTTTGATCTGGATCTGGGCGGACCTTGCGCTGGATGAGACACCACCGCCTCGGCAAGCCAGGATTTTCGTAGGCGCATCAGCAGATCGTTTTTGGGTCAGCTTTAGCCAAGAGCCCTGGCTGGATGTGGAAGTGACACTGTCGGGGCCGCACTCGGCATTCCGGGCCCTGGACAGATTCCTGCAAAAGCAAGCGTTGGATAACAGGTTTGAATTTGTCTTCAATGCATCGGCAGAACAGATGAGCGAGCCCGGAGGTTATCGGTTAGGATTGCTCGATTTCCTTCAGAAAGACGAGCAACTCAAGCGTTTGGGCCTGAAGGTCAAGGATTGCGAACCTCAAATAGCGGATGTGAACATTGTGGGATTAGTGAAAAAACCGGTTACCGTTGAGTGCCTCGACGAGAACGGTTTGCCGCTCCAGCCCGAAGTGAATCCCCCTACCGTGGAAATGTGGGTTCCTGAATCCTACAGAACGGCTCGGGTCCAGTTGTCGCGAGGTGAGATTGAGACTGCAAGATTGGGCCCGATTACCAAAAGGCCATACATTCTACTTGCCGCGGATCAGAAAAGAGAAGCACCTGATACAGTCGAGATAAAGCTCATGGCGGGCGAAAGCCCATTGAGCGAGGCAACGATCTATCCCAGCAGACCCGGTATAGTATTCAGCCCAACCATCCAAGGCAAGTACGAGGTCAAGATAAATAACAATAACATGATTCTATTAACGAGCGGGATCAAGATCCGCGCCACGGCGGCGGCAAAACAGGCCTATCAGGCGATGCCGTATCATGCACTGCTCGAGATTGGAGAGGAAGATGTCAAGCCCGGCGAACATCCTCGCTATCTGCGATATATTTTTCCGGATGAGTTCGTTCGGAAAAATCAAATCCAATTGAACCAAGCGCCCGTGGAAGTACTATACGAACTGATCAAGATTTCTCCGGACGGTTCGTGACTGTTGTCGGACTGAAGAAAATTACGACCGCCTCGGCGATCATCCAAAGCGACAAGATGAAAATGCCGGCGCTTATTGTCACCAGGAGCCAGTTCTTCTGATTGAGGAAGTTAATCTCATTCTTCACCATTGCCCAGTTGGTAATAACGAGCATTATCAGACAAGGCACGGCGGTGATGACGTATTTGCGTCCACCTTGGCGTTTGAGGTAGAGGGTTATGACGAGGAGGGCCAAGGCAGCAAGGAGTTGGTTGGCTCCTCCGAACAGGGGCCAGAGTTTCATAGCGCCTGTACCGTCGGCTCCGGCAGCAAAGGCCAGAGCGGCGGCGGTGAGGACGGCAAATGTGGTGGCTGTCCAGCGGTTGCCCAGATAGGGGATATGCATATCTGCGGCCAACTCGCTTACGACGTATCGCTGGATACGAACCGAGGTGTCCAGGGTCGTCCCGGCAAAAGAGGCGATGAATACACCCATCAGCGTCACACCAATAGCCTGTGGCAGGCCGAGGGCGTTCATGATGTTGGCGGCGCCGATTACGACGGGGGCCAGCTTGTCTGAGAGACCCTTTGCGCCGATCCAGGAGCTGTAGAAATTCAGCCAGGCATCTTTGCCCGTAAGGACTTCGGCGCTATCACCGATTTTAACGGCCATTGCGATGCCCGCCCCGACACAGATGATGACAAGGACGGCGAGGAAGCTTTCGAGGACCATCGAGCCATACCCGACGAACTGGCAGTCAGGCTCCTGGGAAATCTGCTTGGGGCTGGTGCCTGAGGCGACGAGTGAGTGGAAACCGCTGATGGCCCCACAGGCTATTATTACGAACATGAAGGGCCAGATCGGCGGCGTTCCGGCAGGAAGCGAAGTATTTACAGCGGGGGCGATCATGGGCAAGGCTCCCGACAGCGAAGCTATAATCGTGCCGACTACAAGCAGCGCCATCGCTATGAATAGCTGCCATGCGTTGATATAGTCTCGGGGCTGCAGCAACGTTGTCACCGGCAGCGTGGAGGCGACCCACGCGTAAATAAGCAGTATGATGACCCAAAGGCCCGTAGCGGGAATACCGAAGGCTGCGCCAAGCTTTACAGGGAGGAAACTACCAATGGCGATGCAGGCATACATTGCAGTTACGGCAACGGCCGTGGAGAGCAGGACGCTCGCACTTTTCTTGTAGACGGCGAAGCCAAGCGAGACTGCAATTGGGATTTGGAGCCAGACGGGAATTACAGCGCTAGGGAATCTTGTGAAGACAGCGGCGATGACAACTCCGAATACGGCGATGACTATCAGCAGTGTAAGAAACACAACGGCAAAAAATATAAATCTCACACGAGTATTGATGTATTTGGCTGCTACTTCCGAGATGCTCTTGCCATCGTTGCGTATGGAGACGACCAGAGAGCCAAAGTCGTGAACGGCTCCCATGAATATGGAGCCGAAGAACACCCAGATTATTGCTGGCAGCCAGCCCCAAATGATTCCTATGGCGGGGCCGACGATTGGGCCTGTGCCGGCGATCGATGTGTAATGGTGGCCGAATATGATACCTTTTCGGGCGGGGACGTAGTCAATGCCGTCGTTAAACTCTTTGGACGGCACTTTGGCGTTCTTATCAAGCTTGAAAATCTTTTTTGCGAGAAATCGGCCGTAGGTGTGGTAGGCCACAAGATATCCGGCCCCGCAGATAAGCATAAGCAAAAGCGTATCCATGTCTCAACCTCATATACAACAGGTCGCAACCGCCCCGTGAACAGATTATCAATCTATCGCGCCTCTCGACGCGAACGAGCAAGAAGCCTGATCGGAACCTCCTCAATCGGCAGCATTGATTGTAACCTGTTTATTATGAATCTACGATAGTTTTCATTAAAAAGATCAGGATTGTTTACAAACATCAACAGCGTTACAGGATTCACCGCTATCTGCACAGCATAGTAGATCTTCGGAAACACCATCTTTGTGCCTTTGGCCGCGCCGCGACGCTTACCGCTGCCAACATGCTCGGTCTTTATTATATCAAAGGCCTTGTTCAGCTTTGGCGTTGGTATCCACGTTGAAGATTGTTTGAACAGTTCGGCACAGAGGTCCAGAACGCTCTGTACGTTCTTGCCCGTCGTAGCTGTAGTGAAGGCAATCGGGGCATAACGCATGCCCGGCAGGGACAACGCCAGATACTCTTCGTAATCCTCAGTATCGGCGTGATCCTTTGCGAGGTCCCATTTGTTCACTACTATGATACAGGTCTTGTATTCATCGGAAATGGTCTTTGCGAGCTTTTTATCAACCTGCGAGACAGGTACGGTCGAGTCGATGAGGAACAGTATTACATTGGCCCGGCGGATTGATGCCTCCACCCTAACGTAGCTGTAGAATTCGATGCTGTCGGCCATTTTGCCCTTCTTGCGGACGCCTGCGGTATCAATAACCACAATCGTCTGGCCATCTTTCTCAAACCGCACGTCAACCGCGTCTCTTGTTGTTCCGGGCGTCTCGCTGACTATCACCCTATCGGCGCCGACCATCGCATTGACCAGAGTGCTCTTGCCGGCGTTTCGCTTGCCAACCATCGCAATCTTGATCACAGGCTCAGGAGGCTTGACGGATTCCAGCTTTGATATTCTCTTAAAGATTGTGTCGAGCAGCACCGCCTTGTTAATGTTGTCCTGCACAGAAATACATTGGAACTCGCCGAAGCCAAGCCTGGAAAACTCCACGGCATTAGGGAAAAGCTTGGGAGTGTCCGCCTTGTTAGCGACGCCTATGACGTCCATATCGAGCTTGCGCAGGAACTGTGCTATTTTCTTGTCCAGAGGCACGACGCCATCACGAATATCGACCATAAACAGAATCAGATCAGCCGACTCAATTGCCTGGTGGATTTGCTGCTCGATATGCTCGCTGAGCTGGTCGGCGTCGACGATGCCGTATCCGCCTGTGTCGATCAGCTCGAAATATGCAGGTTCAGGCAGCTCTCTGCCTACAATGGTGCTCACCCGATCCCGGGTTACGCCGGCGGTCGGCTCGACTATGCTTATTCTCTGGCCAGCCAAGGCGTTCAAGAGACTGCTCTTGCCCACGTTCGGCCTGCCTATGATTGCTACTTTCGGTAATGCCATAATTATGTTGAATCTCTTTGTCTGACCATTTATCTTTAATTGCATATAGTAACGTTCGAAACCCTGATTGTCAGCAGATTTCGTGTGAGGAGCGTCAAATGAGTCCAAATAGACGAGAGTTCCTGAAAATAGTTGCCGCCGGAACCGCCGCGGCAGCAATCCCAGCATTAGGTCGGGAGCAGAAAAAAGCTCAGACCGTCCTGCCCTGCTGGCGTGGATTCAACCTGCTGGATATGTTTACCATGCGCAGCACGGGCGACTGGGCCGAGGACGATTTCAAGTGGATGCGCGACTTCGGCTTCAATTTCGCTCGCCTGCCTGCGGTCTATCGGCTGTGGATCGAGGACGGCGATGACTACAAAATCAAAGAGTCCATGCTGGTAAAGCTCGACCGCGCCGTCGAATTGGGCGGTAAGTATGGTATCCACGTCAGTATCAACTTTCACAGAGGGCCCGGCTATTCGGTCAATCGCGAGTTCAAAGAGCCCTTCAACCTCTGGAAGGATCAGGAGGCGCTCGATGCATTCTGCTTCCATTGGGCAATGTTGGCCAAACGCTACAAGGGCATCTCCAAAGAAAAGCTCAGCTTCGATTTGATAAATGAGCCACCTTCAGTGGGAAGGCAGATGAGCAGGGAGGACGCCATTCGTGTAGCTCGGACTGCATCGAAAGCGATTAACGATGTCGATCCTGATCGGCTTGTTATCGCTGATGGTATAAGCTGGGGCAGGCAGCCTATGCCCGAATTAGCGGATACGAAGATCGCGCAGAGCTGCAGGGCTTACGATCCGATGTTCATAAGCCACTCGGGGGCCTCCTGGGTGAACTACCAGGACTATCCTGAGCCTGCATGGCCTGGTAACGGGTGGGACCGCAAGAGGCTCGAAGAGCTTTACAAACCCTGGGTGGATTTGGCTCGAAAGGGTGTGGGGGTGCATTGCGGCGAAGGCGGCTGCTTTAATCGTACGCCTCACAATATATTCTTAGCGTGGTTCAGGGATGTGTTAGAGATTCTCACCGAGCACAATATCGGCATTGCGATGTGGAACTTCCGAGGCTCGTTCGGGATCATGGATTCGGGGAGGAAGGACATCGAATACGAAGATTTTCACGGCCACAAGCTCGATCGCAAATTGCTAAATCTGCTCAAGGAATTCGAATAAACTGCTGCTCGCGGCTACAGCGGTTCGCCAGTAAGCCAGTTGTCGGCGATAACCGACACGTCGGCCATGTCTACCTGACCGTCTGTGATTGTGCTGCAATCGGACCAGGCGCACCAGTCGTTTTTGCTGTCGCAGCCTGCTTCGAGCCAGCGGGAGGCGAGAACGCAGTAGTCTGTGAAATCGACGAGGCAATCACCTGTGATGTCTCCTTTGACCGCCTGGCAGCCATCCCAGCCGGCGAGCTTCGCCATGAGCCACCAGAAAGCCTTGCCTTTTTGGTAGCAGTTCAAGCATTGTGAATGAGCGCAGGAGCTGCACGAGGGGCACTTGCCCGGATTGGCGGCGCACCACTGCTGAGCCCAGTTATATTCGGTTCCATTGGACCAATAATCGCAATGGTCATCGGCGTTTTTGTCGCGAAAGTAATTACCGTCGGGATCGTAGCTTTCGATGTCGGCGAAATCGAAGAGGACTTTGTTATTGGCTCTGCAATAATCGCGAATCTGGTTGTTGCGGCGATAGAGGTTGCCTGTTTCGCCGGTGCCGTTGAGGTGGCCCGTCATGTAGATGAAGGTGATATCGGGATAGTCTGCTTCGAGCTGGCTCATTAGATCGAGGTATAGCTGGATATTGGTTTGAGAGGTGTCGGCCTGGCCGCACCACGACCACATAACAACGTTCCTGCCGGCATAGTATTGATTTCCAAGCATTGTCCTGGTTCGGGCGGCCCACGTCGACCTATCCGGGTTGCCCAAATCGTCGGCGGGGTAATCGTCGAAAATCGAGAGGACACCCAGCCCGGCTGGATCGTTACCTATGCCATATCGATAATAGTAGCGGTCATCGCAGAAATCGTAGAGACAATCGTTGCAGGTGTAATTGTTGCAGGACCGAGCACTTGCGCCGCGGTCGCCCCGGCCGTTTACCATGTTAATCCCAGATATGATCTGGCTGCCATGAGAGGTATGGCCATAGGAGAGCTTCAGGTCGGCTTTGGCTTTGCCTATCCAGTAGAGCGGTATCATTTTGAAAGCGGTGACGGAATTGTGGTCGGCCACAATTGAAGAACGTTGTGCGGTAACGTTAGTGCACAGAGCGAACGTAAATAACAACACAAATAAAGATTTTCCCAACATCATCCAAACCTCCATTGTTCCCCAACCCACTACCGGGATCATGCACACCGCATTAGAGAAAAACGGTCCAGGTGCAGCTATTGTATTCTTTCTCGGAGGATTAATCAAGCGAGACGCGGATTTGTGACTAATGGTGTGCGAGCAATAATTCTGGCAGTCTCAGGCGGTGTTTCTTTTTGATTTCCAGTAGCTGTTCCACAGGCCGCTGGAGTACAAGCTGCTCAGAGCCATCATAGACTCGGCGTTGTCACTGTCCCACCGCATCCCCGGTCCCTTAAGGCGGTCTGTATAATACTCCACACAACGATTCTGTCGGACCCGAGCCGCAATCGTAACCCATAGCGTGAAACCTCGGATAATCGGTCATCGCCACCCGCTTGCCCACGTATTCGGCAAGAGAGTCCAACACCTGATGTTTGGGTCCGCTGCGATGACGCCGCAGGCACCCGCCCAGCCGGTGAAGCATTACCAGCGAACCCTGCCGCCAAACGCACCCCATCATATCCTCTCGCCAGCACTGTGCTTTCTTCGTGCCCTGGCCATACAGCGCTTCACCGACCTGTCTGACGTGATCCCGAAGGTGGTAATAGTCCAGTATGTGTTCGTCCAGCATAGGAAGCTGCCGCCTATACTGACGGGCTATCCACTCGGCCCCATCGGTCACCGCGTAGCAAACCTTCGCCCGGTTAATCTTAAGATGAGCGGCCTCTCGACGCATCAGACGCCCTAAAACCTCATGATTGCCGGCTGTGGCCACCACGTGGCAGTGCGACTTGTCCGGGTCGTAGAACGACAACACCTTGAACTCCTTGTACGGCCCATCGCTGCCTCGTTTGGGTCGCCCGACTCTGGCCGTAGAGCGGCGGGATTCACGCTTACAACGGCTCTGCTGTGTCTGACGCCGCTTGCACTTTTGCTGCTCGGTTACCAGCGGGACCATCACGCCGTCGGTCCCGGTGATCATCACACCATCGGTGCAATCGCCGGCGGTGAACTTTGGCGATAACGCACCGCTACGCTGACCGGCAAGGACCGCTCGGCCCTGACTCTCCACAATCATCCGAACCGTCCCACCACTGAGAGATAGCTGCGCTGTCCGAGACAGCTTCTCGCCAGCGACCTTGAAAGAACAATGCAATGACTCAAGACAACACATCTGACGAACACCTGGACTAAATCGCTCAGTGTCAATGCCCAGCCAGGTGTCGGCGGGGATCACAGGACCGCCCTGGGACGACCAATATACTATTCGAGAGATGCCAATCCGACCGTTCACTGTCTGGTGGCTCGTCCGTTGCTTACCCTTGTTCAGAAGCCCTCTCGGCCGAGGGGGGAAAAGCCTTCTGCTTGTCTTGCAGAAGGCTGATGCCCTGCTCATAAATACGTTGACGAAACTCGGAGTTGGCGTCTCGAACGGGCTCTTCGCTCTCTGCAATTATCCGACCGGGACGGGCACGGTTCAATGCTTCTGCTACTTGATTGGCAAGACGGTCAATATCTGACGACCATGCCTCTTTCAGTTCCTTTGCAGTTATCCTTTTGTCATCCATGACTTATCTCCTTGTTATTAAA
>CAZYMD010000192.1:0-9148 GCA_964649005.1 uncultured Pirellulales bacterium
AAAGCTAAAGCCATCCACCAGACTGATGGAGACCTTGGCGCCAAACTCAACCGGGTTTGGCTGGGCAGCCGATGTCACTGCCTTCGAAGAGAACCGCGTACTCTGATTCAATCTGATCCCAGGGAACCGCTGAGATAAAATGACCCAGCGATTATCACTGCGAAGTTTGCCGCCAAAGGGAAGGTGAAAGTCAAAAACCATTTGATTGGAATTGGATTTTCGATACATCCGTCTTACCTCCAGGTGCAAGCCTTTTCAGGCTTTTTGAGTGTTTTCCATGCACTTGAAGTATTGTAAAATACAGGCATCTTGTTGTAAACAATGATCTTACGACTTAATCACCAAGCCCGAATTAGTGGCTTTTGCTAAGAAAGTGGACTTTCTCAAGGATAAGCACTATGAAAGCGGCAGGCATATACATTACTACCTCGACATCGGGCGAATCCCTCCGGGCATTCGTGCCTGTTCTGCCCCCCGAAAACTGGTCCAGTTTTTTGGGGGCAGGTCAAATCAGCATCGAGACAGTAAACCGACTAAAGCGGTTTCATTTATGAAGTTGCCAATCAGCATTTACAGTTTATGCTATGATTCAACAGTGGTCCGATCTTTGGTTGACAAACGCAGTCGGCTCACTTATTTCCTCATCCGGTATACTTTGAAGTTGTCGATTGTCATATGGTTGTGGACGGTTCTAAAGCCAAACCATCCATCCGTGAAGGGTTCGGGGTCAACAATATCATAGATGACCTCTCCATCACGCAGATATGCAATCCTGCGGCTATCGGCGATGAGTTGAATTTTTATTGGCACGTTATAGTTGAGCATGTATTCATCATCACGAAGATCATGTTCCGGCAACAATGGCTTTTCACCGGTGCCGGGATATCTTCTGAACCGCGTGGTCGTATTGTCATTTGCGCCGTACCCCACATAATAGAGTCTTAGTGGATCATAATTGGTGAACCGACCACCGCGCTGCTGACTGCCAGCAAACAGATCATCATAAGACTGGGGATCCTGAGCCATCCAGAAGCAATTCAAATCACTCCCACGGTCATACGGTCCATCCTTTTTGATGATTACCGCTTCGTATTCAATCATGATGGGATCATCAAGCTTCTCACGGAACCACACTGTGCAGCCCTTGGCGTCTTCGATCTCAAGCTTGCCGCCATTGATACGAACACTACCGCCTGGCATCTGCTCAACGACCCAGTTTGAACGATCACCCTCAAAATCATCTTGATACAGTACTTCCTGAGCCATTTGCCCGGTCTGTACAGCACATCCACAAACAGAGATGATTAAACAGCTGGTAAATAATATTCCGCTTAGATGTCTGCATCGCATCTGTCTCATGACAAGACTCCTGAAAAACACTTCTTAAGGTTTTTTTATGCTGTTTTCAACATCTCTATCTTCTTGATGACTGGCCTTTATCGGAGGCCGACAATGGCTTCAAAGGTCAATGTGTGGTCTTGAGCGTCCTTACCGCTTCATCGCGAGATCGCTTGCTCAGGGCCTTCAGGATGAATCCGATCATGCTGATGATAATGCCGCAGCAGAAGATAATCAGACGACCCGCCGGTTCATTTGGAATGAGAATCAGAAGTATAATGAAGGTGCCATAGACCAAACATAAATTCCCCAGGACGGCACACTGGCGCGACTCGTTGTCGTGGTCGCCGAGTTCCAATTCATCAGCTTGGACAGGCGTCGTCATATCCTTGAAGAACTCATCAACCTGATCGACATACGGCTTTTCGTCTTTGCGGTAGAACAGCATGGTCAGGAAGAACCATCCCGCACAAATGACCGCCACTACTCCGGTTGTAATCGCAATCTTTAGATAATCGATTTCGCGAGTATTCAGATCGGGGGCCCGCCAGATCATTATGATAACGTCATTTGTTGTCATCTCAGGATTTCGCCAAAGCCACTGTACAACCGGATCGACTTTGAATAGCAGTACAAGAACCGCCGCAGGAACAAAACCGGCCACCATCGTACTCCAGCCCGCCCAAGGGGGTGTCTTCTTGAAGAATATCCCCAGAAACAGCGGCACTGTCAGCGGCAAAGTGGTTGCAGCCGCTATTAGAAGCAGCAGATCGAACAACTGAAGTCCCTTGAGCTGTTGGAAACCCAAACCCAATAGAATCCATATCCCCCCGTAGATCAACATGAAGACACGGCCGACAGCAATCTGTTCTTTTTCTGACGCTCGAGGACGGATGACTTGAATATAGATATTGCGGACGAAGCTGCCTCCCACCACGTTCAATTGGCTGTTCAAAGACGTTACGGTGGCGGCAAAGATGCCACAGACGAGCAATCCGAACAGGCCGGCCGGCAGCATGTCTATGGCCATGGCTACGTAAGCGGCTTCATTGGGATTGTTCAACTTGGGAAACTCTGACGCCATGTTCGGATGCCACACAGCCGCCATCATCGGGGGAACGATCCAGATCAAGGGCAAGAGAACCAGACCGGCAGTTTGTATCAAGACCGCTTTCTTTGCACTGCGCGCATCCTTGACAAAGATGAAGCGTGCGGCTCCTTCAAGAAGGCTGTTCATTTGGACCAATTGATTAACAGCAAGGGTGATGATAAAGATCACAAGGACACCCTTCCGATCAAGGATGGTCCAATCCAGGTGATGTTCAGGAACCTGGTCCAGGAAGGCTCCGACGCCGCCGGCCTTGACGAGTGTCAGAACACCCATGGTCACCGTGATGATCACGACCACGATCATTTGCACAAAGTCGCCTGCCGTAGCGGACCAGGAACCGCCCAATACCGTCATCAGGGTAACGATCGTCCCGAGTACAATAATCGTAGGTGACATGGGCACATCAAAGACGCTGACCATAAATACGGCAATGGCATACAACATTGCGCCGCCATAGAGAACCTTGACTACGACCAGAAACCAGGTCAGCATTTGTTCACTGGTTTTTCCAAAACGCCTGCGTACCCCCTCCATAACGGTGATGATTCGCATTTGGCGGTATTTGGCCACCACGAAAAAATAGCAGAATATCAGGGCCACTACATTACAGGCAAATATCACCAGGAAAAACGTGCCGGTTTCGTAGGCCTTGGCCGCACCGCCTGTGAAGGCCCAGGCCGTGAAGGTCGTCATAAAGGCTGAACTGCCCACGACCCACCAAAGCATCCCACCACCACCACGGAAGAAGTCACTCGATGTCTTGCTGAAGCTCTTGTATATCGGGCCCAGCAGGAACATAAAAGCAAGATAAAATCCGATCACGATGTAGTCATAAACAGTAACAGTCATACGATATTCCTTATGCCAACAGTCGGTGCAATGTGGCAGCGTCCTCATTGAACTGCTCTACAGTGTCCCCCTTGACGAATTCCAGCAATGCATTCAGCACGCCATGACACTGCCCGGCCATTGTTAGATACTGAGCCCAATCCGACTCGCCTATGGCCAGAGCATGTCGATCCATGTGGGTTGGTCCCCAGTGGAAGACGTGCAGGCCTACTAACCACGGCAGCACGCAGCGAAGTTGAGCCAGGTTCCGGCTCACATCCACCCCTGGCGTAGGTTGCCAATAGGTGCTCACGTTAGGGTGGTCCAGATCGTCCAGCAAGGCGGCACATGACTCGCCCGTCTGAGTCAGTGTGTTTACGTGGAATTCCAGCACGATTCTGATCTGTTCTTTGGCCGTCAGGTCTGCCACACGAGCGGCTTCTTTGACGATATGGGCTCTGGTATGGCCAGGCGTCTGGTCAGGATTCTGATCTCCAGCCCACACACGAATCATGGGTGCGTCCAATGCCATAGCCGTCCGTAATACCGTGTCAAACGAAAATCCCATGTCCTCGCTTTGGCCAAGCACGTAGTACGATCCATAGGCAGCCACAGCGAGTCCTGCATCCAAAGTGTTTTGTCCAATGCGACGAGCAGTCTCCAGATCACCATGTGGCACATGATTGAGGCCATGCCATTCAATGACTTTCAGCCCAGCCGCCTGAGCATATCGAATCACGTCCTCACAGGACTTTTCCTTGAATGTTACTGATACCAAACCGGGTTGCATCATCGCAGAGCGTCTCTATTTTTCCATGAATGAACACATAATTAGAATACCACCTGGTCGATCTCGTTATCACCGTCGGCAGTAATACCGCCTTTGATCTCATAGGTGGAATCTGTTGTGGACTTTAGGGGCTGGGCATAGTGTTTAAGCATCCATTGACCCTGAGATTCCAACTTTCCGTACACCATGCGGGCTGCCGCCTTGAGACTTTCCGGCGTCACAGAGTAGTTGCAGATCACAGTGGAAGCCTCCGGAACGGCACCCAATTCGTAGGGACAATTGGTGACAACAATCACTTTTTTCCCGTTGGCAATCAGCTTTCGAATAAGGCCTGTGTTGTTGGCCGGACATAGTCGCCAGTAGTAGTTGGTCGCTACGATTACATCAACCTCATCCACGTAATCCATGAGGAAGTTCACGTCCTCGTCCGTAGCCTTGAACTTAGTATCCACACAGTAGATGTTCCTGGACTGCTCGACCATGGCCTGGTTGAAGCACTTGTTGTTACAGGCCATGTCAAATCCGCTGTAGCCGTCCAACACCTGCTGCTCGATCACCATCACGGTCTGTTCGGGCGTCAGCGGCAATAACCCTGCTTCGTCACGCAGTAAGGTGCAGCACTTTTCGGCCACGGTCTGGGACAGCTCGATGATCTCCCTGTCACAAATCGGAGCCCCAGCCTCATCGGCCTTAACCTGGCCCATGGCATCGAACATGCCCAGGTTGTACTTCATGACGAGTATGCGTCTTACCGAGGCATTGAGTTGCTCTTCGGAGATCTCACCGTCCTCCACAAAACGCTTGGTCTCCAACCAAGCCTGATCACGGAATTCGTCTTCCACCTTGTTGAGCACCAGATCGCAACCGGCCTTGATGGCCAGGGCACAGGATTTGGCTACTCCGTACTTCTCCATCAACGCGCCCATCGTGATGCTGTCCGTGGTGATTACGCCTTCAAAACCCAGGCGTTCACGCAGCAGACCGGTCACGATCTCAGGTGACACAGTAGAGATCTGCATAGTCGGATCAGCCGCAGGTACGGTTGTATGGGCCAGCATAACACTGGGCAATCCATTCTCAATAAGTACGCGGTAAGGTTTCAGTTCCACCGCCTCCAGACGATCCCAATCGCCCGGTACATTGGGCACGGCATAGTGGGCGTCGATATCCGAGTCACCCCGCCCGGGGAAATGTTTGGCAGTCGGCACCAAACCACCGTCCATGTATCCTCTGATCGAGGCCAAGGCATATTCGGCAATAATATCCGGATCATCGCCGTAGGCACGAATGTTAATTTCCGGATTGTTCGGATTCATGTTTACGTCCAGCACCGGTGAGTGCAGATTGGTTACGCCGATCGCACTAAGCTGCAGGGCTACGGCTTTACAGGCCTCATAAGCCCACGCAGGATCGCCGGTCGAGGTTAGGCCCATCGCGGAAGGAAACAAGTTGATGCCGCCGAAACTGAAGTCACGGCTGATATCCCCTTCCTGATCGATCGAAATGTGCAACGGGATACCAGGCGTACGTTCAGTGGCCAGTCGCTGCAATTGATTCAGACGTTCAGCATATTCCTCCGGAGAGACATACACAGCCGCGCCGGGAATGAACAGGTTCTGCTTGATCTTCTTGTAACCCTGGGGATAGTCATAGTCGTAATTCAAGCTCTGGTGATAGTGCTGGCCACGTCGGGAATTCTGACCGAAAGGGGTGACGCGAAGTCCACCGATATGCAACTTCTCCACAGCCTCCATCACATAGGGCGTGACCATCGAGCCGCCCCAGTGAATCGTGAAACACTGACCGACCTTCTGATCCAAGGTCATCCTGGCGAGTATCTCATTGACAAATGTCTTACGCTCTTGTGGGTCTTTATTCAAATCGTACACCTTATTATTCTCCTATCAGACCAACTATCAGTCTCTATTTCATCTTGTTGGAACTATCAATCTTATGACGCACAGTCGAATCCAGAAGCGTCTGCCCCTTGTACTTAATCAGACTTGCTTTCGCTGCGCAACAATCGATCAGTTTGCCGCAGAGGTCGCACTCCGCGCAAAGCATATCACCATCAAATTCATATTCGCCGACAGTCTGCAATGTGCCATTGCCTAATAGGATGACAAACGTGGCATCATCGCAGGTCACCTCATACTGTGTCTCGCTGTGCGCCTTTACAGTCACATCCGGGGCTTTGCGCTTGAAGGGCACCAGCAGTGTGGCCATCGTCGTGCTCTGCTTGGCGGTCCTGCTGTATTGCATAGTCGGGGCTGCCACCTTAACGGCGTAATCATAAGAGACCCATCCCTGGATGGGATCAGTACTACCCCGGTGTTGCTGCACAGACAGGCCATCGGTCAGAATTGGTTTGATCAGAATCCCGGCCTCATTGTCGTAGACCGCCGCTACACTCAGATCCTGGTTCTGGTCCACATTGGCCTGTGGACCGAGGTGCCAATACTGGTCGTATCGATGCCGGGCCCCAGCAGTTAGTTCGTCCACCACGAGCCAGAACCTGGGCTTGATAAACACGATCCGACGACGATGGGTCACCGGCTTGCTCAGCCGCTCGAATCCATTATGCGAACCATCCACATAGTCAAATCGGTCTGTGCTCGACCAGGCGTGTAGAATACTCTCGGCCTTGGTCTTGAACATCCACTCGTCCGCCAGCTCGGAAGAATCTCGACCATCAACTGTTATTGTGTTGTGGGCGCTGGTGGATTTGAACCAGACACGCAATGGACCTTCGTACAGGTAACGCCCCGGGTCAATCAAGAGGGTTTCGCCGTAGCCGGACACATCCATGCTCAGGGCATCGGCATTACCGTGCACGCAGTTCTGATCCATAACCCCTAATTTACCGCAGGTGAAGACGCAATACAGATCGTCGTGGTCCCAGCCCGTGCGCATCGTGCAGAAGCCGGAATCAGGCATGGCAATTGAGCCCAAATGAGGTTTTTGACCCTGCTTGCCGTGAGTGGCAATCCACAGCATGTCCGACCGGTTGAATAGACGAGCCCCAGCCTTAAGCACCCAACGTAAGTCGTTTTGGTCTTCTAGCATATTAAGGTTATTGATGTCTTCCCATAGTCCATAGGACGCACGCTCGCCAAATACATCGCTTTCATCCGCATCCTTTAGCATAGGATACACACCGTGCGGCTTCATTATGCCAACCACGAAGTCGATCATCTTCTCCGCATTGCGTTTATATGTATCACTGACCCGCACGTTGTTGCGCAGAGCCAGGTCCAATATCTGTATAAAGCAGAAAGTGCAAACCAGGTGATACCCGGAAGCACGCTCGACCTGCATGCCCTCTTCACAGAGTTGCATGCGGATCTGTTCTTCAAATCGGCTCATGGCCTCACACTGCCAGTCTCTGGCCTCTTTAAACTCGGGAAACAAAATGCCCATATGGGCCAGACCGTTGGATTCCATCAGACCCCAGTTGGGCGACACATTGAAATAGCTCTTGTGACGCGTGTAGTACATGCGTGTGTGTCGGGCATGCTGGACCATGTTGGTCAACATGGTCACCAGGAAGTCAGGGGTGAATTCCGGCGAGTGCAGGAAATGATAAAAACAGGGCACAAAGGCTGTGTACATGCGAATCCCCAGCGTCAAGGGACGCCACGTTCCCTGCTTCATAAAGTGCCTGCGACTGGTCTCGCTGTCTACATTAAGCATCCACTCCAGATCGGGCATGGGATTCTTCTTGATCCAGTCGCCCAAAAGTCGCTTCCAGGCGTGCGTGTATTTTTCATCCCCCGTATACCAGTAAGCCCGTCCCAGTTCCGTTAGAAATTCATGGCGATTCAGACAATAAATCCATTCCGGGTCACCTTGAGGATCGGCTTGCCAATCGATGTCTTCGGGAAGGTCCACGTGTACGAGATGATTATTGCAGATGGCATCCGCATTGGTCGTGTTAAAAGCGATGCCAGGTTCAGGTTTTTCCCAACCATCGTAATACTGGGTGTTCGTTCTTGTACGATAATAGTCCATTAGAGCAAGGGTGGCTTTGTCAAACTGCTTCTCATTCACCCAGGTTCTGACCGCCTCAAGACCAGGATACTCCAGGTCAAGCCAGCCGAAGAGTGTTTCAACATGACTCATTTCACTTCCTTACTATGACAACTTTAACTCGTTTTTGTGAACGCATCGGCTACACCCTGGCCGCTTACTTGAGGATGTCAGAGAAGCTTCGGTGACACCTCTATCGTTATTTGGTCCTCTTCATCAGGATGAAGAAGACGCCACCGCAGTTGTTCGACGGCTTTCTTGCCGATTTGTTCGGGTTGGATATCAATTGAAACCGGACGAGGCTCCAAACCGGCAAGCAGCGAGGTTTCGTTGTTGCATGAAACGATCTCAAGATCGTGGCCGATCTGTATGCCTATATTCCTCAAGATCGGATAGATCTTGGCCGTTAACGCATCGCAGGTCACAAACATGCCTGTAGGACGTTCATCTTGACCTAAGAATTCTTCCAGAGTTTTCTGGATCAGAAGATCCCGGTCCCGGTCGATCTCCATTAAATCAAAATGGGACTGCTCAATCACGCACTGTCGAGCATTCAATCCATGCTCCTTTGCCAAGGCCGAAAATGCAGTCCAACGATCACACAGGTTGATCCTTGACATCAGAGACGACGGAGTCACATAGGCGATGTTTCGGTGTCCTTTGCTTATCAGATAATTGGCAGCCAACCGACCGACCTTGCCATGGTTGACACGCACCCGGTCCGCGGAAAGTCGTTCACTCGCGGCGCTCATGACGTACACGACTTTGTAGCTTCTCAGGATCTCGATAGCCGTAGGTGACACATCATCCAGGTGAGGCCATACAATCACGCCGTCAACCCCCCCCTTGGCCACGATCGGCGGCAAAGGACGCTTCCCCCCGACCGCCCCCTGTATCATACTCATGCCATTTGAAGCCAGAGCTTCCTCAATACCATGCAGCACATTCGTCATAATTGGAGAATTGATAAGGATCTTCAGGTTTTCGCTGGATGTCAAAAAAGCAATGTTACCCGTCTTGAAACCTGCATCCCTTGCACGTCGCGGGCCGGG
>CAZYMD010000193.1:0-9135 GCA_964649005.1 uncultured Pirellulales bacterium
AGTATACAGCGTCAATATCGTATTTCAGAGCCTTTTGGGTTTGAGCGATGTTGAAGTCCACTATTCGGCCAAGGAGTTGGTGGACGAAGTCAGGGTGGTCCAGGAAATCCATCATAAGATTCTGCATGCCCCGAAGGGACCAGGCCCTCTCGTAGAGCGAGAAACCTATCTTGAATACGCGAAAGCAATCGGCGCTGCGTTCGATTTTGCCTTTCATATCTCCGAATATTCTCGGATCGAGGGGATCGGGGAATTCATAGTTGTCGAGCGTCGGTTCGGGCAAGATGCAACCATCGACAACGCCTATGTCCTTGTCTATGCTTCGGTCCCATACTACGCCGAAATGATCGCGAAAACGGTCGTTGGGCAGTTTTTCGAAGAAGCCGATGTCACTTCCGAGCTTGACGAAATGGTTATCTATCGCACGATCAAGATCGTCGGTGCCGAAATGCTGTGACAGCTTCTCGGCAGCTTCGATGGTAAAGCCGCAATTCCAGGGGACGTATGGCGCTGCTTGTGATTCGATTACCAGCCTGACAACGTCTCTTTTTTTCATAAGCCAATATCCAAATATGAATAACCTGCTGGGGGTGCGTTATTGGAACATACGAGAGCTATGCGTTTAGCACCTCCTGGGCGGCTCTTTCGGTTATGCCTGTAATTCTGACGTCACCATCGAATTCGGTGACATCGACGCGGTGCAGATTGGTCGCATCATTCAAGTTCGACATTGCTGTGGCAATATCGGCGCTTCCACGAGCGCCCAATATTTGTGGCGATATGTATACACATATTTCATCTGCAAGGGATTCTCTCAGGAATGAAGCCAATACTGTCGGGCCTCCTTCAACGAGAAGCTGAGCGACACCTCGGTGACTCAGGTCATCAAGCAACGAACTTAGATTCGAAGCTTCGCTATCGGGGCATGCTAATAACTCAGCCCCTTTGTTGCGGATTTTATCGGCCTTTTCAGGATTTGCTTCAATTGCTTTTTTGCTCGTGCAGATAAGAACAGGGCTGTTTTTGATTGTCTTTAGAAGTTTACATCCAAGCGGAATTCTCAAGGAATTGTCCAGTACTATTCGAATCGGCTTTTTGCCTCTGCTCGGACGCGGTGTAAGTAATGGATCATCAGCTAAAACAGTGTTGATGCCAACCAATATGGCGCCGATGCGCCGGCGGAGCTTGTGTACGTCCTTTCTACTTCGCTCGTTCGATATCCAGCGGCAATCTTCTGCTTTAGAGGCGACTTCATCCTGTGCCCATGCCAGCTTGCCATCTATGCTTTGGGCCCATTTGAGTACAGTCCAGCAACGATTCGTTGAGGCTCGTTTGATAAAGGGCGCGTTGAGCAGTCTCGCTTCGGTTTGGCAAAGGCCTACTGTGACGTCAATCCCAGCCTGGCGAAGCTGCTCGATTCCTTTGCCCTTGGCGTGCGGGGATGGATCGATAGTTGCGACGATCACTTCGCGAACCCCAGCCACGATTATTGCTTGGGTGCAAGGACCTGTCTTGCCCTGGTGACAACACGGTTCGAGGGTGACGTACATTCTCGAGCCCTGTGGGCCGATCTGTTCAGACCTACAAGCTTCGAGAGCCACCACCTCAGCGTGTGGGCCGCCGAACTTCTTGTGCCAGCCTTTGCCAATAATGCGATTATCTTTGGTGATAACGCAGCCCACCATCGGATTCGGCTCGACGGCGCCAAGTCCACGTCGAGCGAGCTTCAGCGCCATCTCCATGTATTTCGTATCGGTATCTATCATTGCTCTATTATCTGCTGAAATTGCTGTTCGTCGATCACTTCAACGCCCAACTGCCTGGCTTTGTCCAGTTTACTGCCCGGATTTTCACCGACCAATACATAATCCGTTTTTTTGCTTACGCTTGAGGTTACTTTCGCACCCGCCTGGCGGATTGTCTGCTCGATCTGCTGGCGGGTGTAATTTGTAAGAGTGCCTGTCACGACAATTGTTTTTCCCGATAATTTATCTGAGCGTTGGATCGCAGAGTGCTCAGGCTTGACGCCAGAGGTCAGTAAGCGGTCCACGATCAGGCGATTTTCAGGGATGCGAAAATAATCATATATGCTCCTGGCCATTGTCGGGCCGATCTGATCTATTTCGGCCAGGCTCTGCTCATCCGCTTCCATAAGCGCTTCAAGTGAGCCGAAGTGCTGGGCAAGAATCTGGGCCGACTGCGATCCGATATGTCGAATTCCGAGGGCTGTTATGAGTCGCCACAGAGGTCTGCTTTTGCTCGCTTCAATAGCAGCTACTACGTTGGCAGCACTCTTTTGGGCCATTCGCTCAAGGCCTGCAAGCTGTTGTTCGTTTAGCTTATAGATATCTGCGAAATCATGCACGAGATCGGCATCGACCAACTGCTCTATTAGCGCGGGGCCAAGATGTTCTATGTCCATCTGTCCGCGCCCTGCGAAATACCGCAGCCGCTCCTTTAACTGACCTGAGCAATTAGGATTGAGGCAACGGATATAAACACCATTCTCATCTTTAGCCACAGCCGAGTGACAAATCGGACACTCAGTGGGAATCTCAAACGCAATGGCGGTTACAGGGCGCAAATCAAGTTTTACCTCGATTACCTGTGGAATTATCTCGCCAGCTTTTTCGATCAGGACAGTATCACCACATCGAACATCCAGCCGATTTAGTTCGTCAAAATTGTGCAGGCTTGCTCGTTTGACGGTGGTGCCTGCAAGCTCGACAGGGCTTAGATTCGCAACTGGTGTCAGGATTCCGCTCTTGCCCACCTGCACATCTATCGACTCAATAATCGTCTGGGCCCTTTCGGCGGCGAATTTGTACGATATGCACCAACGCGGCGCCCTGCCTGTTGAGCCCAATATATCCCTTTGGTCGAAACGATTGACCTTTATCACCATACCGTCAATGTGATAATCCAATTGGCGACGCTTCTCACTCCAGCTTAAACATACCTCTATCACTTCGTCGATGTCTCGTGCTCGGGCGATATGAGGATTAACTGGCAAGCCCAGATCTTTGAGCTTTTCGAGACTATGGTAATGATCCCGTCCCAAAAGTTCTGAAAGCTCGCCTGTCGCGTAGGCAAAGAACGAAAGGTTTCTGCCCGCAGTGATTTGGGCGTCCAGCAGTTTCAGGGAACCTGCGGCCGCGTTTCGTGGATTGGCGAACTCAGGCTCTCCCGCTTCGGTGCGAAGCCTGTTCAATTCAGCGAACGAGCTTATGGGCATATACACTTCGCCTCGTGCTTCGAGCACAGATGGAATTGCACCATCGTGTAATAATGCGAGAGGCACCGCTTTGATGGTCCGCACGTTAGTGGTAACGTCATCGCCCACTTCGCCATTGCCACGCGTGGCGGCAGTTACCAGAATGCCGTTCTCATAGCGGAGGCTGATCGCCAAACCGTCGATCTTCAGTTCCACTACATAATCGTAATCATCGGTATCGAGCTGCTTGCGCACCCTTTGGTCGAAGGCTTTTAGCTCATCTTCATTGTAAGTATTGTCCATGCTCAACATAGGAACCGCATGGCGAACGGTGGCAAAGCCCGCCAGAGGCTCGCCCGAAACACGCTGCGTCGGAGAATCGGGCGTCACCAGTTCAGGGTTCTCCCGCTCCAGCGCCTTGAGCTCGGCCATCAGCTCATCGTACTGCTGGTCCCCGATCTCAGGTCGGTTCAGCACGTAATAGAGGTGATCGTGCTTGCGGATCTTCCGGCGTAATTGTTCTGCTCGTTGTCTTAAATCTTTAGCCATGACAGCTAAGTTTATATTCTCCCCGAATCACTTTTGCAAGATTTCTGAATCAGGGAATATATAATAAGCTCAACAGGCATGGTCAAAGGCGGATAAAATCTTGTCCATCGGGAAAGGATTACACATTACCCAGAACTTTTACGCCTTGCCATTCAGCGGTCATGGTGAATAGCCTGTCGCCTGTTATGACACGATTTTGCCATCTCTCAGATACAACGCGCGACCGGTCTGGCGGCCAAGCTCCTCGTTGTGCGTGGCAACAATAATGGTGAGCTTTTCTTCTTCGTTAAGCTGCTTGAAGACGTCGAGAATGCCTTTGGCATTTTCCGTATCGAGGTGGCCTGTGGGTTCATCTGCTATCAGGAACTTAGGCTCAGTAACCAAGGCCCTGGCGATGGCGACTCTTTGTTTCTCGCCGCCGGACATCTGCTTCGGCAAGTGATTGCTCCTGCGGCCAAGACCTACTCTTTCGAGGAGCTTTTTAGCCCTTGAAGTATCATTAGCAATACCGGCAAAATGTAAAGCAAGCTGCACATTCTCCAAAGCGGTCAACGTCGGGATCAAAGAATAATCCTGGAACACGAAACCTATCCGGCCCCGCCTGATCTTTACCAGCCGGCTTTCTTTCATCCCGGAGACATCCTGGCCCAGGATTTGAAGCCGACCGCCCGTCGAATGGTCCAGACAGCCTATTATGTCCAGGAGAGTCGTTTTCCCCGATCCCGACGGCCCCATGATTGCCATGAACTGGCCGGACTCGATTTCCAGATCGACACTGTTAACCGCGGTGATCTCCTCTGCGAAGAGTTTATAAACCTTTGTCAGTTTTTCTGCTTTGACAACTAATGCGCTCATGAGTTATTCTCCTCGCCTGATTGCTTCGACAGGAACCATCGATGAGGCTCTCCATGCGGGGTATATGCCTGCGACAATACCCAGGATGATTGCCCCAACAAAGGCTCCTACCAGAAGATCAGGATTGATTGACACCAACTGCCCGCTTGGCGCGTAGGGCAAAACCATCTTGATACCACCCTCAACGAGCCCACTGCCCAGCAAAGCCAGGACGTTTCCCAGGACCCCGCCGAAGACGCAGACAAGAACGGTCTCGGTCCATATCAACTTGAAAATATCGATCCTCGACGCTCCGATCGCTTTCATAACGCCGATCTCCTGCGTTCGTTCGAATACCGACATCAAGATCGTATTGACTACTCCGATCAGGGCAATACAAATAGCAATGACGGCGACGGAATTTGCCATCACCTTCGCAGATGATATCAGGTTCAGAATCGTACCTCGCACCTGCGCCATGCTGATGATTTGAATGCCGGGCTCGTTGTACAGGTCTTCTTCGAACTGATTGATCTGAGCGATGTCCCTGAGTTTTATACCAACCCCCGTCAGCTTGTTGGGCAGCGAGAATATCTGCTGAGCTGTCTTGAGCGGCAGGAATATGATGCCGTCGTCCTGTGTCCCCGTTCTTTCGAAGATGCCGACAACGGTCAATATCTTCTCGATACCCGGGACAAATATCTTGTCTCCGACGAGACGTTGCTCCACCTCGGCGGCCTCGTATCCCATAATCACCTCTTGGGCCGTGTCACTGGAAAACCATCCGCCGGACTTTAATTCGGACCAGGGTTTGAGTTCGAGATACGAATCAGTGATACCCATGTACATCGTGAAACCACCTTGCCCTTCAAGCCGCTGCGGATCGTAGACGGTGGAAACGAGCTGAGGCGTGATCTTGTCGATGCGAGGATCGCTCTGTATTTTATCGTATATGTTCTGTTCCATATACCTGAGACCCCCGCCACCTTTGAGCATCATCGTCGCCGCTTCGTAGGGGCACCCCTTTGCAGTAACAAGCAACTGGTATCCCATCTTGTCGATATTGCTCGTCAGAGACTTCTGATAGCCCCTGTCGAAACCCATAAGACTCACCAATACGGCCACGGCAATAGCCACACCACCGACTGTGAGAGCCGTCCGAATCCTCTTTCTTCCTACGTTTTTATATGCTACCGATAGAGTGTTCATTTTATCTCAACTCCAGTCCCAACCAGAACCGGCCGGTTGTTCTGTACTGAAATCCGCCCTTGGACGCTGACTGTTTTTCCGACTTTCTGAGGAATTGCAAAGCTGGAGGGATTAATATCAACGTGAATCACCGCCGAATCGTCCTTTATATCAAACCAGCATCCGGTAGGACACTCTTGTATAATCTTGCCCTGGACGGTAACGGTCTTGCCGTCAAAATTCCCGGGTTGTGTCAGCACCGCATCGAGTTTTGTGATATTAGGGTCGGATATCTCCTTGCCGTATGCTTCGGCGCTTTTTCGGTCGCAACCGCCAAGGGCAAGTGCAAGGATCAGAACTGATATCGTTATCAAAATGCTATTTCTTTTTATTTTCGTCTTCATTTTTTTCGCCCTTTCTTATGGAATGCCAGAGTTTGTCGTATTTGTTTTTCAGCTTGAATTCGTCGTGGAGAATCAGATTCTTTCTTATTCCCCGAAACGTGGCGAGATAATCTTCAGCGTTCTTCTCGCTGGGATCCTTAATTTTGTTCGTCAAATCGTGCTTGTAGAAGTCGGCCAGGCTCAAGCCGACAAACAGCTTCGTAAATTTCTTGTCTCGGAACTTTTTGGATTCAGGAGAGGTCAGCTTCTGATAGTAGAAATCCAGAATCGTCCCGTTCGGGTCCGACGCCAAGATGAGCTGGAGTCCTCCATAGGTTCCCTTCTGATTCACGCCATGCACATAACCAATTACGTCCTTCTTGTTGAGCACCGTGTAGTAAGCGTAAGGAACGTCCAATGATTCATATCTTGGTTCCAGCTTATCCTTGAGTTTGGCTTCGATTTCTTTCGCCAGCTCCTCGCCGCCACGCTCTTTTATTGTTATGAACTCTGTTTTGTAGTTCGTCGCTTTTGAAAACAGACGCTTTATGTCACGATCTGGATCGTTCAATGTACATCCCACCGCCGCAAAGACACTCTGCGAGGCGATCAGGATAATAAGCATTGTAAGCATAAATCTTCGCATAGGATCGTTCTCCTTATTTGCCGAAGTAATAAAGCTCCAATACAACCATTCTGTCCTCATCGCCTCTGCTCGACTTGAAATCGTGGAAGTATCCCAGTCGTGCGGTAAGCGATGAGGTTGCCTTATATTCCAACACCGGCGCAACCGTCAGGTCGCGTGCATCTTTTTTGTCCCAATCGTTGGACCAGTAGATTCCCTGTAATTTCATCACCAGGCTCTGGGCTTCGGGGACAGTATAGTCAAACTGTACAAGCGCGCCGGCCACCATCGTTCCATCATCGTCGCCCGCGGCAATCTCGCCTTTGAATCCGAACGGTCCGACAGGTCGCTGCATATCGAAACCGATCCTCCTTTTTTGTATTGCCCTGTCCGTCACCAAACGCGGGGCGGGAATTGTCCGCGCCTGCATACTCTCCAGAGTCTTTCCATACAAGAAGGAAACACCATACTGAGTACCCGCCCTATCGGGCGTGCTTATCCTGCTGCTAAGCAGAAAGCTGCCGTCCGTTCTCTTTATGCCCATGCCCGAACCAAGCTGCGAGGCGATCTCGAAATCGTAATCACCCAACAGCCCCCGATACCCGACGCCCCAGTCCTTTTTGAACCCTATATTTTTCGATGCAAGTGTTTGCAGCAATGTTCCATGCGTATCCAAAACAGGCTCAAGGCCAAACGCTGGATCGAAATGCCCTACCCTGATGAATTTCCCCAATCCCAACGGACGCTCGAGCCATGCGTTGTGAACTTCCACGGCCCATGCATCCCGCGAATCCTCACTCGAATCATAAGAGACCCGCGCCTGCAAATCCGCTGTCAGGAAATTGCCATAGTCGTTGGAGAAATTCTGAAAATACTCGAATCCCAGAGCATTCTTCAGACTATGACCACTTTTACCGATCCATTGACCGTTATCAGAGTAGCCAACCACGCCAATGGCTTCTCCGTACAAACCATCCGCCAGGACGGCGACTTGTGAAAAGCCTATTGCAATGACCAGAAATACGAAGATATATTGCTTTTCAGTGAACATCTTCTATCCTCTGCGGTTCTTGTAAACGAGCTTTAAAATCTCGTCCAGCTTCTCCTGCCTTTCTTTCTCGGACTTTCCCAGTACAGCTTTTGTTACGCAGGTCTGGAGATGCTTTTCGAGGATCTTCCCCTCAACTCTGGAAAGAGCCCCTTTAATCGCGGCTATCTGGTTCAGGATATCGATACAGTACTTGCGCTGCTCGATCATCCGCTGAACGCCTCGCACCTGCCCCTCAATCCGCCGTAGCGCTACCAGATTATTCTCATGACTCGGATTCTTCTTCATTTTTCACACCTTTCATACAACCTTTAACATTATACCCCCTGAGGGTATATAGAGTTCATAGAAATATGTGATTTTTTTGAATGTGAAAATCCGCTATATAAGAGGGGATTTTAAAAATACAACTTCTAACAAATATTCGACCGACGTGTAACTCCGGCAACCTTGCAGATTACCTCCGTTACACGTCGGCCATAAAAACATTACCCTATCAAGTAGCTCGCTATTCCATAGGGGCACTATACTCCCTATCCTTTTAATTCTCACAATAGCAACTCTGCTTTTGTTCGAATCCCAGTACACAACTGTCGGTGCTACTCTACGTCAACCACGACGGTTTTGATTCCACTGGGAATCCATCGTTTTCGGTAAATTGGACCAAGCTTTTCACCTCGGTTTGAATGCAGATATACCGAATCGCGGTTTGATCATCGGCTTTCAAACATCGTGCTCCGGCAGGATCTACACGAATGGCACTGCCTTGCTTGACTTCGAACTCGTCACCATCCACATAGAATTGCCCCTTGCCTTTCAAGATGACATAAACCTCTTCATTTCGTTTGTGACCATGAACGAAGGGTACGCTAACTCCAGCCGGCAATTCATTGATGGATATCTCCGAACCGGTCAGCTCAAGCTCACCATTGAGCGTAACTCGACCAAGCGCCTGGATGTCCCCAATAGACGTTAACTTATAATTTGTTCCTGTCTTCTTCATGTTTTACTCCTGTTTAGAATGGTTAATTGTCTGCCCCAAAGGCTGTTTTGGCTATTTGTCGTTGGTTCATAAGATGGTGTCTTCATATCTCCACAACATGGTTCGCGTACGAACTATATTCTCAAAAAAACTATGCACGTATATTGTGTTCAATTTCAGTTAGTAGCTTTATCAACAGTTCGCGATTTCTCTTTCGCATATTTCCATATATCTTCTCCCGCAGGATTATTGAAATTTCATCAAAGTCCTTCTTGAGTTTTCGCCCTTTTGGGGTCAATTCAACATAGGTCA
>CAZYMD010000194.1:0-9123 GCA_964649005.1 uncultured Pirellulales bacterium
TGATATCACAATGCCACATTAAATCAAACTCTGTTGGAGTTTTATGTAATTTGTCAAAACCTTCTGTTTTGTTTTCAACTATTACGGGAAATACACAGAATGGTATTGCCAGTAGTCGAGGTTCTGTTTCAGATTGTTTTGTTGCTGACAACGGTCAATCCGGAATGATTGATTGTATCGGGGACATCATTAATAGTGTTTTTCAGAACAATGGCGAATCAGGGATAAGAACACATCGAGGCACTATTAGGAACTCACTAATTCATGGGAACCTCTCGCATGGTATACATTATCCATACGATTATCACAATGTTTGGCATTGCACTATCACCAATTGCACGATCGTTGGGAATAAAGGTAGTGGTATTTGTCTTAATATTAACGACAAATCAGCAATAACGATAACAAACACAATACTTGCAGCGAACTTTTATTTCGGAATAATAAACACATTTGGAGTTCCCGTTACGATTGATTACAGCAATTCATGGGGAAATAAAGCGGGAGATCTTTCGTCTGCAAGCTGGAATCCTTTACGGCTGGGTTCGCATATGATAAGTGAGAAGCCTTTCTTTGCCAAGAGTGGCTACTGGGATCAAGACAATGTCTGGCATGAAGGAGAATATCATCTTCGTTCAAAAACAGGACGCTGGGATACACGTAAACAGGATTGGGCAAGTGACCCTGTAGATAGCCCTTGTCTGGATAGAGGTGATCCTTCAGTAAGCACAGGGGATGAACCGCTGCCGAATGGCGGAATCATCAACATGGGCGCCTATGGAGGAACATCAAAGGCAAGCATGTCAGGTGGCCCCGCACCTATATGTACGCAATTCCCCGTAATGGATTTTAATAAGGACTGTAAGGTTGATTTCTTAGATTACAGTATTTTTTCTGAGCATTGGTTAGAATGTAATTTATATCCAAACAATGCGTGTGGTACGCATTCTGATTAATCCTGGTGCGATATCCATTGGGCTTGACAGATTGAACAGAAGCGTTCCTTTGTGATGCAACTCCCAATTTTGACTCAGGGCTACCTAAAGAAAACATCTTTGGGTAGCCAAGAAACATCCGAAACGCTACCATAGCCTACCATGAGCGATCCGGCAGACAGCAAGACAACTCGGAATAAGAAGACTCTTGTCGCGATGAGCGGAGGGGTGGACAGTTCGATCGCCGCGAAGCTTCTACTCGATGCCGGTTTTGACTGTGCCGGAGTGTTCATGATAACAAACGATCAGGCTCAGCATGCGCAAGGGGACGCTGAAGCGGTGGCTGAGAGCTTGGGGATGAAGCTTGAAGTGCTGGATCTTCGCAACGAATTCGAAGAAATACTCGAATATTTCAGCAGCGAATACAAATTGGGGCGGACTCCGAATCCGTGTGTGTTCTGTAACAGGCGAATCAAGTTCGGCAGGCTTTGGGAATACGCACAGGATAATGGCTTTCAATCACTGGCGACCGGTCACTATGCACGAATTCTGGCCCAAGGGGTGGAGGCCGGATTATACGAGGCGACTCAAGCAGCAAAAGATCAATCGTATGTTCTGGCGCAGGTATATAGGGATGCGTTGCCCTTCATCGCCCTGCCAATGGGCGATTACAGCAAGGCGCAGACAAGAGAGATGGCCAGGAAACAGGGCTTGTTCAACTCAGATAAGGCGGACTCTCAGGAGATATGCTTCATACCTGATGATGATTATGTCAGTGTTCTCGAGCAGCGATGTCCGGGGCTTGTGCGCACAGGCAAAATCGACGACAGCAGCGGCAATGTGCTGGGTGAGCACGAAGGCGTGCACAGGTTCACCATAGGCCAGCGGCGAGGTCTCGGCGTTGCTATGGGCACGCCCTACTATGTTTCAAAGATCGACGCTGAGAATAACGTCGTAACATTAGGTCCCAAGGCGGAAGTAATACATCGCAGGCTATCGGCCAGTGGTGTGAACTGGCTTGTGGATGAACCGACATCACCTTTTCGGGCCAAAGTTCGAGTTCGATATAATGACAAGGGCTCGGCGGCCCTGGTGGTTCCTGAGATGGAGCGTGTTGTTGTTGAGTTTGATGAGCCAAAGCTGGCGATAACGCCCGGGCAGCTTGCAGCGTTCTACGCTCAGGAAGGAGATCTTTGGCGAGTTGTTGGCAGCGCATGGATTGACAATGTATCGGATTAAGTGTACATACTCTGTCACAGGCTGTAAGTTATCATGGATGTGGGCGTAGAACATGGAATCCGAGGATGATATTCTCGAACTGCTGAGAAAAGAAAGTGCGGCAGTTCTGAAGAAAGCTCAACGGGCACTGATAGTACAGCCCGGTGCAATAGGTGATTGCATATTGACGCTGCCTTTGGCTGCTTTTCTAAAGAAGCAACTGGGCCTTGGCAGTATCGATATGCTCGGTCATACAGAATACATCGGGATTTTTCCCGAGAGGAGCTGCATCGACAGAGTCCTTTCCATCGATTCGGTGGAATTACACAGGCTTTTTACGTCGTCTGATAAATTCGAACTCGCTGACCGGGATCCTTTGATCAACGTATTTGCGGGTTATTCCTGGATTGTGACGTTTTTGGGCGAGCCTGGCAGCGATTTCGAGGCGAACTTGATCTTTACGGCCAATTGCAGCTATGGTTCAGAGGTAATTACCCTGCCTCAGAAGCCACCCAAAAATGTTGCCGGGCATTTGGCGGAGTTTCAGGTCGAGCAATTCGCGGCCCAGAGTGGTCTGACACTGCAAGATATCACTGTCGGCCGTAGTGATCGCCTGATATTGGCGAGTCGAAGTGATAGAAAAAATGGTACGGAGTTGCTGGAATGCATTGGCATCCAAGCAGATTCTCCTAAGGTAATTATCCATCCTGGTAGTGGAGGCTTGAAGAAAAGCTGGTATCTGGACAATATGCTGGCAGTAGCCGAGGAGCTGGGCAGTCAGGGATTCGTGGTAGTATTCCTTCTGGGGCCGGCAGAGTTGGAGAGATTCAGTAAAGATATGGTAAAGAAGATCCGGAGTGTGGCAGCGCATATCTGCGATCTTTCCTTGACACAGGTTGTCGGGCTGCTGAGCTGCGCCCACGCCTATATCGGAAATGACAGCGGAATCACTCATTTAGCTGCAGGATTGGGTATTAGAACCATTGCGATGTTCGGGCCCACAAATTCCGCTGTGTATGGACCCGTCGGTCCGGCGGTTACGACTTTCAAGGGTTGCGGGCGAACATTTTCCGGCAAGGAAGCCCCCAAGCTTCAGGAAAAGGTGCTTGCAGCCCTGATACCGTGCCCGTGATGCAGATTGCACCAGTGAAATCCTTGATGCAATCAGTTCGGCGAGCTACTATTACGCTTCTACAATATGAAATGCAAGAACGGAGTTTCTTGTGATAATAATTGCCCTTTTCGTATGGATTTGTGGCGTAAAATCAACAGTTGACCGCAATTTCATTATTCTGCTATAATGTGCCCCGTGGGATTTTGTCCGGGATTTGCAGGAGAGGGTGAATCGGTTTTTTGGAAATTGCTTGCAAAGGTTCGAATATGCAAGAGAAAACGCTTGGTGAACTTGCTGAATATGTTGGCGGGCACGTCCAGGGTGATGTGCACGTGATCATTAAATCAGCTTCAACCCTGGGACACGCAGAGCCTGGCGATATCAGTTTTCTGACAAACCGAAAGTATGAGAAGCAACTACAGACTACCAAGGCAAGCGCCGTTATCGTAGGCAAAGACACAGTATATTCCACGGTGCCGTTATTGGTTGCCGAAGATCCATACTATGCTTTCATGCAGATCATGGTGCTTTTACACGGTCATCGCAAGCACAAGAAAGTAGGGATAAGCCCCAACGCAAGTATTTCCGACAGCGCCAAAATCGGTTCGGAATGCCATATCAATGATTTTGTGACAATCGCCGATGGGACCAGTATAGGTGATGGCTGTATTATCTATCCGGGGGCTTACGTTGGTGAAAACGTCCAGATAGGCAATGACAGTATAATCTACGCGAACGTCGTTATCTACGATGGATGCAAACTCGGCAACAGAGTCATCATAAACGCCAACACCACAATCGGCGAGGACGGCTTTGGATATGCGACTCATAAGGGTGTACATCACAAGATACCTCAAATCGGTTTGGTCATAATAGAAGATGACGTTGAAATCGGTGCGTGCTGCGGTATCGAACGGGGCACGCTTGGAGACACCGTAATCGGCCAGGGAAGCAAGCTTGGCGATCTGATCGCAATCGGCCATGGAGCAAGAATAGGAGCTCATTGCCTGCTTGTGGCCCAAGTAGGTATTGCCGGTTCAACAACGCTTGGCCATCATTGTGTGGTTGGTGGTCAGGTTGGGATTGTCGGTCACATTAATATAGGTAATAATGTGACTATAGCGGCCCAGGCCGGGGTAATAAACAGTGTTCCCGATGGTATGGTGGTCCTTGGCGCCCCGGCGATAGAGGCAGGAAAAGGACGACGAGCATATGGGATGATAAGATATTTACCGGAAATTAGACAAAGCGTTAGGAACTTACAAAACCGCATGGATGAAATCGCCTCAGTTCTGGAACTTGACTCGGAGAACTCTACAGGGCAATAACTGGTTCTTGATAGGCCGGATACAGGCATATGAGGCAACAGCGGTCAGAATGTTGTATCTTTTTCGATTTTTAACAACATGAATGGATTAAAAGTGCTCGGTCTTATTGCCGGGTCTGGAAGACTGCCGTTTCTTGTCATTGCCGGCGCTAAGCAAGCCGGATTGCGGGTGGTCTGCGTCAGCTTCGCAGAGCAGGACGAAGAGGGACTTGCCGATCAGGTCGATGTGTATTACAAGGTAGCACTTGCACGTCCCGGCTCGTGGATTCGCAAACTGAAAAAACACGGCGTAAACAGAACAATAATGGTTGGGCGAGTTGCAAAGGGTCGTCTTTTCACACCATGGCGAATTCTACGCTATCTGCCTGACTGGCGTGCTTTCAGGATTTACTACTGGCGTCTTCGCAATAAAAACCGATTGACGGAGTCGCTTCTTCAGGCGGTTGCAGATGAACTAGCCACAGGAGGAATTGTGTTGGAGAATACTACGATGTTTTGCACGGAGCATCTGGCCACTGAGGGACTGATGACACACGCCAGTCCGGGAGTAGGAGTTGAAGCGGACATAGAGTTCGGTTGGGCGCTCGTGAAGAAACTGGCTGAACTTGATATTGGACAGGCGATAGCTGTCAAGGAACGAGAGGTAATTGCGGTCGAGGCAATAGAGGGAACAGCGGAAATGATCCGGCGTGCCGGAGACTTTTGCAAGTTAGGTGGTTGGACATTGCTAAAGGCATCAAAGCCGGGGCAGGATATGCGTTTTGACGTACCATGTGTGGGGCCTGATACCATAAGGGATTTGGTCAAAAACGGCGCCAAGTGTCTCGTAGTTGAAGCAGGCAAAACGATAATAATAGACAAACCTGAGACTATCAGCCTTGCAGATAGTCATGGCATGGCGATCCTCGGCCGGTAAGCCGGACCTAATTCCTGCACTAACAGTGCATTAAGTTGTACCCTATGACGGAATTCCCATTCAAACTTTCAATTAGACGCGATGAGCCAGAAGCACAGACAGAATCTTTGTTATGCAAAAGTTGTCTGAGAGTAATTCCAGGTAATAGAAAAGTCTTCGATGCAACGTGGAACGATAGGAATGTAATTGTGAAAGTTTTCTCACAAGGATTTCTTGGAAAGCGTCGGCTCAAAAAAGAATGGGATGGATGGACTCAGATGCGGCTGCGTGGCCTAAATACTCCAGAGCCTTTGTTTTATGGAAAGACTGAACAAGGTGAGAATGCTGTCGTGGTCGAACAGATTGTCGATTCAGAGATAGTGCTGGATGTTCTTCAAAACACATCTGAAAAAACGCAAAAAGTGCAGATGCTTTTGACTGTATGTGGTGAATTAGCCAAACAACACGAAAAAGGAATTTTGCAAAAAGACATGCACTTAGGCAATTTCCTGCTGCGCGGCAAGGATATAATCGCACTTGATCCAGGCCAGATGAAGTTTTTCAAGCAGCCTTTAGCGAAGAAAAAGAGTCTCTCTCAACTGGCGATGCTACTATGCTATCTACCCGATGAAGAAAGCGAGTCAATATCGAGACTATGCGATGCTTATTTCAAAGCACGCGGCTGGCGAATAGAAAAATCAGACAAGATAACGATACTGGCCCAAATCAGGAAGCATCGAAAAAACGCCATCAAAAAAGGACTTCGGAAATCCATGCGAACAAGCAGGAGGCACCTGCGAATAACGACAGCCAGGTACAAGGCTGTTCTTTGCAGGGCCTTTTGCGACGGCACCAATCCATTGGATTTAATCGAACAAATCGACACCCTGATGGATGACGGAAAGGTGATGAAGCAAGGCAACGCCTGCTATGTTTCACGAACAAAATGGAACGACAGAGATATTGTTATCAAACGCTACAATCATCGCGGCCTGTTTTATTCACTGCGGCACAGTTTTTTACGGTCTCGGGCCCATCGAGGGTGGCTGCATGGCCATCGTCTTGGGATACTTGAAATTGCGACACCGAAGCCGGTAGCGTTCATCGAACTGTATAAGGGCCTTGTTTTGTGGCAGTCCTACCTGGTGACTGACTACGTCGAAGGCCCTCGGTTCGGTCAATTGCTTGAAGATGATCGGATCGAACAGCGAATACGAAATGAAACAAGAGAGAATATTTGTAAAACAATCGGCAAGTTGGCGCTATACCACATCACACATGGAGATCTCAAACATACGAACATTCTTATCACTGACGAAGGGCCTGTTTTAACGGATCTTGACGGGATGATAGTGCACTGGTGGGACTGGACATGCAGGCGCAGACAGGCAAGAGATTTGGAATCTTTCAACCGCAAAAGAAATCATAGTTGACCATAAACATATAAAGCGTGCCGGTGATCATAATAAATCGCAGGGTAACTCTATACCATAATTAAATGTCAATGCACACATAATTTACACGCTCAAGAACAACACAATCTGAAAGATGGAGCATTTCAGGACCAGTAGCCATGGCGCACCTGCCACTAATTATATTGAAATTCACTAGCACTGTTTTGGATAAAATGAATGGGTTGTGATATTTTGAATCAATCTAATAGGCCGGTTGGCTATTACGAGAACACGAGGGAAGAAATGCTCCGCTACGTGTCAGACGGAGCAAGAAAGACCCTTGAGTTCGGCTGTGGAACAGGCGGATTCTCAGCCATGTTGAAGGATCGATTGGGAACAGAGAGCTGGGGAGTGGAGATAAATAGTACCGCCGCGAATAAAGCGTCGAAAAAACTGGATAAGGTGATTGCTTCAGATGCCATGTTGGCGCTCGCTGAGATTCCAGATGACTACTTCGACTGTGTAATATTCTTCGATGTGCTGGAGCATCTGGTGGACCCTTACGCATTGCTTGAAACGATAAAAGGCAAACTTTCAGAAAAAGGAGTAATAATCGCCTCGATACCAAACATAAGGTACTACAGAATATTGAGCGATCTTGTGTTGCGAGGCAACTGGGATTACAAAGATCATGGTGTGCTCGACAAGACACATCTCAGATTCTTCACCAAAAAGAGCATCATAAAAGTATTTGATAGACTGGGATACGATATTCTAAAAATAGAGGGAATGCATCCCACGTCGAGCCGCACGTTCAGTATCCTCAATACAATTATGCTCAACCGCACGTCGGATGTGAGGTACAAACATTTCGCAGTCGTCGTGAGACCAAAATGAAAAACGTGAAGCTCTCGATTGTAATAGTTACCTGGAACGTGCGTGAGCAGTTGCATGATTGCCTGCGTTCCATCGAGAGGAATGCGCCCAAAGCAGAGTATGAAGTAGTTGTGATTGACAACAACAGCAACGATTCAAGCGACCGGATGGTGCGCGAAGGTTTTCCGAATGTCACACTTATAGTGAACGATCAGAATAGAGGATTCGCAGCGGCAAACAACCAAGGTATTCATAGATCAACCGGAGAGTATGTACTCCTGCTCAATCCTGATACCATTGTACATCCAGGCGCTCTGGATGCGCTGATTAACTTTATGGATCGCAACACAGATGTCGGCGCATGTGGGCCGAAGCTGCTCTACAGCGACGGCAGGGATCAGCCTTCCGTGCGCTATTTCCCAACTCTCAGGAGCGCTTTTTATTCCTATACGGTGTTCAGGTTCGTCGGCCTTTTTCGATGGCACTACAAAAAATGGATGATGAAGGATTTTGACCACAGCAGACAGACGGATGTTGACCAGGTGATGGGGGCGGCCCTGATGTCGAGAAGGTCTGCTCTGGAAAAGGTTGGCTTTATGGATGAAGCGTTCTTCATGTACTATGAAGAGGTTGATTTGTGCTACAGGCTGAGAAATGCCGGCTGGAGAATAGTGTTTACACCCGATGCAGAGATAACGCATCTGGGCGGAAGCTCCATTAAGCAGATACCGGCAGAAAAGCGAATGATGACTTTACAAAGCCTGCTAATTCTCTTAAGAAAGCATCGAGGAAAACCTAAGATGTTGATTTTCACAACCATATTCAAACCATCCGTTGTTCTTCAGGACGTGGGGAATCTTCTAATTGGGTCTGTCACTTGTATTTTTTCGATACTAACGTTCAACCGAAAAAAACTGCTGAAATCGATTAAGAAGGTGCGCAGAGCGGCGTACTGTCTTTACAAGTACTCATGGCAGATACTATTCGAGATCTGATGATATATGACAGGTGGTGATAATTTGCGCCAACTGCCCACCTATTACAGACAAGTCATAATCCTCAACGAACTTCTGAGCATTGTCGCACATTTGTTTTCTTTGCATGCAGTCAATTGTGTGGATTGCTTGCATTCCATTTCAACTAATGAAATCAAATGTTAAATGTCAGCTTATATGCTCATAGCTCGCCCGATTTTCTTTGAGCTAACAAAGTAAGGTTGTTATAAATATACGCAAAGCTACGGTTACAAATTGCTTAATAGAACGTTATAAGAGAATACTGAATGCAGATATCCATAGTTTTTTCATTTAGAAACGAGCAGGAGGTTATTCCTGAACTTATCAACAGGCTGCGGCAGAGCCTAG
>CAZYMD010000195.1:0-9096 GCA_964649005.1 uncultured Pirellulales bacterium
AACACCATCCAAGCGGCCCAGAGCCCTGTTAGCTTTCTCGACAAGGTCATGATCTTGCGCGGCGAGTGTGACCGGTGAATCCGGCGGAAGCGGATTCGGTATGAATGCCTGGAACGACTCACCCGCCGTTGAGGCTTTTACGTATGTGCCTGTTGTTTTCATAGCGTCAGTCCTTAAGAAAGCCCGCTTTCTTAGTGATATCGACTAAGGAAATATATCGCTGTATCTTTTCTTAGTCAAGTAGCTAAAAAAACCTGCCGATCAACAGTTAAGCAGAAATGACCAGTGGACAGTTCGTCAAAAAGTTCGTCAGTGAGCAGTGGATACTGAGTTGTCTACCACTTGTTATTGATTTGTCAAATACTTGCAACTGCCGTTTTTGGCCGAAAAAGGCGATGTAAGTTCTTGTTTAAAAAGGGCTTACGGCCCCACCGATGGATTTCTAATCCGTAGGTCGCAGGTCCGAATCCTGCCGGGCGTAATCGTAAATAGTGCTTGAAAAGCCTCATGATTTCTCGCTTTTGCCGTCCTGCCTGAAAGATAAGTCTTAATCTGAAATGTTCCAAAAAGAGCAGATCAACGAAAATCCAATCATACTGGTCCATCTGACGTAGCCAGTTAGCGTATAAAGTAAATGTAAAGTTGTGCTGCTTTCATCACAGAACGGCTGGCCAAAAAGGCAACATGCGTATTCAACAGGTAGGCGAGGAATTTTAGTTTTTGTCATCAACATTACTAAGTCTCAGACGCCTTTCTAATTGGAGTGGTAGACTATAATTCGACTGTCTGTGTGGGCGTTTGTGGGAGGAATGTCATAAGGGGACTCGGGAACACGGAAGGAGGAGGAAAAAGCGAGCTATACCCAAAAAGGCTGTGAACCCACAGCCTTTTTGGCATCGGATAAAGCCTATCTTATGCTAACGTTAAGTACTCAATACACTACATTGCGAGGCAGATGACTTGCAGGAATTCAGATGCGTGCTGGCTTGCCCGCCTCAATGCCCCAAGGTTATTACTCCAAACAACAAGGCCATCAGCGAGAACAAATGGTCTGTCTGTAAAGAACTGAATAAGCGAGGGTTGGACATCACCAAACAGTCATATCTTACTTCGCTTATTCTCTACAGTTGCGTATCCTTCATATTCACCTTAGAATACCATGTAATTTCGGTATCGTGCCTGAAAAAAGGCCAAAAAATTGATATCCGACTTTACGGGTGGAGGCGAAGGATTCTGACAGGCAACAATACAAATAGAATCACAAGTGTTGATAAGGTCGCCAGCATTTTCGCAGAGTATGGCGACTTCATTCGAGCGACTGTTCGCTCAAAAGTAAAGGACAACGCACAAGCTGAAGACATAGTGCAGAATTTCTTCATATCATTGGTGTCCAAGCCAATACCTGAAAACGTTCAAGATATTGAGGGATTTCTGTACGTGGCTATCAACCACGATGTAATTGACTTCTACCGCCGAGCCAGACGGCACTCCGATCACCAGAAAGAATATGTAAAATCATCCGATTGCACCATCAACATATGCGATCCGGATGACGCTTCAATTATAGAAGATGAATGCGGAAGGGTCTTGGTGCTTATGAGCGAATCTTTGCCGGCAAGTCAGGCAAAGGCAATTGTGCTAAGATACTTGGAAGGCATTGAAATTGCAGATATAGCCAAGCAAATGCAAGTTGAGCCAAGATCGGTCAGTAGATACATTTGCATTGGCTTGAAACGGTTACGTCAGATGCTAATGCCCAATCGGGACGCTTAAAAATGTGCGAAAACAATTCTAAATCCATTTGTACAGAGGCCAGTCGTTATTACTACGACTATCTGCGAGAGCGGATTAACGAACACATCCCCGAGCATATCATTGACCACATCAGGCAGTGTGATCGATGCACTCGGGCGGTAGAGCAGCTTGGGGCCGAGATCACGCTTACAAAGCAATCACAAAACCAGAGCCAATATCCAAAATCAAAGACGGATACGATGCTGGCGCTTCATCTGACATGCATTGGAGAAAAGGTAACCTGCAAAATGGTCCGCCTGTTTCTGCCAACGTTGTTGGAGCCGCTTTTTGCTATTAGAGTACCCACGCCGATAACCGCCCACATAGAACGCTGCGAACAATGCCGTGGCGACCTTGAGATCATCCGTCAAATGGATCTGGATCGTGCTCGAGTAGCCCGGCTGAGCCTGGTGTTCGCAGACAAGGCCTCTCGGTACAGTATTAAATGTAACGACGCCAGGCGTGCAGTTCCCTCGGTAGCAGAATTTGACTTCAGCACAAGCAGCAACGATGTTTTAACACATCTCTGTATCTGTCCAGCTTGCCGCACACTTCTATACGAGCGCCGCCAAGCGCTCCTCCAGGAAATGGCCAGTGAGACCCCCCAAAAAAACGGGAATGATGTTTGCCGGAAAGTTTCAAAGAAAAACATTTTCGATTTCATGGTTCCCTACAATTTGGACTCGACCTCCAGAGAATCGCTCGAAAATGAGTCCTTGGCTTCACACATACGTACTTGTTCAACGTGCATGGCAAAACTCCAGCATCTGCATAATACCGTTTATGGCATACTTGACCGAGCAGAATCAGGTGTGGTAACCGAATACCAACTTGACGAGTCTATCGTATCGGATGCTGCTTACGAAGCTGCTCAGCCTTACCCTGGACTTCCGATCAAAATCCAAACGATAACTGCTCCTAAAACCCAAAAAAGCGGCAAGCAAACCTCCAAAAACAACATTCTGGGAGGACATTCGAGAACGAGTCTCAATAATGTCAACGGCTCTTCTGTTGAAAATGAGCGCTGTTACCGTTCTGATTGTCTTGGCATGTATTGCTCTGTTTTGTTCTCCTGCCGCTAAGGCCACCATTCTTACGGAGATATGTGAAGCCATCGATAATGTGAGCAATATACACATCAAGAGTTTTGTTACGAGAAGAGCAATTCCTGTTCAAGAAGAATTGGTTTCAAGATCGCTTAACCTCTACATTGAAAATTCTGATGACGGCTTGGTTGTATGGGATATTGAGAAGGGCGTGAAGCAGCTGCAAGATCCCGAATCCAACTCAATCAGAATAGAAACCCTAAGCCCAAAGAGCGTCTCTGAATTGAAGCAGGAAATAACCGGCTTGTTTGGTTTAGTGCCCTTCAATAAACTGTCTGATCTTCCACGCAATGCTACATGGCATCCTGTATCTGAAATTAGCGACAAGACACCACTTGCGACATCTGACGTCTACGATATTGAATGGGTGGACCAGAAAAATATGACTATACATAGAAGATGGAGACTCTTTTTAGATCCGAAGAGCAAACTGCCTCTGAGAACCGAATACTATTTAAAACGTGACAAGGCAGAATATCAACTGATGTCTTTCAAGATTATCGAACATATCACCGACGATAAAATAAACGCATATCTGCAGGAGGCCGGCCTCAAGCCATGACAGATTCGATAGTGCTCACTTTGGGGACCACTTGGGCATCCATAACGGATATAAATTGTCGTAACTATTCGGATCTTTCCTAACGAACAGGTTTTCAGCCGGTTTCGAATCTACATGGCCATCCGCAAATGCAATATTGACACGTTTGTTCCTATGCCGTCCCCTTATTGCATCACGATGCTGGCCTTCCCATAGTTTCTTGGTTGTGTTGATTTTCATACCGGGGACGTAAGCCGTATCCAATACATCCGTATTGAGAGGATGAGGGGACTCATCTGTGGCATGCCACCAGGCAATTGCAGCGTATCCACAATCAAGCATCATCAGCGTTCGGGCGGGACTCGTTATCTCTGACAGATTTAGGGGTCTTCCGACAATCTCAGCCCACGTTCTTATGCCGTATGAGCGTTTGCAGACGCTTTCATTCACACCATAATTACCGTGCAATAAATTGTCTATTCTCTGATGGTCCGTTTTTCTCGACGGACACCATAGTATCGATTTATGTTCTGTGTAATCGTTTTGTCCCACATAATTAAACCACCACCAGCCGGGTCTGTCACAGGTGAGGTTCCCGGCATATCCCGGCTCGGGAGGCTCCATAGGCACGACACCATGAAACGCAGGTGGAAAAGTGCCGTTAGCAACCTCATAAGTAGCAAAAGCCACCGATAGCTGTTTTAAGTTGGACCGACAGACAATGTCTCTTGCATATTCTCTACATGTTCGTGCCGGTGCAACAGCCAGAACCATGAGAACAGCAATAATGCTGACCACGACAACAATCTCCACCAATGTCAGGCCATAACTCCTCATACTATATAGTGTACGACAATACGCGAGATGCAGCAATACGAATAAGCTGGTGTTGGGCTTCAATTTCTAAAGAGAATAGCTAAAAAAGCATCACTCAACAAAGGAGAACCTGCTATAGGATTCTTTTGCTTTATCTTGAGAAACAAAACGTATGCGATATGAGCACGACTTAGGCTAAGGTCAGATTGTACAGCATCCTTCAATCGCATGCCTGTATATAAGAGGTATACCAGTTGCCGGTAAGTATGCACCTATACGGATCACCTATATCCTTCTTGCAAGGACATTCAGTATGCCGGACCATCCAGTTTGTGCTGCAACTACCTGTCGCTGCTGATTCGCAGCCCCATCTTTCGTAAAAGAACTCGAAGTAGCCTTCACACACACCCGACACAGGTTGATCGCAGTAGATAACAAGCTCGTCTTGGAGCAACAGCGTGCACTGATACCCAGAACCGCCCAAAATCCCGTGAAGTTCGTCCGCATCGATATCTGAGAATTCACCCGCTATCTGAATATGTTTATTCGAGACAATCAATGCTATGCCTTGTGTCCAGTCCATATTGAAGGATGTTACTGCAGTACGATAGTGAAATTTGTTCGAGGTCAGGTCTGTTACCCATATATATGTGTCATCAATACCTTCGAGCACAACAAAATGATTCTTTCCTGGAATATGCAGGATGACTCTACAGCCTGAGAGGTCTTTTAGAGTCGCAACGCTGGTCTTGACCGCCCGGCAATGAAAACCTAATTCTTCAAGGCATGTCTTTACCGTGTACAGGCTTGTGGTCGAATCAGAGCGAGCCACTATCCGACCAAGCTGCGATCCTGAAGTCGCTCTGCCCAATAACGAAGCGACATAATCGATGGCCACTGTAGCACAATTTTGAGCCCCCCCACCGCTCGAGGCTATTGCAGAAAGCCTTTTGTTCAGAAGAAAGGCCGGATCCATAAGACTTGAGATTCGATATATCAATGCTCCATTACTTAGATTCGAATAGTATTCTATCTGAGCATCGGCTTTGTACTTAACCTTGAAACTGGCGGAATCGGGGATTCTTTCGTCGATTCTTGTCAGAGTCCACAAATCATATCCCAACAGCCTGCCGGAAACCTTATCGACTTGTGATACAAGAATTCTCATTGGAATCCATTTCCCCGACACCTTCTGATAATTTGCGTAATTTCTTGAAATAGTCGGTCTGGTGGGCCTTGTGGTTATGTATGAGACAACAGCGTAATCCTTGCTCGGATCGAGTTCGATGGTTTCCTCCACTTGATTGAGCCGGTGCATTACGACCTCTAATCGCTTATGTCCGCTGGCATCTGTCTCCTTGCCCGTAGGCTTCGCCTCTAACAGCTTCTCATAGCTGTAGTTCCCATACCCCCAGGGAATCAAGCCCACCGTCAAGGGACCGTTCGCGGATGCTTTACCGGTCCCGGCTTTGACAACGGCATGATTCATGGAAAGAGAATACATAACGTACTCCTGACCATCCCAAGCAAATATACGGTGCCCGTTCCAGTCCGGATTGAACTGACGACCCATGATATTCCCGCGTAAATCATTGCCCGGTTTCACAGAATCGTCACGAGAAAGCACCTCGATATCCCAGTAGAACCGGATTCCGTCAAACTTCACGATGACCCGACTGTTCATCGTGTATTCGTTAAGCATCTTGTATTTCACATTGAACGGTATGGCATCACGCCTCATCTTCTGAAGATATTCCACCGCCTCCGGTTTCCGCGGATCGTTGACGTACCGCTCGGTCGCAATCGCTATTTCATTGTTTACTTCATTCACATCGCTGGTTTCCGGCGCTCTGTACTCCGTGTGAGCAGCCTCTATTGTTCCCTTTGATATCCACGTAAGCTGCGCCTCTGCCGTCAGCTTCTTGAGGATTTGCTTTGTTTCCGAGTCCCCCATAGGCCTGTCTGCAAAGACAACGCCAACCATCAAAAAAAACACGACCGATGGAATGAAGCATCTATTTCTCATCTTTTGTCTCCTTTGCTCTCCCCCCTTATGGTTGTTGGTAATGGACAACCGACGTGGTCTCCGGATCCGAGAGCCTGGCCACCCCTATTCATGTATAGAGGCGTTGTTGGGAAGAACGATGTTGATTGTTATCTCGTGGCGAATCCTTTCGGAAGTCTCTGAAAAGCTGCTAAGCAGAAGGTATTGTTTGCTCAGATTGAAAATGTATTGCACAAAAAAGGATGTGGAATACATACGCACTACCCTTGCTGATCGCTATTGCCACATTTCAGAACCGTTGCAATCGATAACGAAAAGATGCGCTGCAGCTACTGTGTAGCGTACAGCCAATAGTCCGCGAACAATCCCAAGTCACCTATATTGACAGTGCCGTCTTCGTTGATGTCAGTCCAGTGACACATATTGGGATCAGAGAGCCCTGTTTCCTGCCAGTGTGAAGCCAAAAGACAGAAATCACCAAAGTCGACGGTAGTGTCACCGTCGAAGTCGCGTGTGGGAACCTGGTTGAACACGTGTTGGTATGCAGGCACGTTAGGATCTATGCTTCGGTTGTAAAAGTCAACCATACATTCTCCGGCCTTTAGTGCAGTGTAGTCGATTATGAACCAATCCCCAGGAATTGAAGTCCTATGTGGATATAAGCCAAATCCAGCAGCGTCAGACACTCCCCAGTGCTGGACGAATGCTCCTGGTCCTGCTGCTTCAAGACACGAGTACTCATAGCCGATTTCTTCATTACAATCCCTGCCGCTTAGGACTCCATAGCTCATATAGTCTCCGATAATGGCCAAATCACTGTCCCACCAGTAGCCATTGGCATCATTATTGACCCAGGTGCCGGTGGTATCGGAGCTAACAACGATTGCGAGCTTCGTACCCACCATGATGTCCCGGTACAAATACGGCACACAAGGATCAGCCAATTCGAGTGGCGTAACCTCATCCGCATAGTAGACAGTCGTCCACAGTTCCGCCAAAGCTATTTGACCTATCATTAGTACAAGAATCAACGATAGCCGCTTTTTCACGTTAATCGCTCCTCACTAATATTCTGGACTCTCCAACAGAACATCCGAATATACCGCTCCAATCGCAATCCACTAATCTTGCCGAAAGACAAGCACTGTTATTATACTTGATACACATATGATAAGCAAGCTCCACTATAGCAGATGATATCGTTTCCCTTGATTGGCCGGGGAGTGTTGCCAATAAGCGCCGTAATATTTGGCTTCGATTGGCTTTGTTTTTATTCCGCTGCTTGCGGCTGCATTTACTGTATGTCCTTTTCTATTAAGGCTATACGTTATTCTCGTCCTTTTTGAAATTGGCTTTGTTTTGCGCGATTACCCCCAGTCGGAGGGGATATCCCTCGGCTCGCTCTGTCCATAAGGGACAAGCCCCTAGGGGATAAACTCGCTTGGGACGACGCCGAGTTGACTGTGGAAGAGTGTACCCCGAAGGGATCGGTATCTTCGAGATTGGGTTTGTTTTCGCACTTTGTGGGAGTAGATGCGTTGATGGGTAAATGAGCAGATGGGTGAGGCGATGATGCATAATGAATGTTGCCTGTTTTGACATTGGGTTTGTTTTGCATTTTTTGTACTTGGTTATATGGTGCGTACATGTCGGTTCTTTTCCTTGGATGCTGATCCCCGATTTAAACATTCGAGGACATGGATTCCGTGTTGTGGCACGGGACAAGATTGGGTTTCCCGATAGATCGGGATCTTCGGCCCCGAGGGGTCGGGAACTTCTATGTTTGGATTTCCCGCCCCGCGGTGGCGCGTTTGTGCCTCCGACGGACCTGCGGGATTGGGTTTGATTGGGTTTGTTTTTCATCCTTGCTTTTGCGGGCAAATTTAACGTATATCATTGTATTACAAACGGTTACAACATTTTTAGCGGTATTTCAAGATCGGTTCGTTTTGCACGTTTTTTCTCACTTTCGAGCTGTTTTTGCGCTGAAACTGGTAGGAAATGAGCTAAAACTGAGCGCTTCCGATTGATTCCATCATTGGACATTTTGACTAATAGGACGTATAGGACCCCTTGCGATTTATTATTTTCGACTTACTAATTACTATTTGACTGTCGGAGTATCATTAGCGATTTGCGATTTTGTAAGGACTAATTGATAGAAGCTACTTCGATCTTTCACCTTTCCGCTATAAGTGAGTATTACGATATGATATTCAGTTGTAGTATATGTTAGATAGGTATTATACAAAACAGAGAGGGGAAAGTCAAGAATATTTAGACAGGATTGACAAGATTGGAAAGATTTTAAGTAGACGGAATTGGTCGGCCGGGCATCCTGCTCGGAGAGTTTTCTTTCGATGCGAGCCCCGACACGCCGGGACAGGCATCTGCAAGAATCCTTCCTTGCGTCTGCTGTGTTATTGTATACCACATTGAAAGGCCGACCTTTGAATGATTTCGGGGGCACAAGGTATGCGGAGAGGGTGAGATTTACATGACTGGGATATGATGATGGGCGTTGAGGGCTGGCGCCGTAATCCCGAAGCGCATTCGGGATAAATTCCGCTGTTCTCGATGTGAGCCCCGACACGCCGGGATGATAGCCCTATCCTTGGATCACTGCTCCTAAGGAACCAACGCCTGAAAGGTTCTGGGTACATGTGTGGATGGGAACCTTAGTCTTGGGAATGATTTACAGGATTCATCCTGGGTCAAAATGCAATCATACTTAATCAGGTCCAGTACAAGAGTTGAGTACATGGTTCAGGGCTGGTTTTGGGAAATGGCAATGCAGAAGATATTTTCAAATAATACTCATAAATATTGCAGGC
>CAZYMD010000196.1:0-9079 GCA_964649005.1 uncultured Pirellulales bacterium
CGAAGACCTCACAGGACCGGTCTCCTTTGAAGCGTGGATCAAACCTGCAAAGGGTGAACGGGGCCGCATCTTCGACAAAATAACCGCAGGCGGACACGATGGCTTCCTCATAGACTGCTGGCCCGGCCTGAGCCTGCGGGTCATAGTTGGAAATCGACAGAAGGACTTCCCCAACGTGCTCCAGCCAAATGTGTGGCAGCACATTGTCGTACTCATCGACAGAAATCGGACTGATGTTTACTTGAACGGCGCCGGACTCTAACCTTGTGGCACGCGTACGCAGGGGGCTCCCCAAAAACTCGTATAAGGTGAAATTATTATCTATCGATAACTCTCTCTATCTGGGTTTGGAGGTTCTATGTGACATGATCTCCTATTCTTTTGGTATGCCCTAATGATTGGGAGTAGGTGCTATAGGAAGTAGGCCGTCTGGAGCAGTTCTAGCAGCAGACCCGTTTTACCCCTCTCCAGCCTTCCAATCCAATGCTCGAATACGGTGACAATCAGGATGTAGGCTCGATTAAGGCTGCTAAAAACCGCTCCCCGGGCGACGATGCTCCACAAAATCAGTCATCCCAGTGTGCATCAATGACCTTCTGGATGTGTGGGTATCTGTCGTCCGTCTCATTGAGATCCACACGAAGCCGTTTAAGTTCCAGCTTCAATTCTTTGATGACCGCAGCATACTTTGGGTCGGAGTAGCGGTTCACGGTTTCTTCCGGATCATTTCGCAGGTCGTAGAATTCCCAGGCCGCGGGAGTGGGTTCAACAGGATTGGACGTCTTGAGCCAGGCCATGGAAGGCTTGCCGTTCATCGCCGGGTCATAGTGCAGTCCATAGAAGAAGATAAGTTTGAAATCCGTTGTCCTGATACCGAAGTGTGCCGGCACATCGTGATGGATCAGGTGCATCCAGTAACGATAGTAGCTGGCCTTTCGCCAATTCTCCGGCCTTTGGCCCTCCACTTCCGAAGCGAAGCTTCTTCCCTGCATGTAATCCGGCACTTGGCCTCCAGCGATCTCGATAATGGTGGGAGCAAAATCCGTATTGTTAATGAGCAGGTCCGTGCGCCGGCTCTTCTTGATCTTGGGCGGATAGTGCGCGATAAACGGCATCTGCATGGATTCTTCGTACATCCAGCGTTTGTCCTGATAGTCGTGCTCCCCGAACATCATGCCTTGGTCGCCTGTGTAGATGATCACCGTGTTATCCCATAGCCCTTCCTGCTTCAAACAGGCGAACAGTCGTGCGAGGTTGTCGTCAATACCCTTGACACAACGCAGGTAGTCCTTGAGATACTTCTGGTAAGCCAGATGCGTTCGCTCATTGTCCGGCAGGCTTGGATCAATTTTGAACATGTCACAGTAATTTCGGATCCTGTGACGGGGCGAGATGGAAGTTCCGATCCTGTGACGCAGACTGTTGTTGTCCCCCCTCGTGGCCCTCGAACCAAAATAGGGCTGGCTATACATTGATGCCGGTTCAGGTACCTCCGTATCGGCAAGATAATCCTCATATCGCCGAGCATACTCGAACATGTCGTGCGGGGCTTTGTAGTGGTGCATCAGGAAGAATGGCTTGGTCTTGTCCCGCTTACTGAGCCAGTCCAGAGTGATGTCGGTGATAACATCCGTGGAATGCCCCTGGTGCTCAACTATATTTAAGGGCCAATGACCTCTGCCTTTCTCTCGAAATGACGGATTGAAGTACTTGCCCTGGCCGGGTAGTACCTTGTAATAGTCGAAATTCGGCTCTTCATGAAGGTGCCACTTTCCGACCATCGCTGTATCATACCCCAGTTTTCGCATCTCGATGGGCAGATACTGCCGCTCGGGAGGCAGCGGGATATCCAGGATCAGGACACCATTTGTCTGGGAGTATTGACCGGTTAGAATGGTTGCACGGCTCGGGCTGCATATTGAATTTGTACAGAAGCAGTTCTCGAACAGTAGTCCATCGGCTGCAAGCTTGTCCAGATTGGGAGTAGGATTGAGTCGAGCCAGCCGTTTTCCATAGGCTCCAATCGCAGAAGCGGCATGGTCATCCGACATGATGAACAAAATGTTAGGACGATTAGCCGACGTGTTTGAGTAACCGACGGAGGCTGATGTTGCGTATGCCAATGCACTGACCGTCGCCTTTAAAAACTCTCTGCGTTTCACTACTCTTCCTTTCTAATTTGTGACCAAGGCGCCCTCGGGCGTGATCTTCAATACATAGGCAAACTCGCCCACCTTCGTATCAGGGAGCTCCACAACAAGGCCCTTGTCGCTTATTGAATATTCCAGTGGCGTTCCATGCCCCAACAGACTGATGGATTTGATCCCGTTGACGCCTACGTCCGTAGCTGAATGAAGGGATGTTATGAGAACTTTACCCCCTTGTGGCCAATCAAGTATGATGGCAAAGAAGTGGTCCCCGTCCTGGGTGAAGCGGATGTCCTCGGCGGTGAAGGGCTTATTCTTATTCTCAGAGAGGTGCCCTTCGGCCGTCCCTGTTGGACCTTCGCCGGAGATCTTCCACGGCCTGGTTCCATAGATAGCAGTGCCATTCACACGTAGCCAACGACCGATAGCCTGCAGAACATCCTGGGCGCCTTGCGGAATGGTTCCGTCCGCACGGGGACCGACATTCAGGAGCAGACAGCCGTTCTTGCTGACGATATCGACAAGGTCGTCGACAAGCCGGTCAGGAGATTTGAATTCGTCGTTATCAATATAGCCCCATGACTTCGTGCTGATTGATGTGTCGGTCTGCCAGAAGAATTCACGGATACGCGGAGACTTCTCACGTTCGAGATCCAGCGTCCCGGCCCCATTGGGAAAGGCCACTTCAGTAACACCTTCGCTCGGTTTGGTCCAGCGTTTGTAGTTCAATGCCACTGCTTTGTTCCATTCCTGCCCCTTGTTGTAATAGTAGGCTGCAATCTCCTTTCGAGCCTGCTCGAATTCCGGGTAGCAGAATCCGAAGTCAAACCAGAGCAGGTCGGGCTTATATTTGTCGATCAGCTCCTTCGTGCGGGCATACCAGTGAGCGATAAACTTGGGGCTGGCAGGGTCCTTGGCGTTGTGGTTGACGCCATACAGGTCCGCATAGGCCGGATTCATATTGTCGAAACTCTCGTCCTTGAAATAGTACCGCCAGTTCCACGCATAGTGCGTCGAGACACCGAATCTCATTCCTCTCTTACGAACAGCCTTGGCCAGTTCACCGCAGATGTCGCGGCGCGGTCCCATGTTAACCGAATTCCATCGGGTATGGGAGGAGGCGTACATAGCGAAGCCATCGTGATGCTCAGCAACGGGAACAACGTATCGTGCTCCGCTGGCCTCGAAGAGTTGAGCCCAGGCATCGGGATCCCAGTTCTCGGCACGAAACTTCGGGACAAAGTCCTTGTAACCGAACTGTGATTGGTCTCCCCACGTCTGCTTGTGGTACTCGAAAAGCTCGTTGTCCTTGTTGTACATATTGCGAGGATACCACTCACTGCCTGCGGCCGGGACCGCGTAGACGCCCCAGTGGATGAATATCCCGAACTTGCCATCCATGTTCCACTCCGGGGGACTGTACTGCTTCAGAGAATCCCAGGTTGGCTCAAACTTGACAGGTGAGAGGCTTGTACATGATGTACCCAGAAACGCAATCAGTACAACCACACCAACATTTTTTGCGTATCTCAATCTTGGTCTCCTTGCACCTTAATAGTCTTTTTCATACTCCATATCAAGACGAGATGCGACGCCTTAAAGGAGACTGTGGCCCCAATCCCGTCAGATTATTGTAGCCTAATGTCTGGTTTCAGGCCAGGCAAATCCGCTGAGCGAAGGAAGACGTATGAGTGTTTCCACGGAGAACTCGGCATCAGTCCGGACGGTGGGCATGTGTACAATGAAAAGTTTCTGTGGTAAGATTCCTGACACAGGTTTTCGAAGCTTTTTATTCGAAAGATCAGTATATGCAGAAGAAGTTTCTTTTGCCGCTCTGGACAGTATTTTTGTGGTGTGTGACTAATACCGCATTTGGAGGCATTTTGCCTGAGAAGGGAGCGGCCAGCACTACACCGGCCGGTCGCTGGGAAGAGGCGTTCGTTACGGGGAATGGGCGAATGGGAGCCATGTTGTTTGGGAATGTCCTGAGCGAAACGTTGGTCGCCAACCATTGTCGTCTTTTTCTACCCTTAGGAAGCCGTGAAATCGTTCCCGATCTGGCGCAATACCTTCCGGAACTGCGAAATATCATCCTCAGTGATGGTTACCAGGCTGCGATGAGCTTCTTTATGAACAAAGCCGGCGAACAGGGATTTCCGGGGCTAATCCCCACCGACCCGCTACATCCCGGCTTTTTTGTTCATGTCAAGCAGACCTCTTCAGGATTGGTGCGGGATTACCTGAGGACGGAAAATTTCAGAAGCGGCGAAGTTACGGTTACGTGGAAGGATGATCGCGGTTCTTTTAGCAGACGTCTTTTCGTCTCTCGGCCGGATAACGCAATTGTGTTTTCCATGACATCGCAGCGCAAAGGTGGAATTAAGTGTGAGCTTGAGTTTCCCCTGCCCAATCCAGGAGAGCGAAAGCCCAGTGACGGAGGCTGGCGTGCCAACGTTCAATCCAATCTGATTAACAGTGATCGGAAAATTTCCAGCGAACTGGTCACATTTCACAACACCTATTCCAGGGGCAAGGGAGGGTACGATGCGGCCGTACGCATCATTCTGGATGGTGGACAATCCCGAGTCATCGACGACCGCATCTCGATTGAGGGGACCGATGAGGTTCTGATGATGATGCGCATCGTTCCTTGGAAGACGCCACTTTCGCAGAAAGAGAGCGAGTCCTGGGCTTACAGCCTGGAGAATCCCGATTTCAAGGAACGCATAGGCAGATTTGAGCCGGTTCCAGAACTGGGCGAGAGTTCGGTTGTACCGTATCACACACCTCAGGAGGCTACAGCGTTGCTGCCTCAACTTGTAAAGTCACTAAAAACTCTCAAAGCAGATTACCGTAGACTCTACGATGTTCACCGAAAGCAACACGCCGAACTGTTCGACCGTGTTTCCCTTGATCTTGGAGGTGGGCAAGACCGCCAGAAGACCAGTGAGGAATTACTTGCAACTGCTGTAAAGGAGCAATGTCTCCCTAATGCCTTAATGGAGAAAATGTACGATGCAGGACGTTACATGTATATCTGCTGTGCAGGTGAACTGCCTCCCAATCTTCAGGGCATCTGGACCGGTACGTGGATACCTGCCTGGTCGGGGGATTTCACACTCGACACCAACCTGCAATTGGCCATGAAACATGCCTTCACGGGGAATCTTGGCGAGTTGATGGATGGGTATTTCCGGATGATTGAGGGTTTCTATCCGGAGTGGAAGCTAAATGCCGAACGAACCTATGGCTGCCCTGGATACCTTACCAATGCACGGGCCTCGAATACTGCCTTGTTATTACATTGGGGAAAATGGCCCGGTATCTTCTGGACAAGCGGATGCGGATGGCTGGCGCATTTCTTCTACGACCATTGGCAGTTCACCGGCGACGAAACGTTCCTTCGGGAACGTACCGTGCCTCTGCTCAAGGAGATCGCCGCCTTCTACGAACACTTTGTGGTGCTCGACCCCAATTCAGGACGCTACGAGTTCATACCATCTTATTCCCCGGAAACCGGTGCGGGCATTACTGCAACCATGGATGTCATGGTGTGTAAAGACGTCTTGAAGAGTTTGATCCACGCCTGTCATGTCTTAAATATCGATAAAGAGAATATCCCCAAGTGGGAAGCAATGTTGGAGAAGCTTCCTGAATATCGGATTAACCAAGATGGAGCCCTCGCCGAATGGGTCCCCGAAGGAAAGCCGGAGAGATACAAGCACCGCCATCTATCTCATCTGCATTCCTGTTATGAAGCTCTGGATGATCTCGATCCTGACAAATCCCCCAAGCTCTGGGCAGCGGCGCAGGAAGCGACCCGGCGACGGATTCATTCAGGTGGCGAAGTGTCGTCGCACGGCCGTGTACATATGGGCCTGGCCGCAGCCTTTCTTCGCATGCCAGAGGAAGCTTATGGTAGGTTGGAGGTCATGGCCACGGGCAAGTCGATGTATGCAAGCCTGATGTGTTCACATGAGCCGAATGGGCGGATTTTTAACCTCGATGCCAATGGAGCTATGCCGGAAATCGTTAACCGTATGCTTCTGCAGTCAAAACCAGGCCTGCTGGATCTACTGCCCGCACTTCCCAAAGCTTGGTCGCATGGAGAAATTCTCGGTATCAAAGCCCGCCAGCAAATCACTATCGATCAATTAAAATGGGACAACGAGGTTCGTCAACTAACCCTCCGACTTACCAGCGAGCGAGATCAGGAGGTTACACTTCGTGTGCCAAATGCACGCGCAATCCGGTGGATCACGACGACAAGAAATCTCGCCGATATCAAAACAGTTGATGGATCTCCGAACCAACGTGTAATCAATCTTAAGAAGGAAGAGACTGTCGAATTCCGAATTTATTACTGAGCCAGCGTACATAAGGCGTATTCTATGTTTCGTACTCCTGACATGCTACGATATCCGCTAAAGACAGGCAATCACTTCCATCCACAACACCCCTGAATCGATGCACCAGAGGGGCTTGCGTGCGGATGTTGTTTGAACCTCGCCCCCAATGACCGATTCAGCCAATCCCAACTCCTCAGTGATTGAATACCAGCTACTATCCTGCTATACTGTCTGTTACTATGACAAAGAGAAATGGTGATACCAACAAGCGGGGGAAGCTTCCGTCCAAACGACAGGTTTTTTTGAGCAGACAGTTGATGTTATTTCTGATCTTCTTCTCTACGGCCATTGGAACAACATATTCACAACCCGTTTTTGTGTCCGGGCATGATCCAAGACCACTTGGGAAAGTCTGGAAAAAAGTGTGCTATCTGTCGGATGAATTTGACGGCTACTCTTTAGACACGACGAAGTGGCAAAGTGAACCTATCGGCAACGGTTGGAGTTGGGATGGACGTCCTCCAGGCCTTTTCAGGGCCAATAACGTTACGGTCAAAGATGGGAAGATGAGAGTCACCGTCAGCAAACTCGATAAGCCGATAGTAAAGGATGGCAAGATGTTCACACATCAGTGTGCTATCGTTCGATCGCTAAAGCCAGGACATGTGGGTTGGTATTTTGAATGCAAAATGAAAGCTAACAAGACCGTTATGTCATCGACATTCTGGCTGATGACTAAGAACGATTACAAGAAGAAGCTCGAATTGGACATTCAGGAGTGCGTCGGCAGGACAACAGACAAGGCTGAAACATGGGCAAAGCACTGGGACCAGATATTTCACTCAAATGCTATTCACAGAACGAGTCGATATAATCGGCAGAAGGTCCAACTTCAGCGTCAAGTGAAGACCGAAACCAGGAACTCGGAGCATTATTATGTGTATGGGGCGTGGTGGGAATCTTCTGATGAAATCCGCTTTTACTTAGACGGTAAATACTGCTATTCGATTCGCCCCAAAATCGAGTGGGACGTGCCTGCTTATATCCAAATGGCTATAGAGACGTATAGTTGGAATCCAATTCCGGATGATGGAGGCCTGGTAGAGAGCGGCACATGGGAACAAAGGACAACTCAATATGAATGGGTAAGGACATGGAAACTTGAAACTGCGAAAACAGCTTTACCCGACTGATGACGTTCACCAGCGTTCTGGCAGATTTGACCTCTTTCCCCAAATCAGATGCTCAAATGACTCCCAACTTTCTCCCAGAATCTACTGACAGATATTTTAGCTGACATCGCCTTTAAAATCGTTGAAATAAAACCGTATAACCGAAAGGAAAGGTGTGACGAAGAGAAGTATGACTATTGTTTTGTTTGCCGCAGTGGTCTGGACTACCGAATTCAGCGACACAACCGAAGCCGGACTCCAGCCACAAGAAGAGCGTCAAACGGAAATTAGCAGCGTCATCACACCGGCAATACCAGAGATCGCCGGTGACTATGTGCTCATCTACAGACCGCAAGCAGACATATATACTGGAAAAGACACGAAACATTACAAGGCAGGGCAGACCTATACCAACTGGCAGCCCAACGATCATACATTCATCAAAGGACCCGACAATCGTTGGCATTGCTTTGGCATCACCCGGCCGAATGATGTCAAGGATGACGGGGTTCACGAGGGCGAAGGTCTCTGCTTTCATGCAGTAGCGCCGCTCGGAGAATTGCAGCACGCGTTCCGTCCGGAATCCTGGACGGACCGGTGGAAGCTCAGTATTAGCGGCTGCGGCTGGGCCCCTCACGCGATTAAGATCGGCAGCGCATATTCCCTCATTAGCTCGACTAAGGGCCGCGCCGAATCGACGGATTTGTACACATGGAAAGACGAAGGCAAGCTCTCGATCAAGGGTGGCGGCCGCGATCCCGGTATTATGTATTGGAATGGCACATATTATTTTGTCCGGTGCAATAACAGGTCAGTTACACTGGTCACCTCGATAGATTTCGTAAATTGGTCGCAGCCGCTGGACATATTCACCGCGCCGGTGGCAAGCTGGAACTGCGAGTCACCTACACTTATGAGGTACAACGATACCTTCTATCTATTCTGGTGCCTCTGGGACAGCGCAGGATCCGGTGCAGAGCTTCCGGCGCTGTACGATGGTCATGATCCATCAACATACGACTATCGTACATATGTATACACGTCGGAGACTCCAATGAATTTCCATAACAGCTCTCCCGTGACCGAACTAAAAGCACATGCCCCGGAGATCGTCCAAGATGAGAAGGGAGACTTTTTTCTCTCCAGCGCCGACTATCCGCAACGAGGAATCAATCTCGCCCGATTAGTGTGGAAGCCCGGCAACTAAGAAAATCCCGAGCAAGAATCGAGAATCAAAAATGAGACGTCGAACATTTTTCTGGAGATGATCCATGTCACCAATCCGACTCCGAATATGAACCTGTTCATAATAACATGTCTCCACTCGGCCGAGTTTTCATGAAAACGGACGTTTTCAAATCCCAGTCAAGCGCAAAAAATGATGATCGTTGAATTTATCGGGCCAGATTTC
>CAZYMD010000197.1:0-9062 GCA_964649005.1 uncultured Pirellulales bacterium
TCGAAGACAATGGCAAACTTTTTTCCGTCAACCTCAGCAATGTCGAGCCGGTCGATCTTGCCATTCAATGAAACCACACGACCATTAGGTAGCAATATTTCGAATTTGCCGAGATTTGTCACGGAGTCTTTCGCCTTGCCGAATGCAACCTCGGATAGTACGGGCCTGAAACTCCCTGCGCGAACCATCTGCGCAATTTCAAGAGCGCAGTCTCGGAGAACCTCCGCGGCGGAATCGATGATAAACGTGTTGTGTGGCGAGCGGCGTGAAAAGCTCGATATGAATGGATCGGTATTGCGGATTCTCTGAATCTGTTCGTTGAGCAGAGTCACCAGAGTTTGATCGGCAACGGAGGCAAAGTCGACCCCATTTTCGCTGAGCGCCTTTTGCAGCGCATCAAGAACCTGATGGTAGAAGGCGCCGAGGTCCAGGGGCTTGAACTTGAATTCCTGACGCTGCTTCAGGGCCAGGATATATCTGGCAAAATGCTGGTAAGGACAGGCAGCAAACGCGCCCAGCCTGGTGGCGGAGGTTTCCAGCCGCGTCCCGAACAGAACGGGTGGTAGGTCCGCATCCAGGTTTGCCTTGTTGTCATATTCCAGCGCCGAGACAACAGCCAAGCCGAGCGGGGCGAGGTCTTTGTCATCACAGAGACCTTCGAGTATTTCGGCAATAGCTGCGTCACCGCCATCGCTGTTGAGACTGTCTCTGCCAAGCCGGCTGGACAAAAGATCGAGCAGCTCGGTTTCGGTGTATATACTGTCGATGTCACCATCGGATGCATGCGATTGTTCGGTCAGGTCATCGAAAAGACCACTGAGATCGGCTATGAATTGCGAAGGCTGCTCAGCCGAGCCCTTTTCATTAACTGCGGCGTAGCTGATATAGAGAAACTCGCTCGGCCTCGTAAAGGCGATATAACTCAGGTACCGGCGATCCGCGAGGCACTGCGTTGTAGATGGTGCAAGCTGGAAGCTCATAGACTCGGCGGCCCGGCGGTCGCTGTCGGTTAGAATGCTGTCAGAGGAAATCGGGACAGGGAACTGTTTTTGCGTGGCGCCGATCAGAAAGACCGCCTTGAGGTCGGGATGACGGCTGCGCTCGATGGAGCCTACAAGAACCTGATCCAGCGTGGGCGGTATAAAGGCCAGCGTCATCTGCGAGAAGGACGACGACAGGATCGATAAATAGTCCTCGACGGACATCGGCCTATCGGCGAACACCTCGCCAAGCTCGTCGAAAACATCCACGAATCCGTTATAGAATTGCTCATGTTCGGCCACAGTGGCAAGGTCTTTGTCTTTGCCTGCCTGTTCGATCCAGCAAGCAACAGTCTCTGCTATTTCAATCGAATCGAGGAAGTCGAAAACAGCCTTCGTGAACTCTTGTACGCCAATAGTTTTATTGCTATCAGCCAAAGCACCGAGCTTATCACGAAGATCGAGCAGAGGCTTGGCGACGAATGTACGAATTTTGTTAATACGACCTTCATCAAAGTCGTTAGTCTTTGGATCGACGAAACACCATTCTTCATCGCCCTGCCACTCGCCTGACTGTACACCAAAGGCAAGACAGTAGTTCTCCAGCAAGTCCACATCACTGCGTTCAACAGGAACAAGGTCGGTTTTCAGATAGGCGAATACCTCGCTGTGAGAAAAGCCCCCTGTGACAATCCGCAGAGCGGAGCAGACAAGCTCGACAAGTGGATGGTGATTCAGAGGCTTGCGTCTGTCGATAAAGAAAGGCAAGCCATAATCGTTGAAGCACGCCTCGATATAGTGCTGGTATCGGCTGATATCCGAAGCTATGACCGCAATATCGCGATACCTGAATCCCTTTTCTCGAACGAGCCGACATACCTGCCTGGCGACGAGTTGCACTTCCGCCCGCTCGTTCGGCGCACAGACGATCTGAACGGCATCGGAGGCGGATGCGAGAGCCGGCTTCGGACCGAACAAATGCTTCTCGATATGTGCCAGTGGAGCACAATGAGCAAACCGCATTTGCTCGACAAAAACTATAGGCTCATCCAAATCGAGCTTGCACTGCCTGATTCGTTCGCACAACGCCTCGTACGTGCGCTGTGTTGGGTAAAACATATCAGCAGGATCTGGCTCAGTCTGTTTCGCCCCGCTGGCGTTAGCTCTGGATGGATCGATACAGAGGGCAATGTACGCATCCTCGACGACCTTCAAAAGCTCGGTTAGTATCGCCATCTCCGCTTCAGTAAATCCCGCAAAACCATCAACCCAGAGAATGGCGTTCTTAACCAAATCGTTCTTGGGTACTGCTTTGCACGCGCGGGCAAGCAAAATGTCAGGATCGAGAAACCTGCCTTCAATGCACTTTAGGTACTCTGCAAGGATCAGGTTTATATCTGCGAACTTAAGCGTGGACAAGCCATGAGGTTGCTCTTTGCGAAACTGGTCCAGCAGTGTTTCGATTTCATCTGGGGTCTTGGCGTAGTCGTGCAGTTCGCCTATGGTCTGCGCGATTCGCCTGGCCAGTCCGGGCGAGGAGGCCGAAGAGCCAAAGATGCTCAGATGCTCTTTCTGCTCGCGCAATATTCGATGCACCAACATCTGGCGACCGACGCGCGAAAGCCTCGGCGTAGCGGTATTCTTACCCAAGAGAAGGAACTGTAGCCGGTTGAATGAGAGGATATTAAGCCTATGGAAGCCCTCGATACCCTCATGGACCAGAACAGAATGCTCGGCCTGATACGTAGCCTGCTCGGGAACGAGTAAAATCAGCGGCCGATCCGAGGGCTTGAGCAACTCATCGACGATAGCATCGATGCAGTAGCTGGTCTTGCCCGTCCCACTTCTGCCAAGAATAAACCGGACCGCCATAGAACTCATCCCTGAACTATAAGTCTTATCAGGCCATTTGTACCATAACAACAGGCACTTTTCAATTAGGACGTTTTGGAACCAAGCAAAGACATACCCCGACCTCTGAACGTGAGCCATGACAAATGATCAAAGCGTTGTTACTATGCAGAAAGACAGGCTAAGGCAGTTTGGGCAGACATGGCATGAGGAAAGGCGGCTGTTCTGTATGAAAACACAATATGCTCATCAATCATGGCCATCGCCGACAATACGTGGACGGAATCTGAAGAGTATGATCTGGATTGCGTTGGTGGTCTTGCTGATGTCCTTGAGTACGGCAGCAGCCAACCAGAAGCTTGCGTTCTGGGACGAGCAGCGCAAGGGAGCCAACGGGGTTGGCGGAATAGATGCAAACGAATGGTTCGGGGCCGCGGCAGGATTCGGCATTGAATATGTAAGGCTCTGCCCTGTAACGTGGTCGGGCGTCGGGCGGGACTTCCTGATTGGCGATGCGGACAACTTTACGCATATACCGAGCGAGGATATGAAGAAGCTCAAGGCGGTACTGGACGTCGCCGAAAAGCACGATGTCAAGATCGTGCTGACCATGTTCAGTCTGCCGGGAGCACGTTATAGACAGGACAACGACTATAAATTCGATTACCGACTCTGGAATCAGGAATCTTTCCAGCAGCAGGCGATACAATTCTGGGTGGAACTGGCGACGACTCTCAAGGATCACCCTGCAATTGTCGCGTACAATCCGCTCAACGAGCCTCACCCCGCCAGGCAGTTCAAATTCGAAAGCGGCCGCACGAAGGGCTTTTCGAAATGGCTGAAGAAAAACAAAGGAAAAACAACCGACCTGAATCTCTTCAACAAACGCATAGTCGAGGCGATTCGCGAGGTGGACGACGAGACGCCTATCATGCTCGATTGCTGGTTTCACGATTCGCCTGATGGGTTTCCATTTCTCGAACCACTTAAAGATGACGCTGTACTATATTCGTTTCACTGCTACTATCCGTGGGAATACACCGCGTGGCGGATTAACAAAGAGCGATTTTCCTATCCCGACAAAATGCCAAAAGGATCGTCGAAAAAAACTGCCAGGTGGACACAACAGAATCTATTGAATCATATACAACCAGTTGTTAAATGGGCGAAAAAAAATCAGATCGAAACCAATCGCATCGTGGCCGGAGAGTTTGGGTGCGACCGTAAGGTTTCTGGGGCCAAAGAATATCTGAGCGATCTAATCAGCATATTCAACGAGAAAGGCTGGCACTGGGCTTTTTACACGTTCCGCTCTCCCGACTGGGAAGGCATGGACTACGAGCTTGGGACCGAGAAGGTAAACTGGAAGTACTGGCAGGCTCGCGAAGCAGGAAAGAACCACGAGGACCTGATCGAACGCAGAGACAATCCGCTGTGGGAAATTTTCAAGAGCGAATTCAAGGAACGGATTAAAAAGTAAAGCCTCCTGTCGTATCACCGAAAATGCAATATCAACAAGAGGCTTATATTACGATAGTAGCTAACCTGAAAATCAGGCGGACAATCTCAATTTTTTTCGAGGCAAGTGGCCTGCTTTGGGATTAATCCAGTCAGGCAATAATCCCATCGACTCCTCAACAGCAACAAAGGCGATGCCGAGGACAGGCGGCTTGAACTTCATACTTGTAACGTCGGCTAAGGTCTCGGAATACCAGGGCGACTGGCTGCCCATCGTATCGAGCACGGTCTGATTGGCCGCCTGCTCGCGGAGCCTGCGGATCATCCAGTTAGCAAACCACAGCAGTGGATTGAAGAAGTACAGTATCTGCAGAACCATCTGGCAAAGATTGACCCAGAGGTCGCCTCTTTTTATATGGGCGATTTCGTGAAACAGGACGGCACGCAGATGCCTTGCACCGAGACTCGGCGCCAGATCATGCGGTATGATAATTACCGGGTGGAAAAATCCCCATACGATCGGCCTGGTGACATTAACCGAAACCTTAAAGCCGATTTTGCGATTTACACCGAGGCACTTGCAGCAGTAGCGAAGCGTATCCTGCATGAAGCCGTTGGCGTCCCTGGCGGTAGCGATCAGTTTTCTAACCGCGATGATTCGATAGACCAGCCAGGCTGTAATCGCCAAAACCGCAGCGAGCCACACCAGAAAAACAACCGCCTGCCACGACATGGATAATTGGTCCGCCGCGGGGCTTTGCAGTTCGGGCTGAGCCGCAGAAATTGCGGTTTCCTGCAGCGTAAATATATCCGCTTGGGCGGTTTTAATTCCCGGCCAATACTGCCATAAACCACGGGCCAGAGGCGATACGGGCAAAACCAGAGCAGCCAACACCAGCAACCACATCCAGTAGCGTAATACCGGGCAAAGTCTGCGCCTCAAGACCTTCTCCGCTATCACCAGGCCACCTATAATCAGGCTGGATTGAATTATCATAGGCCAGAGCAATCCAACAAACGTCTTGCTAACCAAATCGAGATTTTGTAGTGCCGCATTCATATTTCATATCCTTACCATATAAGACGTTATTGGAAGGGCTTTGTTACGAAAAAAATCATTTTGTCTTTGTTAATTTGTTGCGGCATGTTGAGGTGCGAGACCCAGTCTACGCACTCTCCACAGGATTAAAAGAGGCGAGATGTGATGGAAAACCGCGGTGGGATAATGACGTAAATACCTGGAACAGGATTACTTCTGGGCAGGAATACCGCCGCCTAAATTCGCAAAGCAGCCCCGCTTATCATGGAAGTGTACGCGGGTAAGATTCAGGGGTGCCTGTGTACTCAGGAGTATACCAGGAACCGGAATGATCGACCGAACCAAACTCGTGGCGTATCTCAGCCTCAACTTCATCATCGTCAGGATATGTCAGGATTTCATAGCCCTGAAGCATAAAGTGGTCATGTTGCGAAGCTTTGGAATAATTTTCGATCCTTGCAGGCAGATTGGTCGTTCTGTCTACGAAATAACGTTGCCTGAGAACCTTAGCATCCTGCCCCAAAGAGGTCCAGGTCAGATCATAAACATCAGCATTCTGAACTACAGAATGAGCCTTTCGATCCGCCACACGAGCCCACTGGACATCAGCCGGCATATCATTGAAATCCGGAAACGGCGTCAGAGCAAAATTGTGGCGCATTCTGTAGCTCATCTTAGTCAGCCATTCCTCTGGAAACATTTCACTTTTGATTGCATCGGAAGAGAGGTCTTTTGTCTTCCTCGCTGCATTCGCCAGATCCCAGAGAATGGTCCGATCCGCAAGCTTGACAATACTGACATTCAGGTTCCTGGAGGCCAATTCCCTAAAGGGCGCATCCTCGCCGGACGTATATCTGACAATACTAACAGTCGTCACCTGGCTGAGAGCCTTGTAAAGAGTTAGAAGGTCGATGGATTCATGGGCCGGTCTGTTGAAGAAAACCGCCACCACAATCATAATAGCCGCTGCAACAGCTCCGATACTGACCACAGGACTGGTTATGGTGATTCTACGAACTCGAACCGCCTGCTGCGATGCACCGGCTTGGGTAGCTTTTTCCAAAGCTGCAAACGAATCAGCGAGGATACGCTGATCGGTCTTGGCACTGGTGGTCAGGTGCATTGCCTCAATCGCACATTCGATTTTGTCTGCGGGATTCATCAACTAATTCCTCCGGCTAAGATTGTCCGCAGCTTTTCAAGCCCATATCTGTATCTGCCCTGAATGGTGCTGGTTGATATTCCCTTCATCTCAGCGATCTCATTGAACTTGAGGCCCCCGTTGAGGTGCAGAACGATAACCTCGCGCTGCTCGGTCGGAATCTGTGCCAGAGCATCGGTCAGGATTTCCGCCTGCTCGTCTGATACCGCGACTGTTGCAGGAGCCTCAGCATGCGTATCAGCAAGCTCAACGTTCTCGAGTTCGACCATTTTCGGCCTTTTCTTTCTGTAAATATCACGTATACGGTTCACGACACTGGCAATCAGATACCGCCTGATGCTTATCTTAATGTTGAGCCGACCCACCCCGGCAGCAAAAGAAACGAAGACATCGTGAAGGATATCCTCTGCGGCGCCGTAGTCGTGCAACATAGAAACTGCTACAGTCAGCAGCTTGTCTTTGTGCTCTTCATAGACACGACGCAAAGCTTCTTTGTTGCCCTGCTTGAGTTCCTGGATAAGACGTTTGTCTTCTTCGAACATCCCAAGTCTAGCCCGACAAGTCCAAAAAATGGACGTTATCAATTTCCATGACGCTATATACAAGGCGTTTAGTATAGGAATTTACGAAGGATTTGCGAGTTTTATCCGAAAGATCCGGCCGAAGCGAGTGCGATTGGTGTTTGTGACAAGGCCGTCCCGCCGTGGCGAGGCCGTCTCGGCCCTGCGTCACACCGACACCTTGCCTGTGTAAAGGAACAAGAGCGGGATCCCCCTTTGGCCGGACAAGTCATCCTACCTACAATCCTGAGCTGAACCCGAAGCGTATAGACGCATGGAATTTTCCTTGTCTGAGTGGTGAGTTGGCGGTAAAACTCTGAGCCTATGGTTTTGGGCAGGCTTGAACGGACCTGCCTTCGAAATTCGAGCCTGGAGGCAAGAGCCGATGCAAGAGTCCCTGGCAGTCTTTTATGTCAGCCCAAGAGAAGTACTGGTAATTATCATAGTGACGGTAATCATCGTCCTTGTAGTGATGGCGCGCAAGAAGATAGGCAAAGGTGGGCGGTGATAGAAGTGCTTTCCGGCGTAATTGTTGCCGGATCAGCGGTCTTCAGTAGTATTTGGGGCGGTCCTTTGTTGTTTCAGCAGGCTTCGTTGTCGCTTGTCTTGCAGGCGACGCAATCTCGCTGCAAACGGCACTGAGGTCCTTTTTCGCACCTTCCTGGGAGTGAGGGCCTTTGCAAGTAATATCCTCAGTTTATCGAGTGCCGCCGCACGGTTCGCCTTCTGGGTGCGGAACTTCTGGGAAACTACCCTCACAACGCCACTTTTATCGACTCTGGAGCCAAGTTCTGCAAACACAAGCTCCCTTTGCTGCTCGGACAAGCTCCGGCTGTTGGCGACATCGAAGAGCAGAGTTACACGAGTATTGAGCTTATTAACGTTTTGGCCCCCCGGACCGCTGCTGCGAGAGGATTTGAACACCAGATCGTTGGGATCAATCGAGATATTGCCGGCGATTTGATTCATTTAGATAATAGCCGCGACACACGGCCCATTCTTTTCACGCCCAATGTACCATAGTCCACCCGGCAGTCAATAGTCCTGACCTTACTGGAGGATTCTCGCATAATGCGACGTTCTTTTATACCTTGAACGACAGGCACAAGGTCATATACTGTTGCTGTTATGGCGTCGGCAAATCGTCCAACGGGGCAATCGACAGTAACTGTGGCGTACAAACCATAGAATTCAGGAGGTCAGATATGTTGATCAGAAATGGCAGGACGACGATAGGTGTGGCGATTATTGTGCTGGCTCTGGCAACTTTCACAGTCGCATTCATTGTATATCCCAGCGTTGGAGCCGAAAAAGCCGCAGGCCAGGAACAGGCCAAACCTGATGTTAATGAACTACGAGCGGGCCGGAGCTTCATCACTACAAAAGTATACAGCGAGAAGGAGGATCAGGACCTGCTTAAGCTGTTCGAGGGCCTGCGTGTAGCTGATGTCTCTGATGGAATGGACAAAGTCGGATTAGCCAACATAGGGCTGATGGACCCTGAAATTCACCCATCATGGAAGGATACTGAGCACTACGCACACCGCTTCATCGGTATTGCGGTCACAGCACGATACGTTCCCACAAACAAGCCCGCTGCGGGAGGCATGGATAAAGAGGCATTCGATAAGTGGGTTGGATGGTGGTACAACGAGTTGTCAAGTGAACCTTTCGTACCCTTGATTCGCAAGGGCACGGCGCTGGTGCTCGACGAGGCGCCGAATTCGGATGTCGGCTCTATCGGATCGAACAATATCATGGGCTGGAAGCTGGCCGGCTGCGTAGGCGTGGTAACAGACGCCACGGCCAGGGATACCGACGAAATCGCCACTGAGAAGGTGCCTCTGTACTTCCGCAAGCCAGGCAGAGGGATTCGCCCGGGCCGCAATGAGATCGAGTCGGTTAACCGCCCTATCGTTTGTGGTGGCGTGCTGGTTATGCCTGGCGATGTAATCGTAGCCGACGGTGACGGCGTTATTGTTGTGCCTCGGGCCTACGCAAAGCAAGTGGCC
>CAZYMD010000198.1:0-9053 GCA_964649005.1 uncultured Pirellulales bacterium
CGCCTCACGCCTACAAAGCATCTTCGAAGGCGTCGTCCACCTGATCGCACCACTGCTGTAGAGTGAGAATTTAGGTAAAAAACTTTGCTTATCACTTATGCACATCATTGTTTCTTGTAGTGAGGCTTGACGAATCTCCGTATTGTCTTTGATATGAGCGATATACTAACACTCCATACACTGGAAGCGATAAAAGAAATAGCGCGAGAAATTGCTTCCACAATCGCCAAGTGGTTTTACCTTGCACTTCCCTTAGAAAAATCACAATGTGCACAGCATTAGCAACTGATGCTATCTCTAAAATCGAGTATAAATACACAGATTCTCAATATGCCTCAATCTTTGTGCCTATCTCTTCGTTAAGAAATATAGTTCCAGCAAGAATGATCCAACAGGAAAAGAACACCTGAAAGGATAACATGCAACACCAATGAAAAACCGATAACCACTGGTGTTTCGATGACATTAATATCCCTTTCCGTTTCCAGTATGACAGTTTGTTATAGCTTAGCGAATCGATTCTTCAGGCAGTTCCGATTTAACGCCTTCGTCGATAGGCATCTTGTCGGGCAGGGCATCGGTCTGTTCCATCAGTCTTGCAAGCTCCGCTTTTAGCTCGGCTACCTTGCCTGCATACTTCGGATCGTTAATCAGATTCTTCGTCTCGCCTGGGTCTTTCTTTATATTGTAAAGCTCCGCCTTATGCCTGTCAGGCCCGCCGTCGCCGTGTGGATAATGCATGTATTTCCATTCGTCCGTGCGAACGCCGCGAACGTTGGGAGTGTAAGGGAACTGCTTTTCGTAGTTGTACTCGTAATACCAAGACTTCCGCCAGTTCTTGGCGTTGCCCGCGAGCAGTCCCTTGAAAGATTCCCCATGCACCTTGGGCAGTGGCGGCGCATCGCAGATATCCAGAATGCTCGGCGCCACATCGACGTTGAGCACCATCTGCTTTATAACTTTACCCCGCTTGACCAGCTTTGGATACCTTACAAGCAGGGGTATGCGAATGCTTGGCTCGTGCATCGACCGCTTGTCCGTCATGCCATGCTCGCCCAGGAACATCCCGTTGTCACCCGCAAAGACAATCACAGTATTATCCAACTGCCCCATCTTTTTGAGCGTCTCGTAAATCCGCCCCATGCTGCCGTCTATTGATTTTATCGAAGCTGTATACGAGCGCACGAAATTCTCGAAATCCTTTACGGCCTCATCACTCCTGTCGGGAAACTTCTCCCTGAATCCATACAAAGGCCCATATATCCCGTGCCATGTATCGATCCGCTGCTTGACCCACTCGGGCTTGTCCTCTAACTCGAAAGCCGTCTTTGGATAAGGTATTTTAATGTTATCGTAAATATGCCTGTACTTCTCTTCGGGGGTGAATGGCGTGTGCGGCGCCTTGTGCCCCAGAATCAGCATAAAGGGCTTGTCGTGCTTACTTGTAAGCCAGTCGATAGCCATATCCGTCACGCGGTGCGTATAGTAGCCTTTCTTTACCATGCGCTGCCCGTTGACGTTGAACTGGGTATCGTAATACTGCCCCTGCCCCTTGTGTGTCACCCAGTAATCGAAGCCGGGCCTTTTCTCGTCGCTGCCCTCGCCCATGTGCCATTTGCCGATGTAAGCCGTCTCGTAGCCCGCCTGCTGCAGCGCGCGAGGAAAGCTTGGCAGATCTGCGGGATAGTCCGTAAAGTTGTTCACCACACCATGCGAGTGCGCATAAAGCCCGCTTAAAAACGATGCCCTGCTTGGTGAACACAGCGACGTTGTCACGAACGTATTAGCGAACCTCGCCCCCTCAGCCGCCAGCCTGTCCAGATTGGGCGTCTTCAAAAAAGGATGCCCCGCGCAGCTCATCTCGTCCCACCGCTGATCGTCCGTCAAAACAAACAAAACGTTGGGTCTCAGTCCCATTGTGGGTGCATCATCTTCTTTCGCCGGACCTGCACAACCGGAAAGCACGAAAGGCGCAGCGCACCCAATCGCCAGCGAGTCCTTGGCCGCGACTTTCATAAAATCACGCCGAGTACACATCTTTCCCGAATTCTGCTTCTGTTGTCCTTCGTTCTGCATGGCAATTCTCCGATAAATTTCTTAAAGCAGCATTATAGCCAAAGTCGTTCCCTATGGTATAAAAAAAGCCCGGCTGGACCGGGCTTGTTACAGTAAAACTCGAAAAGCTGTTTATGCGTTTTCATGTACTACAAATGGCTCGCGATACGAGCACTTGATGTACTTGTTCGCCTTCTCGGCGCCTGTGCCGACAAATCGCTCGGTTTTGCGGTCGTAAGTCAAAGCCGGACCGAGAACGAACTTCTCTTTAGCCAGATCGACTTTGTTGCCTTCCAACTGTTCCAGCATGGACTGGAGCGTATTTAGTGCATCCTCGTGCGATTTCATACTTTCTCGCACCTCGTCGACCGACGCCTCTTTTCCCGCGCGCCATGCAACGTTGGCCTGGTGACACACCGCCGTACCCAGATGCCCGACCTCGATTTCCGCCGCCAGGTTCTCTCGCTTTCCGCTGCGCATGCAATCGATAAAGTTCTGGGCATGTCCCGATCCGCCGTTGCCTTTGTATTGGTGTACGCGCTTGCCGTCATTGTCGTAAAACCAGCCTCCACCGCGCGCGATGCGGATCGAACCCGCCTCGCACTGGATATAATTGCCGCCGCGCGAGCCGAGATACAGTGCGCCACTGTTTCCGCCTCGTTGCCCGGGGTGTGGCAGATTGCGAATATCCACCACCAAAGGCAGGCCGTTGTAATCGAATAACGCAAAGTGCATGTTGGGAGTCTCGCCGTTATCGTCCCAGGCAAAGCGATTGCCCGCCGCGATCACCTTGGTCGGCACATCGTCCCAGCCCAGAATGTGGCGGACATCGTCGAGGTAGTGAATTCCCCAGTTGGCCATCTCACCGTCGCCCCAGTTCCACTGCCAGTGCCAGTCGTAATGGAACGATTTCCGCATAACAGGTGACATCGGAGCGGGCCCCGCCCACAGATTGTAGTCGATGTTCTCAGGAACCGGTTGTGGCTCCGTTACCTTTCCGATGGTCGCTCGCGAGCCGAGTTTGGAGCAATGCACCCATTTCACCTTGCCCCACCTGCCGGCTTTTATGTCGCGAGCGGCTTCCTGGACCGCCGGGCATGATCTGTGCTGCGTACCAGCCTGCACGACACGGTTGTACTTCCGCGCCGCTTCCACCATCTTGCGGCCTTCCCAGATCGAGTGGCTCACAGGCTTCTCAACGTAAACGTGCTTACCCGCCTGGCATGCGTAAATCGTCATCAACGAATGCCAATGGTTCGGAGCCGCGATTACCAGAGCGTCGATGTCCTTGCGATCTAGCAATTCTCTGACATCGAGATATCCTTTGGCTTCAGTGCCGTACTTGTCCTTGAACTTCTTCTCCCAGTCTCCAAGAACCCTCTTATCGGGATCGCACACCGCCACCACCCGCACGCCCTTGAGGTTCTGGAACTGCTGGATGTGAGCCCCACCTCGGCTGCGAATACCCGCTACTGCGACGCGAACCTCGTCGTTCGCCCCGCGGACGCTCGACAAAAGGCCCGGATACGAAGACAAAGCCATATAAGAACCGGCCGTCGCCGCCAGCCCATGCTTGAGAAATCCTCGACGATTTATTTTGTTCATCATTATTCCCTTCACTAAAAACGAAAAAAATGAATGCTTGGCAAAAAGCGCCCCCGCATGAGCCATCGTGTATGACAACCCTAACAGGTGCTCAATTTCACTATCTTAACACAGTCCATTGAGCCTTTCAAGAGTCCGGACTGGATATCTCGCTTTTCCTCTCCCTAATCGCCGGATGGGCTTTTTTTCTATGTTTTTATTGAACTACTCAAATCATTTCACCTTGACCACTCATTCGGATTCACTATAAGATACTTTGTGTCGGCGGTGATTTTCTGAAAGCTTGGATACGCGTAAAACAAGACGAATTGAGGGGCTTGGAATGAAGTGTATCATATGTGGCGAGCAGGCAGTCGCAGTCTGTAAATTCTGCGGCAGGGCGGTGTGCATGGGGCATATTCAGAAGGATGTGTTCACTTCCGGATTTTCCGCCAAAGCGGGTTTCTGGAATATGCAAGAGAATGCTGTGCGGGTGAAGGATGCTGTATGGTGCGGCTTGTGTCATCCTGAACATAAGACAACCAGCTAAAGGGAGTATCATATGCGAATACGAGACGCCGCCAACATTGGAAGAGTGTTGATAATAATCCATCTCATTATCAGTGCAGGGCTCAGCATATTCAACATCCTGCAAATGTTGTCCGCCATAACACAGGGTGGCGGATCTGCGAAGTATTTAGTCACTTCATTGATGTATTTAATTGCAACGATCTTTCTCGATGTTGCTTTGCTGGTCGTCTTTAGTTCGCTTGCCAGGACTGAGGAGCAATTTCTACGCGATCGTTCGATGCATGACGCTGACTGATAAAGCTGAGCGAGCAAACAGAGTCTGATGTTATGGGAAAATCGCAGGATAGCTCAGAAACATCCGGTGTGCCTGTGGCGGACAAGCAGCTACGCCGAACTTTTTTGTGGAAGAAGATCCTCGCTTGCAGCGTCGCAACGGTGATTCTATTAGTGCTGTATGTCTTCTGGTTCATCAGTGGCGAACCGAGCGTCGGTATAAATTACGTGGCATTGCTGATTTGCTCTTTTGCCTTTTATATTATTTCCCACATTAAATCATTTTAGCCCATAACTTGGAACTTGCGAGTCGGTGGTTTGAAGAACAAGTGATTCCTTCGCCGTTTTTTGGTATGCTGTATCGCTCGAAAGACAATCGTTTGCAATATGTTAAAACCAGTAGGAGGCGCCATGATTAACAGAACCTCAGTGACAATAACAGCATGCATCGCAGTAATCTTTATCCTGACCGCCCCGGCCCTGCCTGATGTACTCGAACTCGACGACCAATCCGAATTGTTACAGGTCGGGCACTGTCGCGAGCTGAACCTTGCTAATGCAGTCTCGCTTGAGGCCTGGATCAAGCCCGCAAGGCTCGGCTCAGGCGGTGGACGCATCATCGACAAAAGCCAGTCGGGCACCGACACAGGCTACATGCTCGACACCTACCCGGGCAACTCGCTCCGAATGATCGTCGCCCAGGGCCATCTTGCCTATGACGCCAAGCTCCCCACCGATAAATGGAGCCACGTCGCAGGCGTCTTCAGCCGCACCGACAATATCTACAAGCTCTATCTCAATGGCAAAGAGGTCGCCAGTGCAAGCCAGCCCGGCATGAAGCCAATGGATCGCAACCGCCTGCCACTGCGCATAGGCTCGTGCAGCAATGGCGAAAACCGATATCGCGGCCAGATGCACCGCGTGACAATCTACAGGTGTGCACTGACTGCAGAGGAGGTTGCTAAGCTGGCATCAGATGAAAGCCACAAATCTCTCAACCTCTCCGGCCGCGTAGCCGACTGGGATTTCCAAATGCCCATCGAGCAGGCCAAAATCAGCTCCGCCCGCGGAGGCCTCAGAATCAATCCTTCCGTAAGGCTCACAGGCCAGGCCGGACCGCCTGAGGGCAAGTTGACACTATGGTACCGCAAGCCTGCAAGCGAATGGACCCAGGCTCTCGCCATCGGCAACGGGCGGCTCGGCGCGATGGTCTTTGGCGGTGTGCAGGAAGAAAGAATCCAACTCAACGAAGATACCCTCTGGGGGGGCGGCCCCTACGATCCGTCCAGTTCCTCAGCTCTCGAAGCTCTGCCTGAAGCCAGACGTCTGGTCTTCGAGGGTAAGTATAAAGATGCCGAAAGGCTGGTAGGTCGAAGGATGATGGCCCGCCCCCTCGGCCAGATGCCATATCAAACTGTTGGCAGTCTGATGTTAACAGTTAATGATATCGCAACGGTTACTAATTATCGTCGCGACCTCAACCTGGACACCGCCATTGCCTCTGTCACATACGAAGCCGACGGCGCAAAATTTACTCGCGAAGTTTTCTCCAGTCCCGTCGATCAGGTCATCGTCGTGCGTCTCACCGCCGATAAGCCGGGCCGAATCTCATTCAACGCCGGCATGGCGACGCCGCAAAAAGCCGCCGTGTCAACAGAAGGCTCCGACACGCTCGTAATGACCGGCACAAATGGCTCATCTCAGGGCATAGCCGGCGCTTTGAAGTTCCAGGCTCGCGTCAAAGTGCAAACCGAAGGTGGCAAAACTATCGCTGACGGTGAAGAGATTCATGTCACCGACGCCGATTCGGCAACAATATTCGTCGCCGCCAACACAAGCTACAAAAGCTACAAGGACGTCACCGGCGATCCCGAAGCTCTGACCAAAGATTGCATCGCCAAAGCAAGCGGCAAATCTTTCGATACTCTACGCAAGGACCACGTCGCCGAACACCAGCGTCTGTTTCATCGAGTCAAGCTGGACCTCGGCACAACCGAAGCCGCCAAACTCCCAACAGACCAGCGTATCCGCGAATCAAGCCAGAACGACGACCCGCAACTCGCCGCCCTCTATTTCCAGTTTGGCCGATACCTGCTAATCTCCTGCTCCCGCCCGGGCACTCAGCCCGCAAACCTCCAGGGCATCTGGAACGACAGCATGAGCCCACCCTGGTCAAGCAAATACACGATCAACATCAACACCGAAATGAACTACTGGCCCGCCGAACCGACCAACCTGGGCGAGTGTGTCGAGCCGCTAATTGCAATGGTTATGGACCTGACCGAAACCGGCGCCCGCACCGCCAAAGTCAACTGGGGTGCATCGGGCTGGCTCTGTCACCACAACACCGACCTCTGGCGCGCCACCGCCCCGGTCGATGGTCCATTCTGGGGCTTCTGGCCCACTGGCGGCGCCTGGCTCTCCAAACACCTTTACGAACACTACGAATTCAATGGCGACAAAGACTTCCTGAAAAAAATCTACCCCGCCCTCAAAGGCGCATCCCAGTTCTTCCTCGACACCCTCGTCGAAGAGCCGACCCATAAATGGCTTGTTACCTGCCCCTCGGTCTCGCCCGAAAACGGCCACAAGTTCGGCACCAGCATTTGCGCAGGCCCGACAATGGACAACCAGATAATACGCGACCTGTTCTCCAACTGTATAAGCGCCACCGAAGTCCTCGGTGTGGATAATGATTTCCGCGAAAAACTCGTTGCAACTAAAGCCCGCCTTGCTCTGAACCAGATAGGCAAGGAAGGCCAGCTCCAGGAATGGCTCGAAGACTGGGACATGGAAGCAGGTGACATCCATCACCGCCACGTTTCCCACCTCTACGGTTTCCATCCCAGCGCCCAGATCACCTTGAGAGGCACCCCCGACCTTGCGAAAGCGGTCCGCAAATCTCTGGAAATCCGAGGCGATGAAGCCACAGGCTGGGGCATTGGCTGGCGTCTCAATCTCTGGGCGCGCCTGCAGGACGCCGAGCACACGCACAAAATCCTGCAAATGCTCCTGCGTCCCCAAAGGACGTACCCCAACATGTTCGACGCCCATCCGCCTTTCCAGATCGATGGCAACTTCGGCGGCACCTCAGGCATCTGCGAAATGCTCCTCCAGAGCCACACAGGTGAGTTGGAATTATTGCCCACTCTACCCAAAGCCTGGCCCGCCGGCTCCGTCACAGGCCTCCGCGCAAAGGGAGGCTTCGAGCTGGATATAGCCTGGAAAGATGGCAAACTCACACAAGCCAAATTCCGCTCCCTCTTGGGTAACAATTGCAAAATCAGATACGCTGACAAAACCACCGAAGTGAATACCAAAGCCAACCGTACATACACTGTTGATAATAAGCTTAATATCAATTAATACTGAATCTTAAGGTTACTTTTAAACCAATAAAGCTTTGCTTTGGATTCGAAGGAGAAAACAATGCAGGCCCAACAAACGTATCACAAAATCGTTATCGGTTTTCGCAGACGCTCCGCCAACACAATTCTCCTAATCTTAAGCGTCCTAACAATCGCCATCGCCGGTTGTGCCTCTCAAAGCAGAACTACAACGGTTCTCCACGATGATTGGCTCTTTCAAAAAGGCTCTCTCGATGGGGCCGAGGCCATCGATTATAACGATTCTGATTGGCAAAATGTCACCGTTCCCCACGATTGGGCCATCTCAGGCCCCTTCAATCCCAGAGAAAATGGCTACGCAGGCAAGCTCCCCTGGAAAGGCGTAGGCTGGTATAGAAAGACCTTCGATCTCGACAAGGCCGATAGTGGCAAGCGAGTCTACTTCGACTTCGATGGCGTAATGGCCTTCCCAAAGGTCTACATCAACGGCAAACTCGCAGGCCAGTGGGATTATGGCTACATGTCGTTTCGTGTGGATGCGACGCCTTACGTTAAGTTTGGTGCTTCCAACGTCATCGCCGTCCAGGCCGACACCCGCAGGCATGGCACTCGCTGGTACCCCGGCGCGGGCATTTATCGCAAAGTCACAATGAGCCTATGCGATCCTGTCCACATCGCGCACTGGGGAACATTTGTCACCACTCCTGTAATCACCGAACAAAGCGCCAAAATCAAAGTTCAGACCGCAATCGAAAACCACACCGATTCCACTCAGACCGCTGTAGTCAAAATCACGATCATCAATCCCGCAGGCAAATCCATCGCCTCGATAGCGACGACGTTAAAGTCAGAGCCTGGAGAGAACAAACCTGTAAATCAAACGATTTATATTGCCAATCCACAGCGCTGGGACGTTGCCGATCCTAAGCTTTACGTCGCCCAAACCGAGGTCCGCCGCAACGGCAAGCTCTGCGATACATGCGAAACCACGTTTGGCGTCCGCACCTTCGAATTCACCGCTAACGATGGCTTCCACCTAAACGGCCGCCGCGTCCAACTCTATGGCGTAAACCTCCACCACGACCAGGGCCCGCTCGGCGCTGCATTCTATCGCCGCGCAATGGAGCGCCAGCTCGAAATAATGCGTGACATGGGTGTCAACGCGATCCGCACAAGCCACAATCCACCCTCCCCCGAATTGCTCGAACTCTGCGACCGCATGGGATTCGTCGTCTGGGACGAAGCCTTCGACAAATGGGACGA
>CAZYMD010000199.1:0-9014 GCA_964649005.1 uncultured Pirellulales bacterium
CCCTTCCACCTGGCCATGGGTAGATCACCTGGTTTCGCGTCTACCACCTGCGACTAAATCGCCCAGTTAAGACTCGCTTTCGCTACGGCTACACACCTTAAGTGTTTAACCTTGCCACAAACGGTAACTCGCCGGCTCATTATGCAAAAGGCACGCGGTCAGGCATTTCCCGTACCTACTTTGAAACCTCAAAGCAAATCAAAAATCAAAATCAAGGAAGTCATCGCCCCTAATGGGCAATTCCACCTTTTTAATATTTAATATTTGTTCTTTCCTCGAGGTCGCAAAGTAGGTGCGGGGCATAGCCCTCCCACAGCTTGTAGGTGTATGGTTTCAGGTACTTTTAACTCCCCTAATAGGGGTACTTTTCATCGTTCGCTCGCGCTACTTTACACTATCGGTTGCCGAGGAGTACTTAGCCTTGGAGGGTGGTCCCCCCAGCTTCACACAGAGTTCCACGAGCTCCGCGCTACTCTGGTACGCCAACGCAATGTTCAAGTTTTCACGTACAGGACTTTCACCTTCTATGGTCGAACTTTCCAGATCGTTCTGTTAACCGTTCCATTGCTTGTGTCGGCGCCCGCAACCCCAGGGAGCAAGCCCCCTGGTTTGGGCTGATCCGCTTTCGCTCGCCGCTACTAACGGAGTCTCGGTTGATTTCTTTTCCTACAGGTACTTAGATGTTTCAGTTCCCTGCGTTAGCTTCAACTGGCCTATGCATTCAGCCAGTGATGACGTCATCTGGTTGCCCAGTGACGACGGGTTTCCCCATTCGGAAATCCCGGGATTAACGGTTGTTAGACACCTGCCCCGGGCTTATCGCAGCCTACCACGTCCTTCATCGCCTCTCGACGCCTAGACATCCCCCATACACTCTTAGTAACTTGACCATATCAATCTATGATTGAACAGGTCATCAATTCGCCTATTTTTTGAGCGCTCATATCATGAGGTTCTTTGTTTGGGAACAAAGAATCATTTGGGATATTGTAATCCCACGCATCTGCATATTGACTTGTCAAAGAACATAAACAAACATAAGCCCTTGCGAAAATAATACACGCTTGGTGCTCATGTACTACACAATGGAGACGACCGGGCTCGAACCGGCAACCTCCGGCTTGCAAAGCCGGCGCTCTCCCAGTTGAGCTACGTCCCCGAATCCAATACGACCAATCATTGATCAATGACTAACATTAACTCATGGGATGTTAGTCAACTGTACCGAACTCGGGTCCAACACCTTATAATCGTTCGCCCGAACCCAATCACCAATGGTCAATCCCATCAATGGGCCCGGGTAGACTCGAACTACCGACCTCACGCTTATCAGGCGTGCGCTCTAGCCAGCTGAGCTACGAGCCCTTTCGACCACTGCCCGGCATCAAAAAAATGATGACCTTTCAGTGCTGCCCGTAACGGCAGTCGGTTATAAGTATCAAATTAAAAAAGAGCAACAAAAAAACCGCTGCTTAGAACTGCCAGCGGTCTCGATATTTAATCCACTGTATGCCTAATGGCAGTCTATATCAAAAAACACAACATTATTAAGGCTTTTTTCAATACCCTAACCTCATAGTTAACGCGGACTGTACATCGTCTTAGGCCACGAAGATTCCAGGATTTTAGTGCAGTATCGACACCTCGTCAAGGGGTTTTTTAAATATTTTTGAAAAATTTCTAAAAAACTCATACTAATACTCCAAGACCGGCTTTTTGTTCGGGCCGGAAAAATAGCCGGGAGAACCTTATTTTTCTGTGGATTGCCCAGTAGAACCATTTATAATTCACCTGTCGGATGAGCAAATAACGCTGTTGTGAGTATCGAGCCGGGCGGATTGTATATATTCATCTCAAGGCTTCAGCAGCGATCCAGGTTGTTAAAAGCGTGGAGGGCAGTTCCAATGAAGACAAACGTAGCAATTGAAATTGCGTTATTGGTAGCATTTTTCGCAACATTATCTCATGCCGAATTTGGAATCACCAGTCAAACAACATATAGCCAGGCATATCCTGATGTGGCGGCTGGAAAAACTGGTGATTTTATTGCTGTATGGAGAAGCTACAGACAGGACGGAGATTCAGGCGGTATATATTGCCAACGGCTCGACAGCACAGGCAAGACAATAGGTAATGAGTATCGCATTAATAGTACTACTAACGGCGACCAGACCAGGCCCGCAGTGGAGGCAGCACTGGATGGCTGTCATGTTATTGTATGGCAAGGTCCTGGGCCGAACGAAGAGGATATTTTTGCTCGACTTTATGACCCTAACGGCAAACCAACCGGCGATGAGTTCATAGTCAACAGCGTAACAAAGGGCTCACAATGTTATCCGAAAGTTGCAATAAACAGCGACGGGCGTTTTATAGTCGTGTGGCAGAGTGAAATTGCACTTGAAGACTCGTGCGACCGTACAGGCTCATTCCAAATATACGACGCCAGAGGCTTGCCTGTCGGGCAGGAAGTCAGGTTTAGCAACTTAATGGATTGTCGTTATCCCGATGTTGCGATTGATAGTAAGGGTGCTTTTGTGATCGTATGGATGCAGGATAAACCGAGAAATTCGATACAGGTCAGATCATACGACGCTGTGGGCTCGGCACAGACTGATCCCTGTCAGGTTAACACTATCGACTTCGGTTCAGTCACGAGACCATGCATAGCGATGAGCAGTAACGGCCGTTTCGCAGTGACCTGGGATGGACACGATAGATACGCCAGCCTGGATGATATACATGCACGCATCTTTGATCCGAACGCAAATGCAGTTGGCGAACAATTCGCTGTTAATACTACTCAATCCGGCAAGCAGGAATGCCCATCCATTGCAATCACGAGCCAAGGACGATTCGTGATTACATGGCATAGCAACACAGGATATCCTGGCCACAAAAAAGACATATGCGGCCAGATGTTCGACAGCATCGGACAGGTAGTCGGCCATGAATTCTGTACGCACACGTATGTGACTGAAGACCAAAAATATCCATCCATAGCAATAACGGAATCCGATCTTTTTTTCTGTGCATGGCAGAGCTATAAACAGGATGGATCCGACTATGGCATTTTCGGAATGCTTGGGCCAAGCACACATCCCGCCGACTTCACCGGTGACGGCCTGGCCAATTTTCGCGACTTTTCGCTTATAGCCTCCGATTGGCCCAAAGGCAGCGCCACCGGCCAAACCGATCTTACATCTGATGGCAAAATCGACAGCAAAGACATAGCCGAGTTCTGTGATCGATGGCTGTACTGCCAAGTTCCTTAGAATTCAAGGAATTGGAGAAAAGAATCGAGTAGAACCTGCGAGCCAATTCGGTTAGTCATATAGCACACTCTGAGACTCTAATGCCCTAACAAAACCTGCCTTACGTTTCTGTCATTCCCGCGAAGGCGGGAATCCAGGTTTTTTTATTAGAATTCCTTTGAAGTGCCATATCTTCGTCATCCCCCGCTATTTCACACGAACAAATCCCTGACTACGAGCATATTGATAATAGAGACGACATCTATATTAGGCCCGATTCATTCGAAATTGAGACGCCGGGAATATTTGCTTTTAATTCATCCCATGAAGTCTTTCAGATTGCTCGCTTCATGCAATGACAATAGAATACCAAGATGCAGATATGGTTATTAGGTAGGTTGTCATAACCTTGTTACAGGAAATCCAATAGCAGGATTATCCAAAAGCATAAAACGAATAGACTGCACATTACAGGGGTGCCGGCATTATGGACTTTCAGTATTTCAAGTATGAGTTCATGGCATGGTGGGAGCGGCGCTCTATAAGACCCTGGGTCAATCAGAATCCCTTGATCTTCATCGGCATTACCATCGTATCTCTCGTTGCACTGTTTACAGCCGCAATCTGGGTATCCATACCCGATAAAGTCGTCGAGGTGATCGAGTATGACTACGACTGGTATTACGATCTGAACACGGGAAAGCTCTTCACCGCCGTATCAGGCAAGATCCCACCCATCAAGGCCCCTTCCGGCCCCCTGCCCGATGGAAAACCCGCAGGAGTTCGCGCATACGTATTCTCGTACACGAAAGAACCCAACGCGCCGGATAAGTTCATCGGCTTCCTGGAGACCACCGACCCCAACGTGCCGAACCACAAGCATATTAACCTTGACCTGCGATACGAAGGCTCTGATAAATGGGCCAAGGGCAGGTTGGTTCGGCGGGCAGAAGACAAAATGTGGTTCCCCGCAAACAGCCCGATTGGCAGAGCAGTTATGAGAAAATCATTCCGCCCCAACAAAAACGGTAAACACCCCAACTACTGCCCCCCGAAGTAAACATCATCCGACATCCAGACTCTGAGATTGCGCCTCTACCTCTTGATATATGAGTCCCTTGGCGTTCTCCAGCGGACCGGGCAGAAAAGTCCCGGCCGCCCTTTTGTGCCCCCCGCCGCCGAACTTCTGTGCGATTTCAGATACATTCAACGCCCCCCTGCTGCGTAGCGAACAGCGGATTCTCCCATCCTTCAACTCGATGAACAAAGCCGACGCCTTCACGCTCTCGATGCGGTGGCACTCGTTGATTAAATTCTCACTGTCGCTGTAATCGGCCCCGATCCGCTCGAAATCCTGCTTTGTTATATGCTGGGTCGCATAGCGTCCATGGAAGTGCAATTCCAGAGTATTAAGCATTGTAACCATCAGCTTGAATCGCCGGCCGGAAAACGTATTGAACAGCTTGTCGTAGATTTCAGTTGGATTGGCCCCGGCCTCGATCAATTCCGAACAAGCCCGATATACTCTCGCATCAGCATTGCTGAACTGGAACCAGCCTGTATCCGTCGCAATGGCAATAAACAGGGCCTCTGCGATTCTCTCAGTCAGCTCCCATCCACCATATTTCAGAAGATCGTGCAGAACCAGCCCCGCCGCAGCCGCACTCGAGTCAGCCACCTCGACTGTTCCCAGACCATCAGCAGTAGCATGGTGATCGATAATCAAAACTGGGGTGTTGCTCTGTTGTTGTAAATAAGATGCAAATTGGCCCAACTGGCTACAACTGTTGGTATCGACAATTAAAATCAGGTCGAACGTCCCGAACTGCCCCTGCTGCAACTGCTCAAAACTTACATCTTCGCCAAGCACAGGCACCTTCTGCTCGAACAAAAATGTGTACCAATCGGGCACATCCGTCAGCATAAGAGGCTGGACGCTCTTACCCAGCCCCGCCAAAATATCACACATCGCTACGACGCTGCCACACGCATCGCCATCCGGCTTGGCATGTGTGGTAATAAGAACACTGCTCGATTTCCCGATCAGTTCAATCGCCTTGCTGTAGTCTTCCGTATTTGCCATATCGTCCTTTAAGTGAGTACTGTTCGTCGCGTACTTCAGATCTGAACCTTCAGAACATCCAGCCTCGCATCATTTCCATCCACGACTTTTCCAAATCCATTCCTAAGGCTGTTTTCCAACATTGCCTAACCACGCACAGGCTAAACAGCCTGCGTTTATACTGCAAAGCCCAATCGCAGGCAAGTATCAAAGCCCTCTCAGCTCGGAACAACTACCCTCAAATTGCCTATTGGCGCTGGGACTCTGAGAGGATATAAGTTTGTTTTTCGCCATGAACAGTAAGGCGAAGGCCAAATGATTGGCCAGGAATTCTCAATACAGGAAAGGAAAAACTATGACAAGGAAAGCTCTGTTATTTATTATTGTTCTTTCGCTTCTGGTATCCGCCGGTTGCGCCACCAAGTCCGCAGCTAAAAAATCGGATGAGCTGGCTGTGAATGAAAAAGGTGAAAAGCTCCAGTACGTGGACACTCCGACTGGTCGCTGGCTCATACACGATATGGAGCGGGAGAAACCTGAGATAATTACTCCCGGCACAGCAAGCACGCAGGACCAGGCAGGCACGGCTCCATCCGATGCGACATGGCTGTTTGACGGTACAGATGATTCACTAAAGAAGTACTGGAAGCCCACGAAGTGGATTTGCAGAGACGGCTACATGGAGTCGGTCAAGGGAGCAGGTTATATTGAAACAGCCCAAAATTACGGCTCCTGCCAACTGCACGTGGAATTCGCCACGCCCACACCTCCCAAGGGCACAAGCCAGGGTCGGGGCAACAGCGGTGTGTTCCTGCAGGGCGAATATGAAATCCAGGTGCTCGATTCATACGAGAACATTACATACGCTGACGGTCAGTGCGCCGCTCTGTATGGCAGGTCGGTGCCGGAAGTAAACGTATGCCGGCCTCCCGCACAGTGGCAAACATACGATATTATTTATTATCGCCCGATCTTCAAAGGCAAAGATGTCGTACGTAAGCCCAGGTTCATCGTCCTGCAGAACGGCGTGCTCGTACAGGATACTCCACTGGAAGGCGGTACAAACTGGCAAGGGCCTCATGCGATCAGTGACTTCAGGCCGCTTCCAGATGCAGGGCCTATCATGTTGCAGGACCACGGCAACCCTGTTCGTTATCGCAATATCTGGATTCGCCCTTTCAAAGACTAAGCGGATTCAAGTTGTGTCTAAAATAGCATGGGGCGGCCCTTGAAAGCAGCCCCATTTTTCTGTCCCTAAGCAGAATTACGAAGGAAGATTAAATCTGTGGGGACTGTCATTTTATCACTTATCTTTTATATGCCTCATGTGTGAGGGGGTGCAGCTTTGTTTGTACTCCAAAGGTCCCTGGAACGACCACAATCTTCGGCCGTAACGCTCGTAGGCAATGTCACCGACTGGGGTGAGAAAAGAACCTATTAGGGTTCGCTTGCCTTGTGACAAGTCTTGCTGGGAGCTCAATATACTGTCCTTATAATAGGTCCAGCCACCTTCTTCCATTTGCTCGATAAGTATTTGGATTGCTTCCAAAGCAGTATCGAAATCGTTACGACAAGAGCAAAGGTATATCATTTCGGAACAGCGTACGAAATCTTTCCACTTGAGTGTATAGCCATCTTTAACTTTAGCTTTGAGCAGATCGAATTGTCGGATGCGAAGATCGGCAAGCATTCCAGCATATGCAGGATTGCGATCTTTCGAGCTTTCTGTTTCTACATCCCAGGTGTACATCATGGAGTAGCTCAGGATGGTTTCGATAAGCTGGTCGATAATCTCAGGCTTTTCAGGTGACAGTTCGCAAGCCATTTCAAGAACGAGCCTGGAAGCGTATATGTAGGGGTATGAATTTGCAGACAGGCATGCTCCGTGGCTCCAGAATCGGTTGCGCAGGGAGATTGCTGTAGTGACAAGCTGGTTGTCAGTCATGTTATCGATGTCGAGCTTTTCCTGAAGCTCGTTCTGCAATTGGATCTTAACCTGTTCGTATTTGGGCCAGGTGGCGACTGTAGCATCCTGAGTAGTCCAGATTTCATTTGTACCGAGAAGTTTTGTTTCTGGTTGTTCAGTAGCCGCGTCAACACCGAGTAAATCAAGGTTGCTTAGATCGGGCAGTGGTAAATGATCGAAGTCATTTAGATAAGGTTCGGCCATTGTGTTCTGAGCGAACGCTTTAGCTGCATCAGTCGTAGGTGTTGAATCTGGCAGAGTTGGCGGATCATCCACGACCTCGTAATCATCAGTTATATTGGGTACGAACAGGCTCGCTTCCAGAGGTACGCCCCACTGGAAATGGTCCCAAACAAGCGTCATACGCTGTGGCGAGCCTTTTGGCAAGATGCTGGCCTCGACCCAGACGGGTAGCCCAGTTTTTGCATCGATCCAGATACTCGATGAGAAGTCATCTAAAGGCGGCATTTGCTTTTCATCTTTGGCCAGCACGCTGGGATCGTCAAGGCTGATACCTCTGACGCTTTTACCTTCAATGATATCCTGTCCTAACTCGGTGTATTTTCCTTTAAGTATTTTTGCAATGATCCACCTGGGGTCGCTGTTGCGGTATTCTTTAATCTGGTCATCATTTAGAGAACCGCGAAGACATAGTAAGTTGTCTTTGTTGGGTCTGATGAACATGGCAATATATTTTTTCTCCTTCAAGAGGGTATATGCCTGTTTGGCCAGTCTGCCATATTCATAGCATTCGCTATAGCCACCATACGTATCGGAGCGATACTCCGTCGACTCGTTCTCTGTTGCGAATTCGAAGCCATCGGGTCGAGGCCCGCTGGTTTCGACTGTACGGCTGCGATAAACGCACGTATCGAACGTCATCACCTTTTCGAGCACGTTGGCCCAGGTGACGCTCGATGTCTCGCTGAAAAACTGCAATCCTAAAAGCACCACAGCCAACACAACCGCCGCGGCGATACTCAATTTTGCAATCGGGTTTCTCATAATATTTCTCCCGCCAAACCGAACAGGCTTGGCCTGATTTAACAACTGCCTGAAGCGTTCCAAATCCTTCCCTGATGTTTGGGCCGGATCGATGCCATCGGCTTGAAGCAGTTTGTCTCTTAAGTTGTGGTTATTCATTTGTTCTCTCCAATTCTTTGCGAAGAGATTGTTTGGCGTAGTAAATCCGAGACTTGACCGTGCCGGCACGAATGCCAAGAATCCCGGCGATTTCCTTGTGTGACAGCTCTTCGAGAAAACCGAGCGTCAGAATTTCACGCTGAGAAGGCTTAAGCTTCCCAAGAGCCGCATGTATACGTGCTGCCTGCTGCTCTGAGAATACAGGCTCATGGTTGTCGGCGACCAATTCGATATCTTCATCCCTTAGGGAGGCGAACGGATCGGCCATTCTCGCCCTGCCGTAAACTTCATTGCGAGCGATGGAATACAGCCAAGCGACAAATGACTTGCGATCTTTGAGCGAACCAATCTTGCTGACAACCTTGATCCACACATCCTGCAGCACATCCTCTGTCGAATGGTTGTTATCAGCAGTCAGACGACGTATGTAATACCGAAGTCTCGGCTGAAACCGCCCGAACAGCTCCTCGAATGCCGCACGCTCGCCCTGCTGGCATCGAAGAACCAGAGTTTGTAACTGCTTGTCAGAATTCATCAAAAGGCCTTCATACGTACAATATCCTGTCGTCTATCCATTAGGATGTATTATTTC
>CAZYMD010000200.1:0-8952 GCA_964649005.1 uncultured Pirellulales bacterium
TATTCATGACAGCATACTTCACAGCAGTCTGGTTTGTGATGTTGTTCGGAATCCATACCGCCATGCGGGCCACGCTCCCCGCAATGTGCACAGCTATCCTGAGCTGGATGATCTTCGTGCTCGTCTCGCGTCACGTCTCCGCCAGATACTGCCTGGTCAAGTAGCCAGACGCTGCTTTGATAATCCAGAGATCAGCGCCGGTTTCGTTTCGCGCCATAAAGATTCAGGTTGCCAAAAACCACAATAGTCCACCCGTCGGCGCAACAGCCCGTAAATACCCTGCCCACCTGCCCCAATTGCCCGCTCTCGAACCTCGTCTCTGTTAATACGTAATCAGAGGGCCCGAACAGTCCGAATCTGCTGAAATGGGTCTTATAATATCACCTTCTAATACCCATCCTTCTTATAGTTGCCTCAAATATGCGATGTCAGACAACAGTTGTCTTGGATATCTGACGATGTTGCTTTCGACTCATTCTTCGAAAAATGGGGCTAATATAGAAAACACCAACCTTTCCAGTTGTTTTGGAGCAAAGTTTTGATGCGTCCCTGCCTGGTCAACTACTTGCTTATAGTATTTCTACTATGCCTGTTAGCAAGTAGATTGCCCGCGCAGCAGCAGGATCCAAGTGCGCAACCTGACCTGTTCGATATGGGCATCGAAGAGTTGATGGAGGTCGAGGTTGACACTGTCTACTCCGCCTCGAAACACCAACAGAAAGTCACCGAGGCGCCGTCCTCGACAACAATAGTAACTGCCGAAGAAATCAAAAGGTATGGCTACCGAACTCTTAAGGATATACTACAGGGCGTGCGAGGCTTTTACACAACCGATGACCGCAACTATAACTATCTCGGCGTGAGAGGCTTCGGCAGACCAGCGGACTACAACAATCGCGTCCTGATCCTGCTTAACGGCCACCGTCTCAACGAAAATGTCGGCGGTTCCTCACCTATAGGATCGGATTTCCCACTCGATACAGACCTTATCGAGCGCATCGAAGTAATACGAGGGGCAGGCTCCTCTCTGTACGGCAGCAATGCATTCTTCGCAGTCATAAACGTCATTGCCAAAAAGGGTAAGGATTTTGACGGATTTGAGGTTAAAGGCGAAACCGCAAGTTACAAAACCAACAATGGACGCATCACCTACGGGAAAACCTCCGATGACGGAGTAGACCTGCTCCTTTCCGCCACAACCTCAAACAGTTCCGGCCAAAAGCTTTTCTTCGAAGAGTTCAATGATCCATCTACAAACAATGGCAATGTGGAAAACGATGGGCAAACATTTCACAATCTCTTCTTCCGTGCCGCCGCCGGCGATTTAGCTTTTACCGCCGCCAGTTCCACCGTAGACAAAGACGTCCCCACAGCACCATGGGGTACGATCTTCAACGATACCCGAACCAAAACCTACGACTATAGAACACTCCTCGGCCTGGACTACAACCATGAGATCTCCGACAAGCTCTCCGTAACCAGCCGAGTATCTTATAATCACTACAACTACAATGGATCGTGGGTCTACGACTACGCCAATCCCGGTGATCCGCCTCGTCCGGTCGTCAACAGAGATTACTGGAAGGGTCGATGGTGGGTTGGCGAGCTGATGTTCACAGCAAAACCAACCGACAAGCACAATGTCACATGGGGCTCTGAATTCCAGTACGACGTCCGCCAGGATCAGCGAAACTGGGATGAAGCCGTCTACCTCGACGATACACGAAATGGACGCAATTGGGGCCTGTATGTCCAGGACGAATATAAAGTGTTCGAGAAGGTAACCATCAGTGCCGGACTTCGCTACGATGAGTATAAAAATATCGGCAGCACAATCAATCCAAGGCTGGGGCTCATATATCAACACTCAAGCGACACTGTGATAAAACTCCTTTACGGAGAGGCCTTCCGTGCACCGACTGTATACGAACTCTACTACAACGACGGCGGCACTTCGCAGAAACCGAGCGTGGGACTTCAGCCCGAGACAATCAAATCCTATGAGCTTGTTCTCGAACACCAATTATCAAAGCGTACGCGCGCCACGATCAGTGGCTTCTACTACGAAGTCGAGAACCTGATCGACCTTTATACCGATCCGGCTGACAGTCTCCTCATCTTCAGAAACACTGATGGAGTCACTGGCGAAGGTGCAGAGTTCGAACTCGAACGCAAGTGGGATAATGGCACAAGAGCCAGAGCGAGCTACTGTTTCGTACAAACAGAGCAAGTCGACACACACAAGGTAATGGTAAACTCGCCAAAGCATCTGGCTAAGTTCAACCTGATCGCTCCGATCATACCAGAAAGACTATTTCTCGGCCTGCAAACCCAGTACACAGGCAAGACAAAGACCACCGCAGGTGGCTATGCAGACGGCTTCGGGTTAACCGACATAACCCTGACCTACGAGCATCCATCGAAGAAGCTCGATGCCAACTTCAGCATCTACAACCTTTTCGACAAAAGCTACTCCTTCCCCGGCGGTTCCGAGCATACACAGAACACCATCAGACAGAACGAGCGTACTTTCCTTTTTGGCCTAACGTACCGATTCTGACATATCCTGTCCCCCCGTACTGCGCTGGTCAGTATGGACACTCTATTTCATGTGGCAAGCCCGCCAGCGGACAACTCTCGCACTTTGGCCGGGGTTTACAGAACTTGTTACCAACTCGCACAAGCAACGCATGGAACTCGTTGTACAGTTGAACGTCCGCCGGCAGATTCGACTCGAACAGCTCCCGCAACTGCTCGTAATCCGCGTCTGAATCGATCAACCCATGTCTAATCGCAACGCGAGCGGTATACGCATCCACAACAAATATCTCTTTACCAAGAGCATAAAGAAGGATCGAATCCGCGGTCTCTCTGCCTATACCATTCACTCCCAGCAACTCTTCTCTCAGCCTATACGTCGCCAGGCCTTCGAGATTCGCCATATCCCCGCCATAGTGCTCACAAAGCCACTCAACGAAATTCTTCAGCCGTTTTGCCTTTACGTTGAAGTATCCCGCCGGTCGAATCAACGCCGCAAGCTCCTCGCGTTCCAGTCGGTCTATCCGCTCGGCGCTGAGACAATCCGCGGACTTGAGGTTCTCTATGGCCCTGGCCACGTTCGCCCAACTCGTGTTCTGCGTCAATATGGCCCCAACCGCCACTTCAAAGGGCGTCTCGCCGGGCCACCAGCCCTGAGAACCGAACGCGGAAAACAGCAATTCATATATCTCCGTCAGTTGTCCACCCGTCGTCGCTATGGTCGTCTCCTGAACTGCAACGATTCTTGCCTATTGTCTTTTCCTGTTGTGTTATGTAGACTCTGCAAAAATCCGTGTAAGTAATCAAGCGATTTCTCTGTTTCAGGGAACATCGGTGCCAAAGAAAGCCAAAAAGAAAGCTGATACAAACAAAAAGAACAAGCTCACATACAGCACGAGCCAGTTGTTCAACTTTGCGCCCAATTCCTACCTTGAACGCACCAGCAGGCCAGTATACGCAATTGTTTTCCTGCTGCCCTTCATAGTCTTCTACGAGCTTGGCACTATTTTAATAAATACCGACGTGCTGAATCAATCCCAGGTCCGTGTGGTTGCTTTCGTCTGGCTCAAGGAGCTTCTCGAATACCTCGGCACCGGAACCAGACTTGCGTGGATAGCCCCACCATTCATTGTCGTGCTCATTCTCCTCGGATTACAGGTCGCCTCTAACAAGAAGTGGAGCCTTAACGCACCGGATATGCTGCCTATGTCACTGGAGTGCATCCTCCTCGCCGTGCCCCTGCTTGTATTCACGTTGTTTCTAAACAGCCCCCCACAGCAACAAGCCAGCGTATCAACTTTAATAAATCCCGCAATTGTTACAGTCAACCAGCCACCGCCTAATTCATACGAGCCGGACAACAACTCCATAGCCCCGGCCTTCGACAGCGCCGCGCCGGTCGCACAGTCGCTGTTGGCGAATATCGTAACGGGAATCGGGGCCGGCATCTACGAAGAACTCGTCTTCAGGCTGATCTTGATATGCGTGCTGATGATGTTTTTCCAGGACTTGATGAGACTGTCCCACAAAAGCTCTATCATACTCTCGGTCCTGATATCTGCCGCTCTGTTCAGCGCCCATCACCACGTCATAATACTCAATGGGCAAATAGGACAAACCGGAGCCTTCGATGCAATGCAGTTCGGTTTCCGAACTATTGCGGGTATTTATTTCGCAGCACTGTTCGCCATCAGAGGATTTGGAATCACCGCCGGCACACATGCCTGCTACGATATCATTGCTGCTATAGTGAATGTTTACTTCTTCCACCCTTGAAAAAAAATCGGCAATATCCGCTTTTTTTGCATTTTTTCTTAAAGAAATTTCAGCACTGTTAGTCTTTTCACATCCGCACCTTGCAAAACAATCGTCCCATAAGCCCTTCAATGCCCCCTATCAGTACTGATATTGCGCTTGGGGCAAGACGCCTTCCTGAGGTATAATAACATGTGCTTGGATGTGTTTACTTTGTCTTGGAATTGTCGTTTATGGATTCACCACATATTAATGTTGCCGTTGAAGAATTGACCTTCAGCCTGTTTCAAAGACCTCTACATCCGGAACTCTTCCAGATTTACCAGCAACGCCAGTTGAAAACCGACAAGTACGAAGCCATCATCTGGGTTACAGGCTGCACCCACGTTATCAGTGTCTTTGCAGGCGATGTTTGCCTTTCCGAGGTCGTAAGCGCTCCCGGACAGATGCTGCCTTCAAGAGGCTTGATCGAGAGATTCCAGTTCCGCGGCCCACGAACACACAAGTGCACACTCAGCAGGGGTGTCAGCTACATGACCGACTTCCAGGTCGAAAAGATGAGCCCCAACCTCTATCAACAAAGCCACATGGACCTCCAGCACTTCGCCAGAAATCGGGGCATCTTCGTTAACTTCCCCGACCTCCAGGTCGGAAGGCTTGAGCCATTCTGCTATGTGGATTTCGAATCGAGGCGAACCGAACTGCACGTCCACACATTCGCCGCCTACCCCGACCAAGTCACAATGATCAAAACCCAGTCACTCTTCGACTTCCAGTAAGAGAACAACTTTCACATAACCAAGTCTGTTAATACTTTCTGACTTTGCTCTTATGCGCGTGTTGCCTGGAAAAAACAATTTTCTCAATTGAACTATCCACGTTAAAATTGAAATTTCTCATTTCTGAGCAATTCAATAAAACAGCTCCAAGCAATATCCAGAGAATTGCAGATGTTAGGTATCTGTGGTTTCTTGGCATTTTCACCAACCAAGTTCTCATTTGTAATAACCGTCGCCTTATGCACAAAAGCAACGCCTATGACATAAGGATCCGCCCAAACACCGTCACGACTGTCTTCTGGTATAAATTCTGGCCACCTATTTACTATCTTTGAAACCACCTCTTCAATCGGTCTTTCCGGTGAACGAAACATATAATCCCGTGCCTTAGCCCATTTATACAGATCATCTTCTCTCCTCTCAAGTTCCAAAAGAACCTCTTCGCAAGAGATTATTCTCCCTGCTTCGGCAAGAGATGAAAGCTTATCCCATACACTTGGAAAAACATCCGGCGGATAATCATGCCGCCAGGCACGAATAAATGAGTCAGAATCTATTGAGTAAATGTTCGCCATGTCATGCTAAACCCAATTCTTGCTGGATTGAATCGACATGCTTAAGTTTTATATCGCCTAAAAAACGAGATACATCCATCTCTGTAATCACATCATTATGAAAAGCATTCATAACTATTGATGTATAAGCGAGACCATTGTCGCGCAACACCCTGCGGAAATATTCAAGGAATCCACCCGTTTTTCGAGAAGCGTATTCCTCCAGAAACTGTTTTCGTTTTGTTCTATAGAAATGCTGTGTCGAACGACCGAGAGTAAGAAGTCGTCTTAAAATGACCTCCCTGCTAACCATGAACCGGCTTGCCAATATCTCAAGGTTCTCATCGGACCATGTCAAAATAGTATTGGAGATAACTTCATTCTGGGCTAATAGCACACTGGCCGGAACCAGCGCTTCACCTGCTACTTGATTACACAATGGCTCCAAGTCACCATCCGTATTTTGCTCATCATGAAGATCGCACAATCCTCCACAGTGTAATACTATATGGGCAAGTTCATGGAACAATGTAAATATCCTCCCCCTGGGAGAATCTTTGGCATTGATTGCCACTACAGGCAGGGGTTGCTCATCTATAGCGAAACCACGTGCTTCTTGTACATTAATGCCGCCGAACTGGCACACTAAAATGCCAAGCCTTTCTATACTCTTGATCCACTCACGCAGGGCCTCATAATGATTTCTCCAGCCCATTTGCGCTTCCTGGTTCACACCCAAAGCCTCTCGAATCCTCCCTGCAATAACAGATGGCTTGTCACCAAGATCAAAACGCAATTCGAATTCTGCCGGCTGTTCTTCCATTTCTGAAAGCAATTCAAGCGCCGTAATCCTACGAGAACGAGTCCGTCGAATCTCATACAGAAGCTCTGGGGACTTTGAGAGTATGGTATCCGCCATAACACGGAAGTCTGCCAATTCAATAGGCTTGTCCGGTGACTTTTCTAAATAAAAGAACGCCGAAGGGCGTCGATAAACTTTTCCGATCAATCGTAACTGCCTGACTGTAGGAGAGGATAAGCCTTGTTCCCATTCAGAGAGTCTTTTAGGAGAAGTACCAATGCGCGCAGCAGCATCGTCTAATTCAAAACCTGCTACTTCGCGAGCCCAAATCAAAATATCAGGATTAATAACAACGCGTAGAACCATTTTTAGGACTTAAAAAGCTGTTTTCTAGAACTCCTTCTTCTACAGCACTTTTCGATCATAATTCAAAAAGGATAACATGAAAACGATGAGCTACCTATCATAACAGAAGAAATAACCTAACTTCCGCAAAATGAACGTCTTAGGGCGCCTTAATACTTAAATCCAAACAACAACGTTCTTTAATAACCTCTGTTGTTGCCAACTCCGCCTTGATAACCACTATTGTTACCAAAGCTTCCAAAGTTGCTAAAGCCGCCGAAGCTACCAAAACCACCGAAGCCGAACGGAAACCTCGTGCTATAAGGATCATGATACAAATCACGAATATCGTACACCCGCGTCTCCCAACGCACCGGCAGTGAATCTTTGGTCGCGATTATGATCACGCCGTCCTGGACTGTATAGCCCAATTCAGCAAAGCCACCGCTGACCGCTCTGAGCAGAAGGTTTAGAGCGCTTCTAACCGGAATCCCGGAAACGCCCTGCATCTCTATAGGCGTCTCCCTGTCAATGCCCGCGTTATCCTCCAGATCCTTCCAGTACACTATCATATTCAAAGGCGGATACGTTGCATTACGCAATATATCCAGCGCTTCGCCGAAAGTAGTCTCAGGCGTCAATTGCGATAGATCGCCCCTGCCCCTGTTCGCCACCCGATCACTCACTGTCGAATCAGCCCGGACGCGCATGGACGCCCTCTCACGCCTCACTTCGGGCAAGACGTTAAATTCAGCCTCGGCCCCGCCACCGCTCTCGACCTTGACCGAATCAAGCAAGGAACGCCCCTCACCCTCGCTATTCCATTGTCCGGATTCCCCAGGCCCCAGAGTCTCGCGCATAGCATCCAGAATACCCCTGGAACTCAACACATCCCCTCTAACCTCTCCAACATATTCATCACCAAGAAGCCTCTTATGCATCGCAGCCCGACGCCTCATCGTAGCAAACCGCTTCCACTCACCTTCGAGCAGCTCCTTATCCGCCCGGCCCGGATGGACCAGAAGCCCGTAACGCAAAGTCAGCGTCTTACCCTTAGACAACGTCAAAGGCTCCTTGAAGAGAAGCCCCGGGCTGAAATACCCGAACGGCACCCCCGGATCGGCAATGACAAACCATGGACTCGGATGCCTCAAATTATCAGGATGATCGAAAATAGCAATTCCAAGCTCTTTGCCCGCCTCTGTCCGCCCAGTGAAATCCATCCACCTTGCGCTCTTGCCATGCCCCTCCAGGCCCTTGTGTCCCTCGCTGTCAACCACCTGCCAGTCGGTAACACCCTTGGCGATCCGCACTGAAAGCCCAGCATAGCCGCCCCAGCTAACTCCATCCTTTTCGCCCGGTATAGGCGTACGATCCAGCAGCACATCCTGGTCGCCCGCCTCGAATGTGCTCGCCCACGTAATCCGATAGCGGTTCTGCTCGTCGGGTGTAGAAACATTTATGAGCCTGCTTTCTCTCAAAATGGATGGCTTGTCCGGCGGGTGATAGCCCAGCCGAACATATATCGTCGCAGAGAAGTCGTCGTGAGGTTCGATGTGCACGTTCTGCAGCTCCGTCAGGCCCTGCGACAATCCCGTCTGGCCATCCTCCTCCCAGTAGTTAAGCCCATTGATGTACTTCCATGCAAACCAGAATCCATGGTGCCACGGATGGTCCGGCGGGCTGTCCCACGTCAATTCTGTCCCATCCACCAAACACACAGGGTGAAAATAAGGCCTGCTCAGCTTCTTATCGAAGTTGAAACGCCAGACGATTCTTTGTCCGTTCATCAGAGCTAAAGAGCTGTCGGTCTGTTTCCATCCCAATCCGCTCGATATCATCGATTCGGACTCACTCGGCGCTTTCGCCGCAGGCCAATCGTCCTGAATCGGCACAGTCACCTTCCCCGTCGCCGCCCACTGCGTCCCACGCAGCATCAGCGTTTTCCATGCAACGTTCTTCATCGTCTCTGCATCATGGCCCAAAATGTTATAGAAGCACCGCCCCCGCCCAAACTTCGTGCAGATAACCACAGGTTCGCTCTGCCCGCTGCCGCCCGTATCCTTCGAAGAAAACGCTTCGCATAGAACTTTTACATCCTGTTGCCTGCCCATCTGATGCCACAGCTCATCACGAATCATAAAATCTGGCATCCCACGCGTCACAGGATGATCGCTGT
>CAZYMD010000201.1:0-8860 GCA_964649005.1 uncultured Pirellulales bacterium
CCTTCTGCTTTCCCTGCATACTCGGAAACCTATTTCTCCTCACCCTTATCCTCCGCCTCAACTTTCGCCGGCTCGGGCCGCTCCATCTCCCACCCCCCAGCGATAGCCCTGCAAAGATCGATCCGCAGCTCGATCAACTGACGCCTCGCAGTAAGGTCATTCCTTTGGAGACTCTGCAGCGACGTTAGGGCATCCAGCATCCGAATATAATCGAACTGACCCTGATCGTAGTTGATGCGCGTCACCTCCTGCACGAGTTCCGCCGCTACGATCTGCTCGCTAAGATTCTTAACGTACTCAGCTTGCCGCCTTTCCTGTTTCAGCGCATCTTCGACCTCCTTCAGTGACGTCAGCACGACCTGTCCGTATGTGTTAATCGTCTCCGACAAAACCGCCTTGGTTCGATCCACCTCCGCACGCAACCGCCCCCCCTCGAACAAAGGCTGCGCCAGATTCGCCGTCAGGCTCGCCAGCCAGTTATCGAACAGATCCCTCGTCCTCGCCCCCGTCGTCTCCAGATTGCTCGAAAGGCTGATCTTCGGGAACTGATCCTTAATGGCCACAGCCGCCCGCCGGTCCGCCGCCTGAACCTTCCGATACGCCCTCACAACATCAGGACGCCGCTGAATCAACGCCGCAGGCAAAGGAATCGAAGGCAGCGATGGCAGCTCGATCATGCTCCCCTCAATATCAACATAGCTCGAATTGGGCGGCAGCGCCAGCAGCAACGCCAGCTCATGCCGCAGCGACTCGACAGACTCATTCGCCAGAATCAACTGCCCGAGCCCCGACACAACAAACTGCTTCTGCCGCATTACATCGGCCGCACCCGTCTGGCCCTGCCCAAAACGCCCTTTTATACTCGTAAGAACTTCCACGTTTATGTCGTTCTGGTCAGATATAACCTTAACCTGCTGCCTCGCCTCGATAAGCCTGTACCACGTCTGCGCGATCCTCGCAGTCAAAGTAATTGCCGCCGTTGTTACATCTTCTTTGCTCGCCTCCAAATCCAGCAGCGCCGCCTGCTGCTGCGAATTGATCCGCCCCCATAAATCTATCTCGTAGCTCGCAGGCAATCCCAATAGATATCTGTTCGTATACTCCGTGTTGCCCCCCGTCCGCTCGCGCGTCCTCCTGGCGCTGCCGCTCAAATCAACACGAGGCTTCAAATCCGCACCCGTCCGCTTCGCAACCGCCTCCGCCTGCGCCATCCGGTCCCACGCGATCTTCAAATCGAAGTTGCTGCCCAGCGCCTTCTCGATCAGCTTATCCAGCCCCGGATCGTTGAACGACCGCCACCACTGCTCAACCGGCGCTTCCTGCCCGCTCGAAGAAAACTCGCTTGGCAGCGATACCGGAACTTTAACCTCCCTGACCTTTGAAGCGCATCCCCCTCCCACGCCAATCATTACCGCAAGAACAACGAGCAGCACACCGCCCACTCTCAGGCGGCTCCCGTACCCATAACACCTCTCTGTCCGGCCCCAACCGGCTAATCCCATAACACAACTCCAGCTTAGAGTGCCTGGCAAAATGAATCGTCGCACCGAAAGCGAGCGATTTTGCATCTGGCAAGGAAGGCGAAGCAGGCCATCTGAAGATGGTCGATGCAGCCTGACGCCGTCCAGAGGCAAAAGGAGCCGCTTGAATGCAGAGTCATTTTGTTAGGTGCTCTTAATACATCATATATCATTAACAAAAGCCAAACCCGTATTATAAACCATAAGACGCCCTGCGCATCTTATATAACTCAAAAAAAAACGCTCCGTTCGGTTCATATGCAAATAGCCCTTGCAGATCGAGTTCCTGAAGTTCTGTTTCCTTCAATCCGCTTCAGCGATTACAATTCATAAGGCTAAAATTTGGAGATGACGGTATGACTATATACAAGAATGTCAATAGAGCCATCCTGCACGCAAGCCTTATTGCATGGCTGGGAGTATGGCTGTTCACAGTAAGTACGGCGTGTGCAGACCAGGTAGTGCTCTTTGTCGAAGACGTACCCGAACATGGTCTGGTGGCCAAACACGTGGATCTGACCGCAGCAGTGGCTAGATGTAAAATAGATCACGCAAATCCGTCGCATATTTCAGCAACCGACCGCGATGGCAATCCAGCGCCTTTTCAGTTTATCCCTGACCCGGACTTCGATCTGGCCAAAAAAGCCACAGGATTGATAGTAGCCCGCCTGACACCCAATCGCCCAGATTATCTCAAGCTTCAATTCACCGACAAATCTAAACCTCAATCTATCCCTACTAATTCCATCGAAACACTATTCTACACAGTACATCACAATACCCAAAAAGGTGGCCTTCCCGACAAAATCACATTCAATAAAACAGGCAAGCTCTTCGACAACTTCCGCTGGCAGGATCGCCTCCATCACAAAAATCTTGGAGGCTTCACGCTACAGAATGACAACACTGCCTCAGTTGAATGCCTCACAACAGGCCCTCTTTGTACAGCCGTGCGAGTCAAGGCCGGATATCTAAATCCCGAAGGCAAGTCGCCCCCCTCAAAACCACAAGCTATCTACACATGGATATATCTCCACGATCTGCCACTAATATTTGTAACAGCAGAGGTCACACAAGCCCAGCCGTTTGAATGGAACGAGCTGCATTTCCTGGAACTAAACTTCCCAGGTGAAGATTTCAAAAGCTGGGCCGGCGGAGAGCCTTTAAGTAAAGGAACTTTCCAGGCCACAGGCAAGAGCCATAATGCTGCAAACTGGGGCGCTCTAATCGAAGGACGCGACGCCATAGCGATGTTCGATTCCGGCGGCTTGATCTTCCACGATGGCCGTGGCGCCTATGGCACCTACCTCCACGCACATGGTGACCGGGCCTGGAAGCCCTGGTCGCAGCTAACCGCACAGTTTTCCGCATGGCTTTGGATCGGTTCAGACACCGACGCAATCAAGAAAGTGCAAACATTCGCCAACCATTCCCCGTCCGTAGCGAATATCATTGCATCCACTACTGATGTGCGAAGCACAATTGATGTTGCACGCAAAAAAAACAAAAACGCATGGCGCGCCGCCATGGCCGAACAACTCGAAGCAACCGGACGGCTTGAACAGGCGGTAGGTGTTACAGAGGGCCACCTTCTATCCAACTGGACCAGGATTCAGGCGGGCGATCTAAATCTGGTGCTGGAGAAAGCAGAACAGGGCATGCGAGTCCTGAGCCTGTTCGACGAAAGCACTGCTCAGGAGCTTCTTGCACCGAACAGTCCTGGACTATTTTCTCTCGAAGTGCGACACATCAAAAACAAAGAGCAAACAACCCTTAGTGCCGATTCAGGCTGGCGCCGAATAGAACTGTCCGACGCTGATACTTCAGGATCGCGCGTCCTGACCTTTCAGGACCCTCTCGATAATCGTCTCAAGGGAATCAGCGCTGAAGTCAGCCTATGTAGTGACAATAAGAACAGCTCCCTGACGTGGGATATGCAGGTAGCGAATGACAATGAACAACTGAGCCTCTGGCGGGTAGTCTTCCCTCAAATAACAGTAAAGCGTCTGGGCGAAGACGCAAAAGTATTCCTCCCACATACGGCGGGAATCGAAATCTCCGACATCTGGAACACCCCCCAAAAAAAAGGTGGAACCTATCCAAGCGGCTGGACATCCATGCAGTACATGGCCGCCTACGATACCAAAGGCCGAACGGGCCTTTACATTGGCATGCACGATCCTTATGGCTCCACCAAGGATATCTTCGCCCAAAGCCAACCCGACCAGCGCGCGGTAACATTCACTTTCGAACACCCCGTCCCTGATATGGGCAAACCACGCTCCGGTTTCGACCTGCCAGGCGAGGCAAAATGGCAATTACTGCGAGGCGACTGGTTCGATGCAGCGACAATCTATCGTACCTGGGTCAAAGAGCAAGCCAAATGGTGGCCGACTCTTGGACCTGATGGACGTAGCGATACTCCCAGGTGGATGCGAGAACTCCCCGCATGGGCAATGACCGGAGGCTCCGCTTCCGACTGCGTTCCAAGACTAAAAGCCTTCGCAAAAGAGCTTGGCCTGCCGATTGGTTTTCATTGGTACAACTGGCACCAGATTCCCTTCGATAACGATTACCCACACTATTTCCCAGTCAAGGATGGTTTCGCCGATGGCGTTGCGCAGCTCGAAGAAGCTAACGTCCACGTAATGCCCTACATAAATGGCCGCCTCTGGGATACTCACGACAAAGACGCCAACGACTGGCGATTTACCCAATTCGCCCTGCCCGCCGCGACAAAAGACGAACATGGCAATCCCTACACCGAAAGCTATGGCAGCAAGGAATCCGATGGAAACAATGTCACCCTGGCTGTGATGTGCCCAACAACCCCGCTCTGGCAAAACAAGGTGCGTGACATCGTCCTTCGCCTCTTCAACGAATACAAAGTCAGCAGCGTATACATCGACCAAATCGCAGCCGCCCAGCCGCGACTGTGCTTCGACGCTTCTCATGGCCACCCCCTCGGAGGTGGTCACTGGTGGACACAGGGCTACTGGCAATTGCTCGACGCGATCCGCGCAGCCAAACCCGCCCAGTGCATGATAACAACCGAATGCAACGCCGAGCCATATATTAAGTGGTTCGATGGCTACCTCACCTGGCACTGGCAATACCAGAACATGGTCCCCGCATTCCCCGCCGTCTATGGCGGCTCAATACAAATGTTTGGCCGAGCCTACAGAGCAGGCCCAACCCAGGACCTCGCCAACCGAATGAAAGCCGCACAACAATTGGTCTTCGGAGAGCAAATAGGCTGGTTCGGCCCGGAAATCGCCCAGCGCCCAGACTCCTGGAATTTCGTGCGCGACTGCATTCAACTGCGCTGGCGACTCAAAGAGTATTTCTACGCAGGCCACATGGCCCGCCCCCCAAAGCTCCTTGGCGATATCCCAAAAGTCACCGCAGATTGGCAATGGTCAGGCACATGGCCCATCACCACCGACGCCGCCATGACAGGCGCCTGGCAAATTGAAAACAAAACCAAGACAGTGCTCCTCTTCGCCAACCCCTCAGACCACCCCATATCCGCACACATAAAATTCAACCCCAAAGATTACGGCCTGCAGGGCAAATCATACAACGTAATCCCCATAACGCCAAACACCCCCCAGAACAAGCTCGCCATTGACCAAATCGATCAGCACAAAATCGACCTCCCCCCTCGATCCACCTTCGCATGGGAGATAGTAGAACTCATCCCAAAACCTGTTTTGTAACGAGATTGAGCGAAGAGTGCATGGTCAAGGCCGGAGGTGGAAAAAAGGCTCGCAGGCTATCTCTTGTACGTCGAGAACCTTTTTCGCCGACAACGCAGATCCATGAATTCCCCAGCCAATCGTAATAGAAAGAGGTTTTGGGATAAGTTCTAACGACACCAACCAAATAAGCATCCGACAACCCCCCCACTCTGAATCTTCCACTCCAATAAGCTCCCCCCAACTAATCCTATACCAAGGTGACCCAGGACGAAGCGGCCTAAAACCTCGCATCGAGAATCTGACACCCGTTCAACACTTCAGCCTAAAGCCTCACACTAAGTGTCCGCCATTCGTTTAGCTCCTCAGTTTACCACCTCAACCCCTAATCCCTCTCGCCCTAAAAACCGACGCTCCTATCATCCAGCACACAAATCCCCCCAGCCTCTAATATGTCATACCTCGCACTGTATAGTATCTTCACTAATAGATAATCTACCGACTAATCATCGATCCGTATTAGAATCCCCCATGAACATAGCACTCGAATACGACCGCCATTTCTTTAGCCCTGATCGCTTTTCAATGTTTAATCTCTCTCGCTCATCCTTTATCCCCCCATATAAAAACACACAGTTCCTTACCAGGTCATACCTCGCACTGTATAGTATACCCAGACAGTTTGTAAAAAGAGTTCATTCCGCCACGCTACAAACCCGAACCACTAAAACGCAAGGCGGCTCCACACTTCGCTCCAACTCAAGCTCCCCCCCATCGCAAACGCCCGAATCCACACGCTCCAATTCGTGCCGTTCGTCCACAACGTACGCCTCCCACCGAACGCGCCCATCGCTCCCGAAATCCTCAATCCGCAAACGCATCCGCCCATCCACCGCCCGCAAATTACTAACCAGCACAGTCACCTCCGTCCGCTCCGCATTCACCCCCGCACAAACCGCCATCCGCCCTTCTACGTCACCACTCACCTTAACTCGCACCGGCGTATCCAGCAGCATCCTGAACGCCTTGAACGCATAGAACGTCTTCCGAGGCGCCCCGTACCGATTGAACAATCCGAACCAGTTCGTGTCCCCGCAATAATAATTCGCAACATCCACAGGGCTGTCCTGTAGATCGATCAAAACGCTCGCAGCAAACGCCGCCCCTTCCGCTCCGCCCAACCGCTCGAACCACCGCTGCCTCTTGACCCCCTGCCCCGCAACACTAATCGCCGCCCAGTCATTGTCAGGCAGATAATTCCACTCATTCAAATGAATTTCCGCCTTCTCGAAGCCATATTCATCTAACAGCCTGCGAATCGCCCGCCCCTTCCGCGCATAAATCCACGGGTCGTCCGAGTACGTATGCCACGAAAAGAAATCCAACGGTGCATCATGCTCTTTGCAATACCTCAGAAAGCCGTCCAGAAATCCCGAAGGCTTCATCGCCTCCCCGACTAATTCCCCAGGCGCCCCAATCGCAGGCCCGCCCACCATCAACGATGGATACTGCTTCTTTATCGCCCGCGCTGTCGTGACATACAGCCTGTAAAATTCCTCATTCGTCCCCGTCCACATATTAGGCTGATTCTCAGGCTCGTTCCAAATCTCCCAATACCGTATCCCATACCGAAACCCGCCTGCCCATCCCTCGTTATAATGCCGAATAATCCCCACGCACACACCCGCCCACTTCTCATAATCCCCAGGCGGCGTGACATTATACTTCTTCTTCGTATGCTCAATACTCTCCCCCAGCCGATACACAATCCCCGTCCCCGCCTCGACAATCGCCCGAACATAATCGTCCGTCCGCGAAAACAGATAGCTCCCCGCCACCCCCGCATCCGCCTTCATATCGGGAAAAATCGCGTGAATATCCACCACATCCGGGTTCGGCCACTCACTATCATGCAGCCGCGCCAGCGGTATCCTCAATTCCTTATAATACGCCGACAAATCGATGATCTCCCCATAGTTCAAAGGCCCGTTATTCACCCCATGCAGCGCCCGAATCCGCCCAACCAACTCCGAGCAGTCAACGCGCACCTCCACCCCAAAAGCCCCAACGCATATACAAAACGTCGCCAACGCCGCAATCGCACGCACCACTACTCTCATCCGTCCGCCTTTCATGTCACTTACTCTCGACCTCTTCACGCAAACCGCCTTCGCCCTGCCCCTTCTTCTTCCACGTCCGCACATACTCGATCCTGTACGTCGAAGGCAGATCCTCATCCTCAGGCAGCCCGAACCAGTCCCCCATCGTCTCGCTATCGAAATTCAGCGTCAGCTCCTGCCGCCAGTGCGTATTCTCCACCCACCTCACGAGCACCCCGTCGAAATACCACCGAATCTTCCCCTCATCCCACTCCAATCCATACACATGATAATCCTCCGCCAAATCCTCCGGCGCAACCCACACCCCGCCAACCGACCAATGCTCCTTCTCCGTAGGCGTGCGAAACACGTGCACGTTTATATTATACTTCCGCTCGAATCCCTTCGCTTTCCCGCCGATCTCGAACACATCGATCTCCGTCCACCACTCCGGCGTACCATCGTAAAACCAGAACGAGCTCGACCCCGCCGACTTCATCGGCCTGGCCTTAACCTCGAAATACCCATACCGCACCTTCCCCTTGCTCTTCACCGCCGCCGACGTATACGTATGGTACCCCTTCTCCTTGGGCATCTCCGCCGGCTCGCCCTTCCGCATCGTCAAACAAAGCTTCCCCCCCTCAACCTTCACATTCTTCTCCCAGAAATACCCCGGCTGCCTCCCCAGCCACCCCGGATTCCTCGCCCACCATTTCTTAGCATCTAACTTAGCCCCCTCGAACTCATCGCTCATCGGCGCATACGCAACCCACTTCCCCGTATTCCCCTGATCCGACAAAGGCAGCTTCTCCGTAACCCTCTTCGGCTTCTCCCCCAACTCCCCAGTGAGCACCCAACTCTCCGGCCGCACCCTCTCCGCCCCCATCACCCCAACACAAACACCCGCAACCACTAAAACAACCACAATCCTCATCGTCAATCTCCTTTACTGTCATTCCCGCGCTATTATGTCATTCCTGCGAAAGCAGGAATCCAGAAAACACAAGCTACAGCTTTGTCCCACGATGTAATGCCCTAAGATTCATCCCCGGCCCCAAAATAAAAAACAACTGTCTTACCTTAAGTAAACTACGATTATCCCCCGCACACCAAAGAACTTCAACCCATTTCCCCGCAACCGAAAGTCATTGCGAACCATAAACCATGCGGTTTATGGCGCGGCAATCTGACACTCCATGTCATCTCGAGCGCAGCATGCCCCCCAGGGGCGAAGTGAAGTCGAGAGATATCCCCTCCGAATATAAAAAAACGGACGCGACCAGCACAATCCCTGTCATCCTGAAATTTATTCAGGACCCCAACAACCTCCGAAAGGAACCGACTGGGACGTATTCAGCCGAAACCTTGCATACACATAACTCCCCCTGTCGCCCCCGCTCCTCTGTCATTCCTGCGAAAGCAGGAATCCAGAAAACCAACAACCACTAACAATCGCTCACGCTCCCATCCACCCGAAACCTGGAATATACATAATCACCACTTTTACCATCCCCGCGCCGCCTCCGGCGGCGTCCCCCGTCAT